>JBKJJS010000339.1:0-7521 GCA_046597895.1 Ilumatobacteraceae bacterium
GCGCGACCCCGCCGAGATCATGAAGTCGGCCAACGTGTGGCCGCGAGACGGTCTGGACGCGATGGCCCGGCGGATTGACGAGTACGCAGAGGCTGGACTCGATATGTGCATCGTGTCGATGCCGCGACCACTCGATGTCGGCGACGTGGAACGGCTCGCTGCCATCTTGGAGCCGCGGCGATGAGGGAGCGCCCGTTCCGCTTTGGAGTGATGACGAATGGCAAATTCTCCGCCGTTGACTGGCGGGCCTTGGTGCAACGGGTGGACGAACTCGGTTACGACATCCTGAACATGCCGAACCACCGGGCGGCTCCAGGATTGGCGCCGCTCATTGCCATGGCGTGGGCGGCGCAGGTGAGCCCGCGACTGCGATTCGGCACACTGGTCCTCGACAACGAGTCCGTTGACCCGGCGGTGATCGCCAAGGACACCGCCACCCTCGACGTCCTCTCGGAAGGGCGACTCGAGGTGGGGATAGGCGCCGGATGGCTACCGTCCGACCACGCATCCATCGGGCAACCCTGGCGCACGGCGGGGCAGCGGATCGAGCGGTTGGCCGAGGCCATCGCCGTGCTCAGGGCGTGCTGGACGGAGTCCCCTGTGACCCGGCCGAGCGCGCTGTTCCCCTTGGACGCTGTCCGCAACGAGCCGATGCCGGTGCAGCGGCCACATCCACCAATCCTGGTTGGCGGCGGGGGAGAGCGGGTGCTTCGCCTCGCCGCCAGTGAGGCGGACATCGTGAGCTTCGTGCCGAACATGGCGGCGGGAAAGATCGGCCCGGACTCGGCGGTCGATGGGCGAGGTGACGCCATGCTCCGCAAGCTGGACTGGGTGCGTGACGCTGCCGGTGGCCGCTTCGACGACATCGAGCTGCACACGAACCTCACGCAGGTGATCGTGACGGACGACCTCGACGCCGGTCTGGCCCGAGTGAAGCGGGGCTACGCGCTGGAGACCGACGCCGACGCGTTGGCGGTCCCGCACGCGGTGGTCGGCACTCACGAGCAGATCGCCGAGCAGCTCCTCGCCCGTAGGGAGCAACTCGGTATCAGCTACTACTCGATCTTCGAGCCCGGTATGGAGGCCTTCGCCCCAGTGATGGCCCTCCTGCGCTGACTCCCGCTCCGGCGCGGAGGTGGCGGTACTGGCTGTGTTACACAACCGGGCCATGGTCGACTTCCTGACAACGCTCGCCGAACTCCAGCCCGACAAGGTTGCCGTCATCGACGACCGCCCGTCCGGACGGATCGACACGCTGACGTTCCGTGAGCTCAACGAGCAGGCCAACCGTTTGGCCAACGTGTTGCTCGGCGCTGGCGTGCGACAGAGCACGAAGATCGTGTGGTGCGGACAGAACTCCGTCGGGGTGGTGGTGCTGATGAACGCCGCCCGAAAGATCGGAGCGACCGCGGTCCCACTGAACTACCGACTCTCGGATGAGGAAGCCGCCTACGTCACGGATCACAGCGACGCCGAAGTCGTCTATGTCGATGCCGAGTTCGCCGCGCTGTTCGAGAGGATCCGCGCCGAAACCCCGAAGGTCCAGACGATCCTCGTCTACGACGGCCCCGTGCCCGCCGGAATGGGCGACGTCGCCGCGCTCATGGAGGCCGCATCGCCGGCCGAGCCGGTGTTGCCGCCCACCGCGGCGCCCGGCGACACGATGATCTACACATCAGGCACCACCGGAAAGCCCAAAGGTGCGCTACGACGGGGGGCGGCCAACGCAGAGCAGGTGACGGCCATGATCGTGATGGTCGGCTATCGCCCTGATGACATCTACGTCACCACAGGACCGCTCTACCACTCTGGTCCAAGCGGGTTCATGGCGATCGGGCAATCGCTCGGCCAGACAGTGGTGCTACAACGCAAGTTCGACCCGGTGGACTGGTTGCGCCTCGTGGACACCTACCGGTGCACTTCGACATTCTCGGCCCCCACCCCGATCCGCATGATCTGCAACGCCGCCGACGAGGTCAAGGCCAGGTACGACCGCTCGTCCATGCGAGTGATGATTGCGAACGCCGCGCCGTGGAGCTTCGCGTTGAAGAAGCAGTATGTCGCCGACTTCCCGCCGCTGTCGCTGTGGGAGGTCTACGGCTCCACGGAGCTTGGGGTGAATTGCATCCTGCGGCCAGAAGACCAGATGGGTAAGCCGAGCTCGTGCGGGAAGGAGGCACCCCTCGTCGAAGTACGGCTCTACACCGACGACGGCGACATCGTCACGGCGACGGGACCGGAGGCCACGGGCGAGTTGTACGTCCGGTCGCCTTCCGTTTTCGCCGACTACTACAAGCAGCACGACAAGTTCATGGAAGACCATCGGGATGGCTTCCAGACCGTCGGTGACATCGCCTACCGCGACGACGAAGGCTTCCTGTACATCTGCGATCGCAAGAAGGACATGATCATCTCGGGCGGGATGAACATCTACCCGGCTGAGATCGAGGCTGCGCTCGAGGCCCACCCGGACATCTATGAGGCGTCCGTGTTCGGTATCCCCAGCGAGGAGTGGGGCGAGAGCGTGCACGCCGTCGTGGTGAAGCGTCCGGGCTCGGCGCTCGACGAGGCGTCCGTCATGCACCATGCACGTGCGCACCTCGCCAACTACAAGGTCCCCCGATCCGTCTCGTGGATCGACGAGCTCCCCAAGACCGGTTCCGGCAAGGTCCTGAAGCGAGAGTTACGAACACCGTTCTGGGCGGGCCAGGACCGCCGGGTCTGAGCGGCCGAGTACGGTGGCCCCCCATGGGTCTGCTCGACGGCAAGCACATTGTGATCACCGGCGTTCTCACGGACGCCTCGTTGGCCTTCGGGGTGGCGAAGCTGGCGCAGGAGCAGGGAGCAGAGGTCGTGCTCACGGGCGCGGGCAGAGGACTCAGCCTCACCGAGCGCACCGGCCGGAAGTTGCCGACTCCGGCACCGGTGTTCGAACTCGATGTCACCCAACCCGAGCACCTGGGCCGGGTTCGCAAGCAGGTCGCTGAGATGTGGGACCGGGTCGATGGGGTGCTGCATTCGATCGGCTTCGCGCCCGAGGCATGCCTCGGCGATGACTTCATGGCCGCCCAGTGGGAAGACGTGGCAGTAGCGTTGAACGTCTCGGCGTACTCGCTGAAGGCACTCGCCGATGCATTCGTCCCGTTGATGGCGAACGGGGGGTCGTTCGTGGGTTTGACGTTCGACAACACTGTCGCATGGCCCGCCTACAACTGGATGGGTGTCGCCAAGTCCGCACTTGAGAGCACGAGCCGGTACCTGGCCAAGGAACTCGGGCCCCGCGGTATCCGGTGCAACATGGTGGCGGCCGGACCGGTCCGGACGCTGGCCGCCAAGTCGATTCCCGGCTTCAAGAAGTTCGAAGATGTCTGGGACGACAGAGCACCACTCGGCTGGGACGTCAACGACTCGACGGCGGTCGCCAAGGCCTGTGTCGCCTTGCTCAGTGACTGGTTCCCGGCCACCACCGGCGAGATGATCCACGTCGACGGCGGCTATCACGCCGTCGGGGCGTAGGAATCCCCTCGCAGGTCTGCGAGAGTTCAGCGATGCGAATCGGGATCTTCGGGGGAACGGGTCCGGCCGGATCGGCGCTGGGCGCTCGACTGGCCTCGGTTGGCTATGAGGTGGTGCTTGGTTCGCGGTCGAAGTACCGCGCCATGGAGACGTGCGATCAACTGCGGGCGCAGTGGCCGGAACTGGACCTTCAGGTGGAGGCCGGGGACAACGGTGACGCCGCGAACTGTGACTTGGCGGTCATCGCCACTCCGTGGGATTCAGCGGCCACCACTGCGTCGGAGTACGAAGCGGCGCTCGCCGGCAAGGTGGTGGTCTGCATGGCCAACGCCCTCATCCGTGTGGGTGGTGAGTTTCAGCCGCTCGTGCCACCGCGTGGCAGCGTCGCTGCTCACGTCCAGGCGGCCGTACCCGGGTGCCGGCTCGTGGCGGCCTTCCATCACCTCCCGGCTAAGGAGTTGGGCCACCTCGGCGAACCCATCGACTCCGATGTCCTCATCTGCTCGGACGATCCATCGGCCATCAAGGTGGTGAGCGGCATCGTCGAGCACATCCCGGGATGCCGCCCACTGGACGCCGGTGAACTCTCCAACGCCATGGCGATCGAGGCCTTCACTGCGGTCCTTCTCCAACTCAATGTCCGGTACAAGACGCGGGTGGCTCCGAAGCTCACGGGAATCAGGAAGTAGCCCCCAGGGGTTGAGCCACCTATGCCTATGCGTCTCTACGACACCGCGCGTCAGGCGATCGTCCCGTTCGAGCCTGGTCCGACGGTGGCCATGTACACGTGCGGGATCACGCCGTACGACGCCACTCACCTCGGCCACGCCGCCACGTTCGTGGCCTATGACGTACTCCAGCGACGCCTGATCGATCTCGGCCACACGGTCAAGTGCGTCCGCAACGTCACCGACGTCGACGACCCCCTGTTCGCCAAGGCCCGCCAACTCGGCGTCCACTATCTGGACCTCGCAGCCGGGGAAGAGGCCCGTTTCGAGCGCGACATGGTGGCCCTGAATGCCTTACCCGTCGCCAGCACCCCGAGGGCTTCGTCGGCCATCCCCGACATCCGCGGTTTCATCGGCATGGTGCTCGACCGGGGCTATGCGTACCAGGCGAACGGGTCGGTCTACTTCGACGTGTCGAAGTTCGAGGGCTTCGGGAGCATCAGCCACTATTCCCGCGACGAGATGATCGACTTCGCTCGCGAGCGCGGCGGAGATGTCGACAACCCCGCCAAGCGGGATCCGCTCGACTTCGTGCTCTGGCAGCCATCGGCCGCCGACGAGCCAGCGTGGGAGACGATGTGGGGCCCCGGCCGCCCCGGCTGGCACATCGAGTGCTCCGCGCTGGCGCTGCGTGAACTCGGCACCACCATCGACCTGCATGGCGGCGGCAGCGACCTCATCTTCCCGCACCACGAGTGCGAACGCGCCCAGAGCGAGGCGGCGACCGGTGAGCCGTTTGTGCGGCACTGGATGCACACCGCGATGATCTTCAAGGATGGGCAGAAGATGTCCAAGAGCCTTGGCAACCTCGTGTTCGTCGACAAGCTTCGTGAGACGTGGGACCCAAGGGCCATTCGCCTCGCCATCATCGAGCACCACTACCGCGTGCCATGGGAGTGGGATGACGACGTGATGCCGCGCGCCGCCGCCCGCTTGGAACTCTGGCTTGGTGCCGCAGGCCCGGATGGCGAAAGCGGGTCAGCGCTCCGAGAGGCGAGAGCGGCACTCGACGAGGACCTCGATACTCCGTCCGCGTTGGGCGCGATCGACGCTGCCGCCGGGCGCGGCGAGGGCGTCCGTGCAGCAAGTGGACTTCTGGGCGTCGAATTGCTGTAACCATTTGGAAACATTTGCGGTCTAGAATCCTGGCTGTGAGCGGCTCTACGAACCAGGGTGCCAGCAAGGCCCAGGACCGTGTCAGGGCCATTGTCGGCCCGTTGGCCAAGCGCTTGTGGAAGATCAACCTGGAGGGTTACGAGCGTCTGCCGGCCGAGGGTCCTGCCATCTTGTGCCCGAACCACATCAGTTTCTTGGACTCAGCGTTCCTCATCCTCACCGTGCCCCGACGCATCAGCTTCGTGGGCAAGGCCGAGTACATGGACTCGTGGAAGACGAGGCGCCTGTTCCCGATGATGGGGATGATTCCCATCGACCGCTCGGGAGGGGACAAGAGCCAAGCAGCCCTCGACGCCGCGGAGGACGTACTGCGCCGCGGCGAACTGTTCGGCATCTTTCCGGAGGGCACCCGTAGCCGGGATGGCTTCCTCTACAAGGGCCGCACCGGGGCCGCTCGGCTGGCGCTCAAGGTCGGCTGCCCGATCTTCCCAGTCGGCGTGATCGGCACGGACAAGATCCAGCCACCCGACGCCAAGATGCCGAAATTGTTCAAGGAGTGCACGATCAAGATCGGTCGCCCCTTGAGGCTGGATCGCTACCGCCATCGCGCCGATGATCACCTCGTGTTGCGCCAGATCGCTGATGAGTTGATGTTCGAGATTCGCGAGTTGACCGGCCAGGAGTACAAGAACGTCTACGCCGGCAAGAAGGCCGACAACGACATCGTCATCCCAGCCAAGGTCGCCCACGTGTCCGATCCGGACGACGTGCCCGAGCCGGTACTGGTCGGCGCTTCGTAACTCACGGCGTCTGGAAGCCCTACCTCAGTAGCCTCAGCGCCATGGATGACATCGCAGTACTCCTTCCCGACGGGTCGTCTCGTTCGCTCCCCGCCGGATCTACCGCGCTCGACCTCGCATCGTCGATCGGGTCACGCCTCGCCAAGGCGGCGGTCGCCGCGGTCGTGGATGGCGAGGAACGGGACCTCACGGCACCGTTGCGCGATGGGGCCACCGTCGCCATCGTGACGGCCGAGAGCGACGCCGGCCGCCATGTGCTGCGCCACTCCACCGCCCACGTCATGGCCCAAGCGGTCACACAGTTGTTTCCCGGTGCCAAGTTCACGATTGGCCCCGCCATCGAGGACGGCTTCTACTACGACTTCGACCTGCCGGGCGGCCGGACGTTCAGCGAGGATGACCTCGCGGCCATCGAGGTCGCCATGCGCGCCATCTTCCAGGCCGACCAACCCTTCGTGCGCAGCGAACTGTCGGCCGCCGAGGCACTGCGCCTCTTCGCCGACCAGCCCTACAAATGCGAGATCATCGAACGGGTGTCAACCGGCGGAGCCGATGGCGCCGATGCCGGTGAGGTCGGCGGCGGACAGACCATCAGCATCTACCGCAACGCCGAAGCCTTCGTCGACCTCTGTCTTGGTCCCCATGTGCCGAGCACGGGTCGGCTCGGACACTTCAAGCTGATGAAGGTGGCAGGTGCCTACTGGCGGGGCAACGAAAAGGGCCCGATGCTCCAGCGCATCTACGGCACGGCGTGGGAGTCCAAGGACGCACTGGCGGCACACCTCCACCGTCTCGCCGAAGCCGAGAAGCGGGACCATCGCAAGTTGGCCGTGGAACTGGACCTGTTGAGCTTTCCCCAGGAACTGGGGGCCGGGCTCGCGGTGTGGCATCCGAAAGGCGCCATCGTGCGCAAACTCATGGAGGACTACAGCCGGGCGCGACACGGAAGCGGCGGATACGAGTTCGTCTACACACCGCATCTCGCGAACTCCCATCTGTTCGAGACATCTGGCCATCTGGACTTCTACAAGGACGGGATGTACCCGCCGATGGAGATGGACAACGGCACGTACTACCCGAAGCCCATGAACTGCCCGATGCACTGCCTGATCTACGGCAGCCGCCAGCGCAGCTACCGCGAGCTCCCGCTGCGCCTGTTCGAGCTCGGCACGGTCTACCGCTACGAGCGGGCCGGTACGTTGCACGGGCTGATGCGCACCCGCGGGTTCACGCAGGACGACAGCCACATCTACTGCACCGAAGACCAGCTGCAGGACGAGATCGCGTCGCTGCTGGATTTTGTTCTCTCGGTGCTACGCGCCTTCGGCTTCACGGACTTCACCGCCAACCTCAGCACTCGC
>JBKJJS010000370.1:0-3929 GCA_046597895.1 Ilumatobacteraceae bacterium
ATAGCGGCCTTGCGCAGCGCTGGCTGGCTCAGCGACGGCGTGAACGACTGGTACGTGGCTCCGGCCAGCGTCTCCAACGCGTGCGCGAACGCGTTGGAGTCCTCGGCTCGGTTCCCACCGGCGCCGGCGATCGTGGCCAGCAGCGGGTCGAAGAGGTCGTTCGTGATCTTCGAGTTGAGCTGGGTACAGGCCGTTCCGCCGGCGGCGGTCGTGGCTTGGGCGAACGAATCGGCGTGGCTGATGTGGTGGGACTGGAAGACCAGGACGAGGTCGATCACGGCCGGATCCTCAATGAACCCGTTGTTGAGGAGCTTCTGATACGCGTCGACGATCGACCATTCGAACGAACTGGCGGTGCGCAGTAGGACGATGTCGGTGACTGGCTTGATCTTCGCCGGCTCGAATCCGGGCGATTCGCCGGAGACGGGGATCGGTTCCTTCGGTTCCTTCTCGCGGCAGGCAGCGAGCACGGCGGTGGCGGCGACGGCGAGACCTCCGATCCGGAAGAAGCCTCGGCGATCGACGCCACTGAGGAGGACCGCGGATCGCTGCTCGGCGGGAAGATCCTCGAACACCCCGGTCAAGAGCGATCGCTGAGCACTCTCGCTGGCGCGGTGCATCCGATCGATTTCGCGCAGCTCGCGTCGGAGCTCGTCACGGCTGAAGTCCATCGGGTTCACAGCTCCGGAGTGAAATAGGTGGCGGTCAGGGATTCGGCACCGTCTTCGAACGCCGGCACCGTGGCGTCGTACGGAAGCTTCCGGAGCCCGGCGAGCACAGCTGCGTGACGGGCCTCGACGATCTGAATCGATGCCAGTAGTGCGGCGACGTTCGTCGATTGGGCAATGCCCATCAGGTCGAGGTGGGTATCGACCAGCATCTCCTCGATGCTCTGGGCGGCGGCCAGGACGGCGGCGGCGTCGCCCGCTGCGAGTGCGGCGATGTCGAGGGCGTCGGCGATCTCGATGACTGGCGATCTCGGATCGGTTGGCCCGTGCAGCGCGCTGATCGCCTCGGCGTACGCCCGGTGGTGGGGGGTGAGCGAGCGGAGCACATCCACAGTCGGCTCATCAAACGCCAGTTCAGCGAGGCGGGCGTCCGTCAACGCCAGGTATCCCCTGGCCGCTGTGCGTTCCACGCCTTCGGCGAACCTCAGGAGCTCGAGGTCGGCGCGACTGGGCTTCTTCGGCGGTGCCGTCGTCGTGGGAAGCGGCGCCACCGTGGTGGTCGTCGACCCTTCCTGGGCGACTGCTGGGCGGGCAGAGGCGACAAACGCCGTGGCCACGCCGCCGATGCCGAGGGCACGCAGGAGGCCACGACGGCTGGGTTGGCCGATGTCGGCGCGCTGGATCGTGTCCGGGTTGTCCACGGAGGGAGGGGTCCTTTCTTGGAACAGTCGCTCAAGCCTTCCTGGCGGGGCGAGAACCCTGCAACTCTAGAAGTCCAGGGCCGAGAGCGCGGGTATCCAGCCAGCAGATCGCGAGATGGCCTCGGCCCACCGTTCGCGGGAGGCGAGGTGGCCCGCCGCCCGCGGGTGAACGGTTCGCTGCGGGGTCCAGGCCGCCTCGACGGACTCCAGGTTCGGCCAGATCCCGACGGCCAGGCCGGCCAGGAACGCCGCCCCGAGCGTGGTGCACTCCGTCACGGGCGCCACCTCCACGGGCCGGGCGCAGGCATCGGCGAGGACCTGGACGAACGTGGCGTTCACGCTCATCCCGCCGTCGACTCTGAGGCTGGCAATGGTCAGGCCGGAGTCCGCCTCGGCCGCTTCGAGTAGATCGGCGCCTCGGTGGGCGATGCCTTCGAGGACGGCGCGCACGACATGGGCGCGGTTCGTGCCCCGCGTGATGCCGAGCAGCGTGCCTCGGGCGCCGTAGTCCCAGCGCGGCGTCCCCAAGCCCATGAGCGCAGGGACATAGACGACGCCGTCGGTGTCGGGGACGGAGCCGGCCACGACGTCGGACTCGGCGGACGACGTGAGGATCTCGAGGTCGTCGACCAACCAGTCCACGTTGGTGCCGGCGGTGAGCATGATCGCTTCGTCGCCCCAGGTGACCTCGCCGCCGATGGTCCACGCCACGATGGGGAAGGTCCCGTGTGCTCGACGATTGGACGACGTGGGCGCAGTGGCGCCCGTGACCATGTCGAGCATCGCGCCTGTCCCGAACGTGCACTTCGCAAGGCCGGGACGCACGCATCCCTGACCGATGAGCGACGCCTGCTGGTCGCCCGCCAGACCAGCGATGAGGGGGGCGCCGGGCAACACGGTGGCGGGCGCGATCAGGCCGGAGGAGTCGACGAGGCCCGGCATCATCTCGGCAGGGATGTTCATGGCCTTGAGCGCCGCGGAGGACCACCGGGCGGCGGCCGGCTCCAGCAAGCCGGTGACCCCGGCGTTGCTGCGGTCCGTCACGTGATGCCGACCCTCGGTGAGCACCCAGACGAGCCAGGAGTCCACCGTGCCAACGCACAGGTCCCGGGACCGATCTGGATCGAACGTGTTGAGGATCCATGCCGCCTTGGTGGCGGTCTGGTTGGGAGCGAGGGCGAGGCCGTGCTCGGCGCGGGCCGTGATGCACTCACCAACAGTGCGCAGGTCCTGCCACCCGAGCCCTGGTCCGACAGGCTCACTGGTCGTCCGGTCCCACACGACGGTGGATGCCCGCTGACTCGTGACTCCGACGGCATCCACCGGCCCCCCGGCGGCCAGTGCCTGGCGGGCGACGTCCACGACGGTGGCCGCGAGGTCGCCGGCGTCGAACTCGACGAGGCCGGGGAACGGCGTGGTCGGCGGTGTCCGGCGGTAGACGGAGTGCGTGACGTCCACCCCGCGCCCGGCCGCGCGGCGCGAGACGATGGCGGCGCGCGTTCCGCTCGTGCCGACATCGATCACGAGGACGCGGCCCGATGTGCTGCTCACCGGCGGCTCCTGTCGCTCGGGGTCAGCCCTCGCCTCAGGAGCGACGATCCGAGGAGGCCGCCAAGAACGCCGGCCACCATCGAGAGTGTGAAGCTCGTCAAGATTCGGCCCCACCGGATGGTGTCACCCTGCACGGCGTTCAGGACGACGAGGACGGTTTGGATCGCCACGAAGACGCCGGTAGCGGTGACGATGCCATGGCTCAGCGGCGTCTGGCGATCTTGACGCCACGCCGCCACCCCTGCGCCAAGGACGAGTCCACCGATGATGACGAGTGCCAGCACCGCCGCCCACCCGGAGCGTTCCTCCTCGTCCAGCGCGAGTTGGCCGATGATCTGGACGGGAACGGCGATCATGGCGGCGACGGCTGCCCCGTCGAGGATCGCCCGCCGGTCGAAGTCGCTCAACTGGGCCATGGAACGGGACCGAACGGAGTCGAGAGGCCGAGCTTGCCGGGGTTGAGGATGCCGTGGGGATCAAGCACGTCCTTGATGGACTGGTGCACGGCGAACGCAGGGCCGAGCGCCTCGTGTAGAAAGCGGGCGCGGTTGAGGCCAACGCCATGGTGGTGGCTGAGGTTTCCGCCGGCGTCGAGGATCGCTCTCTGGCCGGCATCCCACAGTGCGACGTAGGTGGATTCCACCTCGTCGGCCGGCGGTGTGGCGGCGAACGTGAAGTACAGGCAGGCGCCATCGGTGTAGCTGTGGGAGAGGTGGCACGTCGCCACCTTGGTGTGAGGGACGGCGAGCAGCGCGCCGCGGGCGGCACCGTAGATGGCTGGGAGCGCGCTCCACCGCCCGGCGATCTCCATGGTGTCCACCACG
Organism: Ilumatobacteraceae bacterium; assembly: GCA_046597895.1. GTDB lineage: Bacteria > Actinomycetota > Acidimicrobiia > Acidimicrobiales > Ilumatobacteraceae > WLJO01. Next base: position 3,745 of record JBKJJS010000370.1, read on the forward strand.
AACCCCTGCGTGGTGAGCGCCTGCAGCGCGGAGGTGTCGTTGCGGTGATGGACCCACCGTTCGACCAGGTCGGTGCCGAGGGGTTCAGCGCCGATGGCCCCGCACGTGTCGGCTACCACCGCCATGACGGCGTCGATGAGTGTCGGGTCGCCTTCGTCGAGCACGAGCATGACGGCATACGTGCC
>JBKJJS010000384.1:0-14736 GCA_046597895.1 Ilumatobacteraceae bacterium
CCGCCGAACAGGATGGCCGAGATAGGCACGCCGGCGGGGTCCTGCCACTCCGGAGCAATCGAGGGGCACTGTGCGGCTGCCACGGTGAAACGGGCGTTGGGATGGGCGGCCGGCGTCTCGACCTCAGGGTTCCACGCGTTGCCCCGCCAGTCGATGGCGCGAGCAGGGCTGTCGGGCGTCATGCCCTCCCACCAGACGTCCCCATCAGGTGTCATGGCGGTGTTCGTGAAGATGGCGTTACCCCAGAGGGCGGCCATGGCGTTGGGATTCGTATCCTCGCCCGTGCCAGGGGCGACGCCGAAGAATCCGGCCTCGGGGTTGATGGCGTACAGCTGCCCATCTGGCCCACACTTCATCCAGCAGATGTCGTCGCCGACGGTCTCGACGGTCCAGCCGGCGATGGTGGGAACGAGCATGGCCAGGTTCGTCTTGCCGCACGCGGACGGGAAAGCGGCGGCCACGTACTTCGCCACGCCCTCGGGGGAGGTGAGCTTCAGAATCAACATGTGCTCCGCCAACCACCCGTCGTCGCGCGCCATCACCGACGCGATGCGTAGGGCAAAACACTTCTTCCCGAGTAGCGCGTTGCCGCCGTAGCCCGATCCGTACGACCAGATCTCACGGGTCTCGGGGAAGTGGACGATGTACTTGTTGTCGGGATTGCACGGCCACGGGACGTCGGCCTCCCCTGGCGAAAGGGGAGCCCCGACAGAGTGAAGGCAGTGGACCCACTCACCCTCGGCGCCGAGGACGTCCAATGCGGCCTGACCCATCCGGGTCATGATCCGCATACTGACGGCGACGTAGGCGGAGTCGGTGAGCTGTACCCCGATGTGCGCGATGTGTGACCCGAGTGGGCCCATCGAGAACGGGACGACGTACATCGTCCGACCCTGCATGCATCCGCGGTAGAGGACCAGCATGTCCTGGCGCATCAGCGCAGGATCCCGCCAGTTGTTGTTGGGGCCGGCATCGGCGGCCGCGGCACTGCAAATGAACGTGCGGTCCTCGACGCGGGCGACATCGCCGGGATCAGAGTGGGCCCAGTAGCTGTTGGGGCGTTTCTCGTCATCGAGTTTGGTGAACGTACCGGATGCCACGAGTTCGCCCGACAGGTGGTCGTACTCGTCGGCTGATCCATCGCACCACACGATCGAAGCCGGCTCGAACACTGCTGCCCAATCGGCCACCCACTGTTGGAGGCGGGCGTTATTCGTGGTGGCGCTCATCGTGGCGGGGCTCCTGTGGTCGGGGCACTCCGTTGTGCCCGGGGAGAACTGTGGTGAGGGGCAGACCTGTGGTGATGGGCAGGGCCAGGTCAGGGACCGGGGGTGCCCATGTCGACCTCGGACCCGAGGCGCAACCGTGTCGCCCGGCCGTGCGTATCCAGGTCGAAGATCACGCGCTGGCCTTGGCGCAGCATGCGGAAGATGGACCCTACGAGCGCGTCGGCGGCGAGGTCGTACTCCGCGAGATCCCGGTCACACAGGACGACGCCGTCCTTCGTGTCGGGGTCGTACGCCTTGATGACGCCCTGCATGCCCGTTCCTCGTCCGGGCTCAGTGGCCGGCTTTGACGATCTTGCCGGACTTGATACATCCGGTGCAGACGTAGACGCGTTTGGGTGTTCCCTTCACCAATGCGCGTACACGCTGGATGTTCGGGTTCCAACGACGCTTGGTGCGGCGATGCGAGTGCGACACCGACATGCCCCAGGACGGGCCCTTGTTACAGACTTCGCAGACAGCTGCCATAAGGTCAAAGAGGTTACCACTCGACGTGGTTCGTTCCCCAGTCGCAGGCAGCGATCGAGACTATGGATCCCATCGTTTCGGCAGATGGTCCACGTGGCTCCGTTGCAGACTCAGGCCACCGGGTGCCCCGAGTGCTTGAGTCGTTCGGCTGAGTCGTCACCGGGAATCGGAAGGTGAACGATGACCCGGAGGTCAGGTTGGCCAGACGGGGCGAGTTGTTCGTGACGGAACCGCAGCACGCCGGCGACGGGGTGGTGGAAGGTGCGGATGCGGCTCTCATAGCCCGCGACGTCATGCCGTGGCCACCAGTCGGCGAACTCCGGGCTGGCGACACGGACCCGCTCGACGAGTAGGCGGATCGCCGGCTCGTCTCGGATCGGGGTGGTTTCAGCCCGGAACTGGGACAGCACTCGGCGGGCCTCGACCTCCCAGTCGCCGATGAGCGAGCGGACATCGCGGTTGGCAAACACCATCCAGACGAGGTTGCGATCGGCCTCGACGAGGCGGGTGTAGCCCGGAAACAGGCGTTCCTGGGCGGCATTCACACCGAGGAATTGCCATGTGGGGTCGAGGACGTAGGCGGGTGCCGGTTCGAGTGCATCGAGGAGGAGTTGGAGGTCGATGGGGAGATCGTGGCCGCCGGCTCGGACCGTCCGGTTCGAGGTCTGACCGGCGAGCGCGATCAGATGATCGGTCTCGACTTGATCGAGCCGCAGCGTCCGGGCCAGGGATCGCAGCACCTGGAGCGACGCATTGATCGGTCGGCCCTGCTCGAGCCACGTATACCAGGACACGCTGACGCCCCCGAGGAACGCCACCTCCTCCCGCCGCAATCCTGGTGTACGCCGGCGCGGCCCGGTGGCCAGGCCGACGTCGGCCGGACTGAGGGATTGGCGCCGAACGCGAAGAAACTCGGCGAGATCCGCTCGGCGGGCGTCCGGGAGCGCGTCGAAACCCATTGGGCAATCATGGCCGATGTCTCGCCCTGAGGCATCCGAACGCCGGGACGTCTATCCAGGGATTGGTGATCCCATGATGACGGGGGTACTGGTAGTGCCGCCTCAAGGGGTGTCATATACGGTGATGACAGGACTTCTCTCGAAGCGGGCATCGACGGCGAGCACGTCGGTGATCCGCGATCTGCTGCACCTTCTGGAGCGCCCGGACATTTTGTCGCTGGCCGGCGGGCTTCCCGCCGCTGAAACATTTCCCGTCGCGCGAATGAGGCAGGCCGCCGAACGGATACTGACCAATGGTGGCCCCTATGGCGCGTCCGCGCTCCAATACGGACCGACGGAGGGGGTGGCCGGCCTGCGAACCTGGGTCAGCGGGTCGCTCCCGGCCTGTCAGCCAAGTCAGGTCCTCATTACGACAGGCTCGCAGCAAGCCCTCGACCTGGTGTTCCACGCACTCGTCGATCCCGGCGATGTCGTGGTCGTGGAAGCGCCAGCGTACGTCGGAGCGCTTCAGGCGATGGAAGCCACCCAGCCACGAATCGTGGCGATTCCGGTCGACGCCGACGGTATGAAAGTGGACCTGCTGGCGGAACAACTCCGTGGGGGGCTGCGGCCGAAGTGTGTCTACACGGTGCCCAACTTCCAGAACCCGAGTGGTGCGACGCTGACACTCGACCGCCGCGTGCATCTCGCCGCCCTCGCGGACCAGTACGGCTTCGTGATCGTTGAGGACGACCCGTATGGTCAGCTCCGCTTCCGTGGGGAGCACCTGGCATCGATCCGCACGATGACGGACCGGGCGGTGACGTTGGGGACGGCCTCCAAACTGCTCGCACCGGGGCTCCGGGTTGGATGGGTGGCCGCCCCGGACTGGCTCTTCGGCCCACTCGTCCGCATGAAGCAGGCCCGCGATCTGCACACCTCGACGCTCGCCCAGCACCTCGCCCTGGATGTGCTCGCCGACGATGCCTTCATGGCCGGCCACCTCGCAGGGCTACCGGATACCTACCGCGTGCGCTGCGAGGCATTGGCCGGTGCTCTGAAGGAGCGTTTCGGGGATCGCGCACTGTTCAACGATCCAGATGGCGGCATGTTCCTGTGGGGATCGTTCCCCGGTGTGGACTCCGAGGCGTGGTTGCGACGGGCGGTGGACGCCGGGGTGGCGTTCGTTCCTGGCACGGCGTTTTACCGTGACGGTGGCGGTCGGCACGAGGTGCGGTTCTCCTTCGCCACACTGGCGCCGGCCCAGTTGGTGACGGCATCCGAGCGCTTGTTCGCGTCCATCTAGCAGCGGGTCGGTACGATCCGCGACGTGCCGGTGATGGATCGCCTCGGGGTCGACGCTCTTCGCGAGGTGATCGTGACGTTCCGGGACGCGATGAAGGCTCACCAGGAGGGCATCAACCGGCTGAACGTCTACCCGGTGCCCGACGGCGACACGGGTACCAACATGGCCCGCACGATGGACGCGGTGGTGGCCGAGGTCTCGGAGGCGCCCGCCGACTTCGCGGCGACATGCCGGGCGATCGCCCATGGTTCCCTCATGGGCGCCAGGGGCAACTCGGGTGTCATTCTGAGCCAGATCCTGCGAGGACTCGTCGGGGTGTTCGAACGCTCCACCGAAGCGGTCAAGGGAGTGAAGGAGTCGGTGACGGCACGTTCCGTGGCCGATGCCCTCGACGCGGCATCCGCTTCGGCGTACAAGGCCGTGTTGAAGCCCATCGAGGGCACCATCCTCACGGTCATTCGTGAGGCGGCTGCCGCGGCACGTGTGGCCGCTGATCGCGGTGGAGAACTCGTCGATGTGCTGCGGTCGGCCAAGGGTGCCGGGCAAGCCGCGCTCGCCGATACACCGAACCAATTGCCGGTTCTGAAGGAAGCGGGCGTGGTCGACGCCGGCGGAGCGGGATTCATGCTGCTGCTCGACGCTGCCCTCAACGTCGTGGCAGGCGAGCCGATGCCCGTGCCGCAGGACATTGCGGGACCAACCGCGGCGCAACTGGAAGCCATCGCCCGCCGGGGCTCGGGCGACGTGTCCGAGTTGCGCTACGAGGTCATGTACTTCCTCGATCTCGACGACGAGCGAATCGAGGAGTTCAAGCAGGGCTGGGGGGCGATCGGCGACTCCATCGTGGTGGTCGGTGGAGATGGGCTCTGGAACTGTCACGTCCACACGAACGACATCGGTGCCGCTGTCGAGGTGGCGCTGGATTCCGGCGGCCGGCCCCGCACCATTCGCGTCACCGATCTGTTCGAGGAAGTGGAAGACGAACACGCGGCACGGGAGGCGACGCTCGGCAGCCGCGCGCACCGGACGTCAGGAGCGGTTCCGGCAAGTCACCCGATTGTGACGACAGCCGTGGTCGCCGTCTGCTCTGGGGATGGGCTCGCCGATCTGTTCTGGCAACTGGGCGTGCAGGGCATCGTCACCGGCGGACAGACGCTCAACCCGTCGACGGCGGAACTGTTGGAGGCGGTGAAGCACGTCAACGCCCAGCAGGTCGTGCTACTCCCCAACAACAAGAACATCATCGCAGTGGCGGAACAGGTCGATGCCTTGAGCGACAAGGCGGTGCGCGTCGTGCCGACCCGTTCGATGCCAGAGGCCCTCGCCGCGCTCGTCGTGTACGACCCGGTCGCCGATGTGGACGACAACGTCGAATCGATGAGCGAGGCGGCCGCGTCCGTCGCCACTGGTGAGGTCACGCAGGCCGTACGCGACACGACGGGCGCCGCCGGCACCATTTCCGTCGGTGACTGGATCGGGCTCGTCCGCGGCGACGGCATCGTGTCCGTCGCGGCGACGGTCGAGGGGGCCGCTACCGCATTGCTAGAGCAACTCGTCGACACTGGTCGGGAACTCGTCACGATCATCACTGGCACCGACGCCACCACCGAAGCCACTGAAGCCCTGGTGTCCTGGCTGAACGAGCAGCGGGCTGGGGTGCAGGTGGAGGTCCATCGCGGCGGCCAGCCCTTGTACCCATACCTCTTCGGCGTCGAGTAGGGGCATGAACAGCGGTGAGTCGGGCGTGGCAGGGCCTCTGACCTACCGGGACCTGGCGGCGCTCGATGTCGAGAGAATCAAAGGCGTCGGCGAAAAGCGGCGCTCGGCCCTGCATGACGTCGGCATCGAATCAGTCCTCGATCTCCTGACGACGTACCCACGGCGTTGGGTGGACCGCACGAACGAAGCACGGGTACGTGACCTCGTTCCCGGCATGGAGGCGCTTGTCCTCGTCACGGTGCGGGGCGTCGCCAAGCGGTCGCTCGGCAACCGACGAACCATGGTCACCGTCAAGGTGGGTGATGGGGCCGGTCAGCTACAGGCGGTCTTTTTCAACCAGCCGTGGCGCGAGCGCCAGTTGCGCGAAGGGCTCGAGGTCGCCCTGTTCGGCAAGGTCGACGCGTTCCGTGGCGGGCTGCAGATGACGAACCCGATCGTCGACCTCATCGGCGACCGTACCGGTCGCATCGTGCCGATCTACCCCCAGAGCGAGAAGGCGCAACTGACGACGTGGGAGATCGCCGGCTGGGTCGAGAACGCCCTCGACCGGTGCGTCGAACGAGGGATCGTCGACCCGGTGCCGGAGTCGGTTCGCCATGAACTCGGGCTCGTCGACCGGCACGACGCGCTGCGCCGCATCCACCTGCCCGACACGGTGGCGGACAAGGAGTCGGCGCGGCGGCGTCTCGCCTTCGACGAACTGCTTCGCGTCCAACTCGTGCTCGTGCTGCGCAAGCGGGCGATGGAGCGCGAGTCGCTCGGCATTCGTCACCGACTCGGTGGAGGCCTTGTCGAGCGGTTCCATGAGCACCTCCCGTACTCGCTGACCGGTGCGCAAATCCGGGTGATCGATGAGGTCGGACGGGATCTCGCCGGGCCCCACGCCATGCATCGGCTGTTGCAGGGTGACGTGGGTTCCGGCAAAACGGTGGTCGCGATTTCGGCGCTGCTCGTCGCCGTACAGGGTGGCCATCAGGGCGCGCTCATGGCCCCGACCGAAGTACTGGCCGAGCAGCACGCCACGAGTGTTCGTGCCCTGCTCGACGGAATCACCGTGCCTGACCCGGGAAACCTCTTCGGCGACCGCCCGCTCCGGGTCGAACTACTGACGAACCGGGTCACCGGCGGCGACCGACGCGATCTCGTGGCGGGCTTGGCCGATGGCTCCGTGGACATCGTCATCGGCACGCATGCGCTCATCCAGGAAGGGGTGCGGTTTCACCGTCTCGGAATGGTCGTGGTCGACGAGCAACACCGATTCGGGGTGGAGCAACGAGGGATGCTGCGAGCCAAGGGGGAGGAGGGCAATCCTGACGGCACCGTCCCTGACGTCCTCGTCATGACGGCGACACCGATCCCGAGGACGGCGGCCATGACCGTGTACGGCGACCTCGACGTGAGCGTGCTCGACGAGAAGCCGCCGGGGCGGATCGAGATCGCCACCCACTGGGCAAACGGGCCGTTGGACGAGATCGCGGCGTGGTCCGATGTGCGAGAAGCCGTCGAGGCGGGTCATCAGGCGTACGTCGTGTGCCCGCTCATCGATGAGAGCGAGAAGCTGGAGGTGGCATCGGCGGAGCAGATGTTCGAGCGGTTGCAGGCGGGGGAGCTACACGACGTGCGCGTCGGGCTGATCCACGGTCGGTTGCCGTCGGCCGAGAAGGAGGCAGTGATGGAACGCTTTCGTGCCGGCGCACTTGACGTGCTCGTCGCCACCACTGTGATCGAGGTCGGCGTGGACGTCCCGAACGCGACGGTGATGGTCATCATGGACGCCGACCGCTTCGGCATCGCCCAGTTGCACCAGCTGCGAGGTCGGGTCGGCCGGGGTCGTGTGCGCTCCCGGTGCTGGTTGGTCACGGCGCTGCAGGAGGGGGTGAACCCTCGTGTTGACGCGCTGGTGAAATCCACAGATGGGTTCGAGTTGGCGGAGGTCGATCTCGACCTGCGTGGCGAGGGGACGCTGATGAGCACGGCACAGAAGGGCCGCAGCGACCTGAAGCTGGCGTCGCTGAGACGGGACCGGGAGTTGGTGGGTCTGGCTCGTCGCGCCGCGTTCGACATCGTGGATGCTGATCCGACGATGCGGCGCTATGGCCCGCTCGTCGACGAACTGGAGTTGCTCTTTACGAGTGAGGACGAGGCGTATTTGTTCAAGTCCTGAGCGAAACTGTCGAAATGAGATCTCATCACGTCGCCCGGTTCGGGGCGGTTGCGCTGTTGCTCGGGTCGATGGGTGTCGCCGCGTGCGGGGGTGACGACGCCGGATCGCCGGCTGTGACCGCTGACCTCGCTGCCGCCCCCACCACTCCCGCCCCCACTACTGCTGCCCGGACCACGGTCCTTCTGTCGACCGGACAGCCGGATGGTGTCGTGAGCTACAGCGGCCTCAGCCAGGATCACTCCACTGACGATGTGGTGTACGAGCAGACACCGCCCGTCGGCGGGCCGCACGATCCGTCGTGGGAGTCGTGCGGGTTCTACGGCACCGAGATCCGCGAGGAGATGGGCGTGCACTCGATGGAGCACGGCGCGGTGTGGATCACCTTCGCCCCAAATCTTCCGGCGTCAGATGTGGCGGTGTTGACCGCCGTCGTGGCCGGCCATCCATACCTGCTCGTGTCGCCGTACGAGGGATTGCCCGCGCCGGTGGTGGCCTCGGCCTGGGGTGAGCAACTTTTGTTGGAGTCCGTCTCGGATCCTCGCCTCGCGCAGTTCGTCGAGTTCTTCGAGGAAGGCCCCCAGACCCCCGAGCTCGGTGCGCCCTGTTAGACCGCGTAGGTCTCGGGCGGCCCGTACTCTTCGTCGCCCCAATCGTCGGGCAGGACGAGGTCCCAGCGATCTCGACAGTCCTCACATCGGTAGGCCACGACATCGCCCGGCAACCACTCGTCGTCCTCTGGCGGGTGCGTAAGGAGGTGGCAGCGACCGCCACAATCCACGCACGTGATGGTCTCCTCCGGGCTCGGCATGTCCGTATCCTGCCAGCCGATGCGCGTCGTGGCTGGTGAACTCCGAGGTCGGCACCTGGAGGCCCCTGAGGGTCTGCAGACGCGTCCGACGAGCGACAAGGTGCGCCAGGCCGTCTTCAACTCGCTCGACAGCGCCGGGTTCATCGATGGAGCAACGGTGGCCGACCTGTTCGCCGGCTCGGGCGCTATGGGCATCGAAGCCCTCTCCCGCGGGGCTGAGTCGTGCGTGTTCGTAGAAAAGGACCGCACGGCGTTGGCGGTGCTGAGGCGGAATCTGGCCTCGCTCGGCCTGGGGGAGCGGTCGAAGGTTGTCGTGGCCGACGTGATGACCGCACTTGCGCAGTGCGGCACGGTCGATCTGGCGATCGTCGATCCGCCGTACGAGTTCGCCGGTTGGCCGGAACTGTTCGCCGCCGTCGGCGCCGCCACCGTCGTTGCAGAAAGTGATCGCGAGATCAGCCCGGCCGAAGGGTGGCACACCATTCGAGCCCGCCGGTACGGCCGGACGTTCGTCACCATCCTCGGCCGGATAGTCTGATCGAAATGCCTCTCGCGCTCTATCCAGGCAGCTTCGACCCCATTCACCTGGGGCACCTGGACGTCATTGAGCAGGCCGCGGCACTGTTCGGCGGGGTGGTCGTCGTCACGATGCACAATCCGGGCAAGTCCTCCGGGCTTTTCGCCTTGGAGGAACGCCAGGCGATGATCCGCGAGTCGCTCGCCGGTCGTGGTGGGGTCACGGTTGAGGCATATCCCGGGTTGGCCATCGATGCGGCGCGCAAGTTCGGCGCCGATGTCATTGTCAAGGGGCTCCGCAGCGCCGCCGACTTCGAGGTGGAGCAGCAAATGGCCTTGACGAACCACGCCGTGTCGGGTGTTCGCACCGTGTTCGTCGCAGCATCACCTGGCCTCGGATTCATCTCGTCCCGTTACATCAGAGAGATTGCGCGGTACGGTCGCGACGTGAGCGCACTCGTGCCAGGGCCGGTGGCCGAGCGCCTCGCCCACATCGCTGCCCGGAAGGTGGAACAGTGAGCTACGACGACGGATACGACGACAGCGGCTTCGACGAACGCCCGGTGACCCCGACGAACGACTCCGAGACGCTGCTGCGTCGGGTCGTCGACGTCATTGCCACGGCCCCGACGTTTCCGCTGTCCTCCACGCCCCGCATCGATCGGGACGAGATCATCCAACTACTCGAGGAGGCCCTGGAGCGGCTCCCGGATGATCTGCGACAGGCGAGGTGGATGCTCAAGGAGCGTCAGGAGTTCGTCGCCAAGACCCGACGCGAGGCCGACGAGATCCTGGAGGCGGCCCGCGTTCAGGCGGAACGGATGGTGCAGCGAACAGAGGTGGTGAGGGCGGCCGAGTCCCGCGCTCGCCAGGTGATGGATGCCGCCGATACTGACGTGCGCCGCCTGCGCCACGAGACCGAGGACTTCATCGACCAGCGCCTGGGGAGCTTCGAAGTGCTGCTCGACAAGCTCACCCGCACCGTGTCGGCGGGCCGGGAGCGGCTCAACATCGGGCTGCACCGGGCTCAGCCGGCGCTCGAGGAGACCGAGGACATCGCCAAGGGCTTTTTCGATCAGGATCGCAAGTAGCCGTGGGGAGGGCGAACCAGTTCGTCCTGAACGTCGCCGAGTTGCTTCGGAGACCCGGCACGGGCAAGGACATACGGTTGGAGTCGTCGACGGGCGAGTTAGAGGTTTCGGACGAACGTGTGGTCGACGGCCCCGTGGCGATTGATCTCCACGTGGACGCACTCACCGACGGCATCGTCGTGAACGGCACGGTGTCGGCCACGTGGCAAGGGGTTTGCCGGCGTTGCCTCGCCGAGGTCGGCGGCCCGCTCGTCATCCCTGTCCAGGAGCTCTACCAGACGGTGGTCACGGATCCCGACGCGTTCCCGATCGTCCAAGAGCAACTCGACCTCGAGCCCATGGTTCGCGAAGCGCTGCTGCTCGACGCTCCGTCGGCGCCGCTGTGCCGCGATGACTGCGCCGGCATCTGTCCGGTGTGCGGGGTGGACCGCAACACAGTGCGATGCGCATGCGAGGTGAGCGTCACTGACGACCGGTGGGCGGCACTCGACGCGCTCAAGCCGGATTCCCGGTAACCTGCCCCGGCTCGTTTGCAAGGGAGTACGACGATGCCCGTTCCCAAGAAGAAAAAGTCGAAGTCGAAGTCGCGCAGTAACCGGGCCGGTGCCTGGAGACTTGGCGTTCCGGCTCGCAGCCTCTGCCCGCGCTGTGGCAACGCCAAGCTGCCCCACCGGGTGTGCCCGTCGTGTGGGTTCTACCGCGACCGGGTCGTCATCGACGTCGAGTAGCCGCAACCCGCTGTGATGCTTCCAATCGCCCTTGATGCGATGGGCGGTGACCGTGCCCCTGGCGAGATCGTGGCCGGCGCTCGGCTGGCCGCCGCGCAAGGTATTCCCGTCGTCCTCGTCGGCCCGGCCGATCTGGCTGACCGTGGCGACCTCGCACTCATCGAGGCGTCCGAGGTCATCGGCATGGACGAGGACGCCGCCCAGGGGGTCCGACGCAAGAAGGACTCGACTCTCGTTCGCGCTGCGGAGGCGGTACGCGATGGTCGTGCCTCAGCCATGGTGTCGGCCGGGAACACCGGTGCCACCATGGCATCGGCGTTGCTGAGGATGGGCCGGATCAAGGGCGTCAGCCGCCCGGCGATCGCCACCCCAATCCCGGTGCCGGGGTCGACCCCCACCATTCTGCTCGACGCCGGCGCCAACGCCGAGGTGCAGCCTGAGTGGCTCGTGCAGTTCGCTCAGATGGGTTCGGTGTTTGCTCGCCGGCGGTACGGGCTGGAGTGCCCGAGAGTGGGTCTGTTGTCGATCGGTGAAGAGGCCACCAAGGGCAACACGCTCGTCAAGGAGGCTCACAGCCTGCTCCTCGATGCCCCCGGTATCCAGTTCATCGGCAACGTCGAGGGACGCGACCTCATGACGGATCTCGTCGATGTCGTCGTCACGGACGGGTTCACGGGCAATGTCGTGCTCAAAACGCTCGAGGGAGGGTTGAGGACGGTCGTGCGGGCCATTCTCGCGGCGTTCGGGTCGAGGCCCGAGTACAAAGAGCACGCCGATGCGCTCCTGCCGGCGCTGATGCCGCTGTATGAGGCGATCGACCCGGAAACCACGGGTGGCGCCATCCTCCTCGGCGTCGACGGGGTGTGCATCATCAGCCACGGATCGTCGAGCTCCCGGGCGATTGTGAATGCGTTGAAGGTGGCGAAGGAACTGGTGGAATCCGACATCGTGGCCGAACTGCGTGCCGCCGTCGCCACCGACGGTGCGTAAGGGAGCCGGTGTGTCGGGCCAGGGTGCGCGATCCTCGGCACATCGCGCCGTAACATCGAACCAACAACCATCACTTTCTTCAGTGTCCGACTCCGAGGGGGAGACCAACGTGCCGGCCGAGACCCATGTCGAGCGCGGTCCGCTCGACCGCCAGGCCATTTTCGAGATCGTGCGGGATCGGCTCGCCGACATCCTGGAAATCGATCCCGGCAACATCAGCGAGGGTCAAGCCCTCGTCGACGACCTCGATGCCGACTCGCTCGCCCTGATTGAGTTGGTCGAATCGCTAGAGGAGGAGTTGGCCGAGCGGTCCGTCGGCTTCCGGATCGACGACGAGGACCTCGAGGATCTGAAGACGGTGCGAGACGCCGTCGACTACGTGTACCAGCGGGTGGCGTCGGCCAGTTGAATCGCCTCGCCGTGGAGCCCGACCTCGCAGGGCTGAGCGATCGGCTCGGCTATGAGTTTGAGGATCTGTCGTTGCTGCGCCAAGCAATGAGGCACCGCTCCTGGTGCTCCGAGCACCTCGGACACGAGAGCAATGAACGCCTGGAGTTCCTCGGTGACGCTGTACTCGGCTGGATCGTGGCCGATCTCGTCTACCGCCAACATTCGGATTCGCACGAGGGGCGGCTCACCGACCTGCGCAAGAGCGTCGTCAATGCCACTGCGCTCGCCGAGATCGCCCTCACGATCGACATCGGTCAGTGTCTGATGTTGGGCAAGGGTGAGGACGCGGCCGGTGGGCGTTCGAAGCCGTCAATCCTCAGCGACGCGATCGAAGCGGCGATCGGAGCGGTGTATCTGGACGGAGGGCCCCAAGCGGCCCACGACCTCGTCGAACGACTGATCGGCGAGCGGCTCATGTCGGTAGCGTCGGTCGCTCCGTACACCGACTTCAAGACGATGCTGCAGGAGTTGTCGGCGCGCATGTTCGAGACGTCCCCCGTGTACGTGCTGCGCGAGGAGGGCCCTGATCACGCGAAGCGTTTCTTCGCCACGGTGGTCGTGGCAGGCGACACTGTCGGCGCAGGCGAGGGTTCATCCAAGAAGCAAGCCGAGCAGAGCGCGGCCCGCCTGGCTGTCTATTGCCTGGTCGGCGACCTCGACGGTGTCTGAAATTCCCGGTGCCTGAACTTCCCGAGGTGGAGACGGTTCGACGCGGGTTGGAAGCACACGTCGTCGGTCGGCGCTTCGAACGGGTCGAGGTGGGTCGCGAGCGCACCGTGCGCCGGACGTCGGCGCACGAGGTGATCGACGGGCTGACCGGGACGACGATGGTGGCGGCACACCGGCGTGGGAAGTACCTCATCTGCCCCCTGGACAGCGGCGATGCCCTGATGATCCACCTGCGGATGAGCGGGCAGTTGCTTGTCGCATCCGCTGAGTCATCACGGCCGGCGCACACGCACGTCGTGGCGACGTTCGGCGACCGGGAGTTGCGCTTCGTTGACCCCCGCACGTTCGGCGAGGTCGTGGTGTTCTCGCCGGAGCGCGTCGCAGTCGTGGCGCCCGAGCTTGCTCGACTCGGTGTCGACCCGATTGTCGACCGGTTCGACGCGCTGGTATTGGGCGCCGCGCTGGCAAGGACTCATCGGGCAGTGAAGGTGGCGTTGATGGACCAACACCTGGTGGCGGGTCTCGGGAACATCTACACCGACGAGGTGCTGCACAGGGCCGGGGTGCGCTACGACCGGCGAGCGGCTGCGGTGAAGCCTGCTGAGGTGGGCCAGCTGGCGGCGGCGATCACCGAGGTCCTCACCGAGGCCATCGCGGCCGGCGGGTCCACACTCGCTGATGCGCAGTACGTGGACCTGATGGGGCGCGCTGGGCGCTATCAGGACAGCCACCACGTCTACGGCCGGGCGGGGGAGCCGTGCTTCACATGCGGGCGCGCCGAGATCCGTCGGTCAGTGGTGGGCGGCCGATCGACGTTCTTCTGCCCGCGCTGCCAACGTTGACGCAGGACGTCTGTCGCCTGAGCGCGACGGGTTTGCTACGTGGCGGAAATCGTCACCGGTGTCGAGGTGTGCGTCGCAAGGGCCGAGAGATCACTGTGGTCGCTGGTCAGCACGACCGGGTCGGATCGCGTCGATGCGTACGCGACCACGATCGCGTCGGTCGCTGAGATCTCGCTGGCGCGGCCGGTCGCGGTGCGAAGGCGGCCCCCTTCGCGCGCCACGTGCTCCGTGACATCGCGGATCTGGCTGATTCTCAGGAGACGATTCGTGTGAAAGTCGCGCCGGTGATCGCCCGTGAGTGCCTCGGTGAGCACGACGGTGGGAACCTGTGCGGGCCAGACCCCACGCCGACGAAGTTCAGCCAGCCGGGCTCGGTGGCCCGCCAGCGCGCTGACGCCTCCGCTGTCGAGGATCAGCGTCATGCGAACCGGGCAACGCCCGACACCGACACGACCCTGCCGAGGACCCCGTCGGCCCATTCCTTGGCTTCGGCAGCTTCGCCGGCGGGTATTGGCCCGAGGACCGCCTCCATCTCCGCGAGGTATGCATCGAGTTCGGCGATCCGGCCACGGGCGTCGAGCGTCTCGGCGAGGGAGGCGGCCGCCAACCCGGAGATGTTCAATCCCGCGGATCTGGCCTCAGCGAGAAGCCGATCAGGGATGGTGATGTTGACTCGTGCCATGCGCATATTATACACATCACGCCGCGCTGGTGTACCGGATGCCACTCCGCCGGTCCCGCGGTCCGGGGCGTGCCCTCCG
>JBKJJS010000039.1:0-3213 GCA_046597895.1 Ilumatobacteraceae bacterium
CATCGGGACGAGCGAGCCGAGGAGTCGACGGGTGACCCGGGGGCGGCCGAGCAGCCCGCAGAGCGCTCCGGGTGCGGCACCGAAGGGCCCGAAGCCTCCGCTGTTGACCAGCACGAGGCTGCGGACGAGCTCCGGACGGGTGAGGGCGAGCCGAGCGGCGGCATAGCCGCCCACCGAGTTCCCGATGAGCCCGACGTCGGGGAGCTCGAGGTCGGCGACGATGTCCTCGAGGACATCGGCGAACAGCGACGCGGACGCGATCTGATCGGCTGCGCCCGGCGACTCCCCGTGCCAGGGCCAATCGAAGGCGATGACCCTGAAGTGGTCGCTGAGCCGGTCCACGACCGGGTCGTAGTCGCGGCGGTCATGCAGCGTGGCATGAGCGAGGAGCAGCGCAGGACCTGTGCCCTGCTCGTCGTAGGCCACGGCGCCGGCGCGGGTGTTGGCAGTGGGCATGTGAACCTCGAGGATAGAGCGACTGACCGGTCGGTCAGCATACCTCGTGGCGAATCGGGTCGCAAGTCCTCGCTCGGCGCGACCGGCGTCCTCGTCGCGCGATGGGACGGCTACGCGGCGGCGTGAGCGACGGTCAGCTCGCGCTCCCAGCCTCGCAGGATGCGGCGGACGACGGGCTTGAACGCGAGCAGCATCGTGGCCACGAACACACCACCGAGGACACCTGGGCGCGGCACGAGCTCGAAGTCCATGGTGACCCTGGATCGGTCGCCCTCGGGCTCGACTGCCCATCGCCCTCGCATCGCCTGTAGCGGATAGGGATAGTCGGAGGTGTCGACATCGACCGCGAACTGCCGGCCCTCGTCCCAGAGCGTGCATGTCTCGTTCCAGCCCCGCCCGAGCGTGTCGTAGCAGCGGCGTTGCATCCCGACACCCTCCCCGCCGAGCACTTCAACCCGTGAGAGATTGGGTGCGAGCCGTCCGTACAGGTCGTGGTCGGTGAGCAGGGGCCACACGTCTGTCGCAGGAGCGGCGAGTCGCCGTTCGACATGCACGCGTTCGGGCACCGGCGAGTCCAGGTCGGTCATGCGGCTCGCAGCGATGCGCAATCGCAGCTGCGCGATTGCGAAGCCGGCGACGATCAAGGCGACACCACCGAGGATCGGCGCCGCCGCCCGGTCGAGATCCGCCGCTAGGAACACGACGGCGGTTGCTGCGACCCACGTGAGGTCGGCGATCGATATGGCGAGCGTGCCGCGGAGCACCCGCCGCGGCACGAGCGCGGCGACGGCCAGAACGGACGCCGCGAAGACGAGCAGCCCGGCCCCGGCCGTGGCCACCAAGGGTCGGTTCCCGGTGCCGAGAACGCCGTCGATCGGAGCGAAGCCGACAAGGGCGACCAGACCGCCGGTGGCGGAGAACGCGGCATTGGCGCGCAGCGCCCCGCGGAGGTGGTGAAAGGCGGCAGTCTGATCCACGTCGTCAGCATTGCCGTACGATCGTTCGCTGTCAAGCACACGATCGTTCGCTATGGTTAGAGCATGCCGACACGGCCAAGCGCCCGCGCCGACGTCCTCGCCGCCGCCGCCGACCGCGCCTCGATCGAAGGACTCGAAGGACTCACCATTGGCCGTCTCGCGGCCGGTCTGGGCATGTCCAAGAGCGGAGTCGTCGGACTCTTCGGGTCGAAGACCGACCTCCAGGTGGCGACGCTGCGCGCCGCGTCGGAGCGCTTCCAACGCGAGGTCATCGACGCCGTGCACGCCGAGCCCGGCGTAGAACGCCTCCGGCAGCTCGCTCACCGGTGGCTCGACCACGTCGCCACCACCTACGCGGGCGGGTGCTTCTTCATCGCCGCGGCCGCCGACCTCGACGGACGGCCCGGCGCCGCACGCGACCTGCTCGTCGCACTCGAGACCTCCTGGATCGCCACGTTGTCGGCCGAGGCGAAGCTCGCGGTGCGGCTGGGCGAGCTCCCCCGCAACACTGACCCCGAACAGCTCGCGTTCGAGCTGTTCGCCACACTTCTCGCCGCCAACTTCTGGAACCAGCTGCTCGACGACACCGGCGGCATCGACCGCGCGCGCGTCGTCATCGACCGCCTCACCGAAACCGGCGCGTGACGGCGATGCACATCGGACTGCTCAGCTTCGTCACCGACGAGTCCATGCCCATCGTCGAGCTCGCAACCGAGGCCGAGGCCCGCGGGTTCGAATCGCTCCTCGTTCCGGAGAAGACGCACCTGCCCGTGAGCCGACGAACGCCGTGGCCGGGTGGCACGCTGCCGGAAGCCTACAAGCGCACCTACGACCCGTTCGTCGCCCTCGCCGCCGCCGCCGCCGTAACCAGCACGATCCGGCTCGGGACCGGGATCTGCATGGCCGTCGCCCGCGACCCGATCATCACCGCAAAGGAGGTGGCGTCGCTCGACGCCCTCTCGAACGGACGGTTCGTGTTCGGCATCGGCTACGGCTGGAACGCCGAGGAGATCGAGGACCACGGCGTCCCGTTCGCCGACCGCGCCGCCGTCCTGCGGGAGAAGATGCTCGCCATGAAAGCCATCTGGAGCGACGACGAGGCCGGCTTCCAGGGAGAGCACGTGTCGTTCGAACCGACCTGGTCATGGCCGAAACCTCACCAGCAGCCGCACCCACCGATCGTGATGGGCTCCAGGGCGAGCGCCGCGAACTTCCGAGACATCGCCGAGTACTGCGACGGCTGGATGCCCATCGAGCACTTCGGCCAGACGATCGGCAAGCTCCCTGCGCTGCGCGCGGCCTTCGAGGACGCCGGTCGCGACCCCGACGCGCTGGACGTGTCGGTGATGCTCCCCTTCGTCGATGAAGACGCTCTCGACAGCTACGCCGACGCGGGCGTGCAGCGCCTCGTGTTGTCGGTGCCGAACGGCGGTGTCGACGAGGTGCTACCCGCGCTCGACGCATACCTGCCGCTCATCGAGCGGTACGCCTCGGTGAAGATGACATAGCCCTTCGGCATGATCCGGCTCCATTCGCGTGGGGGTGCGTGGCGACTCGGTGAGGAACCTCGCCCGTTGCGCCGAAACCGCGACCGAAGGCCGCGAACGCGATGGGGTGTGACGTTGATGGTTGCCCGGGAGGTGACCCGAATCCGCTCGCGGCGCCTTCGCCAAGATCGCCGGGGTCATCGCCTGGCGCGCTGAACAACGGCGTCTCGGCCGGGGCGCGGTTGCAGAGAGCGGAGACCCGGCCGAGACTGGCCGTCATGGCCTACAACCAG
>JBKJJS010000117.1:0-8325 GCA_046597895.1 Ilumatobacteraceae bacterium
GGCGTTCGTCGGAGCGACGGCACCGAGGGCCGAGGCCGCACTGCTGAGCGGGCTGTCGGTGTCCTTCAGGACTCCGCCGGAGACGGCGAGACCGGTCGCCACGACGGCGACGCCGGAGAGGACGGCGGCGTTGCGCAGGCCGTCACGAGCAGGTCGAGCGGGCACGTCTCGGTGCTTGGGGGCGTACTTCTCAGACAAGGGGGTGACCCAACGGTTGACGACAGGGACGTCAGCCGCGTTCTCACATGCACGGGGGCACTTGTGCGAGGAACGCGAGGGGGAAGAGCAACCACCATCACCCAAACCAGAAGCAGTTGCAAGTTGAACGACCAGATCGGTGGAGTGAGTTCGCCCACGATCTGGCCGCTCGTGTCACGTTGTTCCCTCTGGTGCCCAAGCGTCACATCGTCATGTGCTCCAGCATCTCGGTGACCAGAGCTGCGATCGGCGAGCGCTCGGACCGGGTGAGGGTCACGTGGGCGAACAGCGGGTGTCCCTTGAGGCGGTCCACGACCGCGACGACGCCGTCGTGCCGACCGACCCGCAGGTTGTCGCGCTGGGCCACGTCGTGGGTGAGCACCACCCGGCTCCCTCGGCCAAGCCGGGACAGCGCGGTGAGAAGCACACCACGTTCGAGGTTCTGAGCCTCGTCGACGATCACGAAACTTTCCGTGAGACTGCGTCCTCGGATGTGCGTCAGTGGCAGGACCTCGAGCAGGTTGCGAGCCTGTACCTCCGCAATGACGCCGGGCCCGACCACGGACTCGAGGGCGTCGAACACCGCCGCCGCCCACGGTGCCATCTTCTCGGACTCCGAGCCCGGCAGGTAGCCGAGTTCCTGACCTCCGACGGCGAACAGCGGCCGGAACACCGTGACTCGGGTGTGAGTGCGTTGCTCGAGCACGGCATCGAGGCCCGCCGCGAGGGCCAGCACGCTCTTTCCCGTGCCGGCATTGCCGCCCAGGCTCACGATGCCGATCTCGTGATCCGCCAGGAGGTCCAGCGCGATTCGCTGCTCGGCGGAGCGGCCGCGCAAGCCGAACAACTCGCGATCGGTCCGTACGAGATGGAGACGCTTGTCCGCCCACACTCGGGCGAGTGCCGACTGGCTTCCGGAATGGAGCACGACTCCGGTGTGGCATGGGAGATCCCGCGCTGCTTCGAGGTCGACGACCCGCTCCTCGAACAACTCGTCGATGAGGCGGCTCGTGACGTCGAGTTCGACCATGCCGGTCCAGCCGGAGTCGGGTGCCATCTCGTTGCGGTATTCGTCGGCGGTCAGCCCGACGATGCTGGCCTTGAGCCGTAGCGGTAGGTCCTTGGAGACCACCACCACATCGGCACCGGGATGTTCAGCGGCGAGATTGGCGGCGACGGCGAGGATGCGGTGGTCGTTGCCGTCCTGGCCGAACGCCGCCGGCAGGTTCGCCCGGTCCTGGTGGTTGATCTCGACCCGCAGGGTGCCACCGCGATCATTGACAGGGATCGGCGCGGTGAGGGACCCGTGCTGCGTGCGCAACCGCTCGAGGAGACGGAGGCTCTCGCGAGCTGCCCACCCGAGTTCGGGGTGGTGGCGCTTGGCCTCCAGTTCCGTGAGCACGACGAGCGGGATCACGACATCGTGTTCGTCGAAGCACATTGGTGCTCGGGGGTCGGCGAGCAACACGGACGTGTCGAGCACGAACACTCGCCGGATGGTCGGGTCACCTCCTCCGGCGAGCGCGGTGGCGGACGGAGTAGCGCGACGAGTGGTCACACCAGGACCCTTCTGTGGGGGAGCGTTCCAACGACTGCATTAGTAGCCTCTCGACCCGCGCCGTTGGTGGATACGTGCCGGCGGCAGGTCACTGAACCGGGAGGCCAAGGATGGGCGAAGTGGGCCAGGCAATGATCGCCAGCGCGGTCGTAATCGTCATTTTGATGGTTGTCATGTGGCTCGGAAGCCTCGCTCTGAGGAACGCCTCGATCGTGGACATAGTGTGGGGGCTGGGGTTCGTCGTCGTTGCCTGGACCGTGCGGGTGGTGGCCGACGGGAACGATGCCCGGCAGTGGTTGATCACGGCGATGGTGACCGTCTGGGGATTGCGCCTCGCCGGTCATCTCTTCTGGCGGAACCACGGCAAGGGCGAAGACTTCCGGTATCGGGCGATGCGGCGGCATTGGGGAGATCGGTTCTGGCTGATCAGCCTCGGGACGGTGTTCCTGCTGCAGGGCATCCTCATGTGGATCGTGTCGCTGCCGGTGCAACTGGGTCAGGCCGACGCCACACCGGGTGTTGGCGTGTTGGCGTGGTTCGGAGTAGCGGTTTGGGCCGTTGGGCTGTTCTTCGAGGTGGTCGGCGACGCCCAATTGGCGCGATTCAAGGCGGACCCAGCGTCGGCGGGCCAAGTGATGGACAAAGGTCTGTGGCGCTACACCCGCCACCCGAACTACTTCGGCGATGCGTGTGTGTGGTGGGGCATCGCGCTGGTGGCGGCCGAGACCGGCACGGGGGCGTGGGGCTTGACCGGTGCCGTCGTGATGACGGTGCTGCTGCGTCGCGTTTCGGGGGTGACGTTGCTCGAGCGTTCGCTCGTCAAGCGGCGACTGGGGTACGAGGACTACGTCGCCCGGACGAGTCCGTTCGTGCCGCGGCGACCCCGGCCGCTCTGACCTCGCCCGCTCACTGCTCGCAGTTCTCCCCGTCCTTGCAGGTGACGTCGAAGCTTCCTTCGATGAGGAGCACTTTGTCCGACGATGTGCCGTTGGAGACGACCTCCCTCAGGGGGATGGTGAATGTCCCCGCGGCGCCGCGCCGATCGAAGCGGTCGATCTCGATCGATGCGCCTTCGTCGACGGTCCAGACGGTCGTCGATGGGTTGGCCCCAAACGCCACGAGCGCGACGAACTCCTTCGGGTCGTCCGCGCCGAGGAAGTCTCCCTGAGCGATCTTGTAGGTCTCCTTGCCGAAGGGGACGTCATCCTGCGACGAGTTGGGGTTGCTGTAAATGCTGATCGTGATGTCGCCGCCTTGGCAGTTCAGGAGGAACCATGACACAAGGGGCGCCGAGCCTTCGGGGCGGGGTGGCGGCGTGAAGTCCGGCTCCTCCTCGGGGGCGACACTGACGTCGCTGCCGATGTCGGAGCCGACGTCGGAGAAGAAGCCCAGCGCCTCATCGATGTCCGCCTGGGAGAGGTAGTAGTCGCTGCCGAATGCCGAGAGGTCGTCCTTGGCGGTGAACTCGGTGTCGACCTCACCAGTGAGCGTGACGCGGCAGCCCACCCGGTCGCTGGGACTCGTGGCTTCGGTCACCGTCGAGGAATTCGCTGGCACGTTCGTGGCGGCTGGTGCGGTCGTGGCGCCGGCGGCAGTGCTGCCCAGCGTCACCGGCGCCGTCGATGTGTCGGCGCTGCCGTCACCGTCGGAGCAGGCCGCTCCAACGAGACATAAGGCGGTGAGGAGCGACATGATCGGAACGCGGCGCGACATGGCTCCAATCTCGCACCTTTCGGTCAGCTGTTGAAGTCGACCTCGGGCACGCCGGGGTCCAGCGGCACTCTCAACGAATTCAAGAACATGGCGACGACGTGGTAGTTGCCGACGGCGGCCACGATGTCGAGAAGCTGCTGAGGCGAGTATCTCGCGGCGAGTGCTGCCCACGTCTCGTCAGAGAGCGCGCTCTCCACGTGGAGTTCATCGGCAGCGGTGAGCAACACGGCGTCGGTCGCGATCCACGAGGGGTGGGACGCGCCAATTTTCACGGCATCGATTTCGTCGTCGGTGATCCCGCAGTCGAGCGCGATCAGGACGTGCTGACCCCATTCGTAACGCGACCGGCAGTTCCAACCGGTCCGCAATATGAGCAGTTCCCGGTCCCGCGGGTCGAGAGTGCTCTTGGACAGGACGTGGGCGGCGAAGACGAGCCACCGACGAAGGAGGTCGGGGTGGTTGGCCAACGCCCCGAAGATGTTCAGCACCTGACCGTCGGCCCGCATGAGACCCTTGGCAAAGAGTTCGGCAAGGGCGGGGTCGTCGGCCTCGGTGAGGAGGGGGAGTCGTGGCTGTTCGTTCATCGTCGGCCATACTGCCGCGTCATGCAGGCCTGTGTGTTCTGCGAGATTTGCACCGGGCGAGCTGATGGGTCGATCGTCTTCGACGACGAGGTGTGCGTCGGCTTCCTCGACCGATCGCCGGTGTTCAAGGGCCACGTGCTCGTCGTGCCCAGGACGCACGTCGTCACGTTGATGGACATGCTGCCCGGCGACGTCGGCCCCTTCTTCGAGCGGGTCCGGCTCGTGGCAGCGGCGGTACAGGCGGGGCTCGGCGCCGACGGCTCCTTTGTGGCCCTGAACAACGTGGTGAGCCAGAGCGTGGCCCACCTGCACGTGCATGTCGTGCCCCGGCGACGCAAGGACGGACTACGAGGGTTCTTCTGGCCGAGAACGCGATATGCCGACGACGGTGAGGCCGAGGAGTTCGCCTCGTGCATCCGCGCCGCGTTCGACCCTCCGGTCAGCTGACGATGCGCATCACCAACCCGAGATCGTCCCGTTCGTTGTCGCCGAACACGACGTGCTCACGACGGTCGAATCGCAACGCGCTCCACAACACGGCGTAGGCGTCGAGGACATCATCGGCGGTGGCGCCTCGCAATCGTCGATCGATCGGCCCGAAGTGGGCTTCGACGAGCGCCGCACGCGCCGACTGACCTTGCGGGGTGTGCTTCGACTCGAGCACGTGCCCGGCCATGCGAGAGAACGCACACTCCGGATGGATCTCCACGAAGTCGTCCGGGCGCCGCCGAGCGAGCGCATCGACCTCACGGATCTTGGAAAAGAGCCCGAACGACTGGCGTGACAAGCCTCGACCGAACGTCGCTCGGGACGACGCGTTGGCCGCGCTGTAGTCGGTGTGATGGACGATCGCACGCGGTGGCGCGGGGAAGACGGTGGAACCGCGAGGAGTGAGGAACTTCCGAGCATCGACGTCGCATCGGCGCGGACCGGTGACCGGTAGTCCGATCGGCATATCGACGCCGATGACGTCGAAATCACCGGCCGAGTCATCGAGCCGCTCAACGACGCGGCAGCCGTCAAGCGATGCCACGACCCACCCTGTTCGGCACCCGTCGACACCCGCGACGCGACGCACTTCAACGGTGGTGTCCATAGCGGCAACGGTATGCTTTTGCGCAGTCGTGGTGGCCTCCATAGCGATAGTTGAATAATCAATTGTGATGATGCTTGGTTTCGAGGCGTAAACAAGGTTTCATATCGGGCGGCTTACGCTTCAGTACCGAGGAGGAACATCGAAACATGACCAAAGCTGAGTTGATCGACGCCGTCGCGAAGAACGCTGAGACGAGCAAGGCAGATGCCGAGCGCGTACTCAACGCCTTCTTCGACGTCGTCGTCGCCAACACGCAGGATAATGACAAGGTCGCTTGGCCGGGCTTCGGCTCGTTCAGCACGACCAAGTCGACAGCGCGGACCGGACGCAATCCGGCCACGGGTGAACCGGTGAAGATCGCCGCGGCAACCCGCATGCGCTTCACCTCGAGCTCGACGCTCAAAGCAGTCTTGAACCCCAAGAAGAAATGACCCCTAGGAAGGACATCAACGTGGCAGCAAAGAAGGCCGCTCCCGCCAAAAAGGCGGCTCCAGTAAAGAAGGCCGCGCCCGCCAAGAAGGCCGCTCCGGCCAAGAAGGCCGCGGCGCCCGCCAAGAAGGCCGCTCCGGCCAAGAAGGCGGCTCCGGCCAAGAAGGCAGCGGCGCCCGCCAAGAAGGCCGCTCCGGCCAAGAAGGCCGCTCCGGCCAAGGTCAAGAAGAAGTAGCTACCGAACTACATCGGTACTCAAGCTGTGTCACCGGGGACCCTCACGGGTCCCCGGTGACGCGTACGGTGGCGTTCATGCAGCAGATCTGTGACGACCTGACCGACGAGCACGCCGCGCTCGATGATGTGGTGGCCTCCCTTCCGGCTCCCGTGTGGGATGACTCGACCCCAGCGGCTGGGTGGTCCATCCGTGACGCGATCAGTCACCTGTGGTTCTTTGACCAGCGCGCCGCGATGGCGCTCTCGCCTGACACCGTCGCGGACTTCCTTGCCGACGCCGAGGCCATGCTCGCTGCGAGTGCCGCCGGCGGCCCGGATGAGTCGGTCGAGGTCGGCCGAGCGATCGCCGTCCCCGAGTTGCTCGACGCGTGGCGGGCGGACCGTGCCCGTTTGCTCGCCTTGGCCCGTACCGTCGATCCGTCCAGTCGGATTCCGTGGTACGGACCGGCGATGGCCGCCCGCTCGTTCCTCACTGCCCGGCTCATGGAGACGTGGGCACACGGCCAGGACGTACGTGATGCGCTCGGCCTTCCGCCGGAGGTCAGTGACCGCTTGAAGCACGTCGCACACATCGGGGTGCGGGCCCGCCCATTCGCCTACGCCATCAACCGACTCACACTCCCGTCGAGCGATGTGCGCGTCGAGTTGGACGCACCAGGCGGAGGGACGTGGACGTGGGGGGACGAGTCATCCGTCGACCGTGTCACAGGTGCCGCCATCGACTTCTGTCTCGTGGTGACGCAGCGCCGTCACGTCGCGGACACCGGACTCGTCACGACTGGCCCCGGCGCCGCAGAGTGGATGGGAATTGCCCAGGCCTTTGCCGGGCCGCCCGGCAGCGGCCGCCGCCCCGGAGGGCACTGACCCTTCGTGTCAGAGGTCGGCGATGCGCTTGAAGATCTCGGCGGCGGCCGTGTCCGTACGCACACCGTGCTGTGCGAGGCGGGCGCGAACGCGCTCACGAAAGGCTTCCAATTGGCTGTCGTCCCGGGCCTTCATCGTTGATTCGAACTGGCTGGCGTGGGCCTCGAGGGCACGCAGTTTCGTGTCCACGAACGCGGTGACGTCCTCCGCATGATCGGGCTCGTCGGCCTCCCACAGCAACAACGTGTGGGGACGGTGGGGTAGCAGGCTGTGTTCTCGGAAGAAGTGGGGATCGCGGGCGGCGACGATGCCTTCACAGGCGAGCAGTCCGGCATGCCGGTGATCCGGATGCAGGCGGTACCGCTTCCACGGGTCATGGCCGAGAACGACCGCGGGCCGAAGGATTCGGATCCACTTCGCCACCTCGCCCCGCACGGCGAGCGTCGACTCCAGTTCGCCGTCGATGTGACCGAGGAAGACGACCTCTCCGGTGGCGCCGAGCGCGACGGCCGCCGCCCGCTGTTCGATCTGGCGGGTGGCCACCAGCGCAGCGATGTCGGCATCGGGGTTCCAGGTGCCCTTCGAGCCATCGGTGCAGACGAGGTGGTCGACGATGCAACCATTCGCCGCCCACTTGGCCAACGTGCCCCCTGCCCCGAACTCGATGTCGTCGGGGTGGGCACCGATCGCCAGCGCCGAGGACGGTGTCGGGAGATCCCGACTCCATTCGGGACTGGTCAGCGGGGGTTGGCCCGGTTCGTTCTCAGCCATTGGCGGACATCCTCCATCAAGGGATTGTCGAGGTCATCGGGTGTGTCGAGATCGTGGGCAAGGTCGAGGTCGCGCACAACGCGCACCGATGCTCCGCATCGGAGCGCGTCACGCACGTGTCGGCGGAAGGAACTGCTGCCGTATTGGAATTGGAACGTTCCGGCCAAGCGTGTCGGCACCGCCAGGACATTGGTCCCGTCGTACCGATGGTCCGGAACGGCCGTCACCAAGAACGGAGGAGCGCCCTCGCCGGCGTGAGCGACATGATGCAGATGACGGGCGAGCGGTAGGTCGCCGTGCACTACGACGGCGAGGTCGTACCCCGCCTCCGCGAGGACGGTGACGGCCCGTTCGATGGCGGGGTTGAGACCGACGCCGGGGCACCAGATGACAGAAGCGCCGGAAGCTTCGGCCCACGCCGCCACTGTCTCGTCGTCGCACACCACATGCACAGGCATCGGCGCAGCGGCGGCGAGCACCCGACCGGCGCACCACTGAGCAAGGTCGGCGCGTTCGGCGTCCGTGAGGACGCCGGCCAGCCTCTGCTTGGCGCGGGTGAACGACTTCACCGGCACCAGGACGCCGACGGACGAGGGGGCGCCACGCACGGCCGGGATGCTACGGCCGCTCCCGTCGTAACATCCCACCCATGCCGATTCGTGTTGCAGTCGTTGGTGCCGGATCATGGGGTACCACGGTGGCCGCACTGGCCGCCAGCAACACCCCGACCATCCTGTGGGCCCGCCGTCCGGAGCTGGCGGAGCAGATCAACGTGGCCCACGTGAACGGGGACTACCTGCCGACGTTCACCCTGCCGGACACGCTGCGGGCGAGTAGCGAGATCGAGGAGGCGTGTAGCACAGCAGACGTGATCG
>JBKJJS010000139.1:0-4500 GCA_046597895.1 Ilumatobacteraceae bacterium
CCCCTCGCACTTGTCGCTGCTCCGGCCAACTCCTGCCCAAGGTTGAAGACGAGCTTTACCCAGGGACTCCGCAGGTACAGACCTGAGGACGCGGCGGCAGCGACAAGTGCGAGGGGCATGGAGAACGGTTCTGCCAGGAGAAGGGCGACTACGAAAGCAGCATCGGTCATCACGAACGACATAGATTGCGTACCGGTAGTAGCAAGTTCGACGCGTAGGTGCTTGCCCACAACAAAGAGTGAGACGAATACCCACCATGGCCAGGGCTGTTCGGCCACTGGCTTCGTGGCTGAGATCAGGAAGATCCAACCCGTCGCCCCAAGGATGAGGATGACTGTGGTCAGGGTCCAAACGCTCGGGGATCCGGCGTGGCTACGTGTGGCGCGAATCGTGGCCTCGGGTGCTGCGGAAGGGGAGTTTACTGATCACCAGGGATCCCTCAAATCGGGATAGGGCGTCATCAGGTTAGGTTACGAGATGTCCACGTTGTGGAGGTTGGCGTGGCCGAAGGAGAGTGGTGCGATGGCCAATTCGAGAGAATAATGGTCATCAACTGGCCTGTTGGTTCAGCGTGTGCTCACCAGTTGGCGTTGCGCGGGGCGACGATTTTGGCGGCGGCGAGGGCGATGGTGGCGAAGCCTGCGAGGCGGTAGAGGTTGGCGAGGAACTTGCGGTTCATGGTGTGGGTCCCTTCGGTGAAGCCTGTGCTCACCAGTTGGCGTTGCGCGGGGCGACGATTTTGGCGGCGGCGAGGGCGATGGTGGCGAAGCCGGCGAGGCGGTAGAGGTTGGCGAGGAACTTGCGATTCATGGCGCTATCTCTTTTCTTTGGTTGGTAAGTTGTCACTCGGGATACGAACAACCGCGTAGCGTGCTAGACATCCCCAACTGCCCGGGGTGACCGTCACGCTGTGCGGGCGTAGGTACACGCGGTGTAGCCATGGTAACGGATTCATGGCACTTTGTGAATGTGAAAGCCCGACTACTGCGCGCGCGGGCTGTAGGGTCGCGGACCGACTGTGTGAGGTTTGACGTTGACGAAGATTCGCGACAGCGGTAGCAACCCCTACATCGACGATCGTCGTGGTCAGGGCGGTGGCCAGAGCGGTGGCGCTTCGGGCATCCCAGGCCTGTCCGGATGCGGCAACCTGCCCCTCAAAATGGGTGGTGGCGGGATGGCCATTCTGCTCGTCGTCGCGGCACTACTCCTCCCCAAACTGCTGAACGGCGTCGGTACGGGCGGCACCACGGGTGGCACAGTGCAGGACGAGTCGCAGTTCGACCCGTCCCCCGAGTTGGCGCCTGAGGACGCCGGCGGTAACTCGGCAGACCCGAGCTCCACCGGCAACGTCTGCGACACCGAGACCGCGCAGATCGTCTGCGGCGCGGTCAGCGATGTCAACGAGTTCTGGATCAAGGAGTTCGAGCAAGCGGGGAAGCGCTACCCCGTCGCCAAGACGGTGTTCTACAGCGGTTCCACGCAGACGGGGTGCGGCGAGGGCCAGGCCCAGACGGGGCCGTTCTATTGCCCGCTCGACAGCCTGGTCTATTTCGACCTCGACTTCCTGAACCAGTTGCAAACTCAATTCAAGGCCGAGGGGGATCTGGCCACGCAGTACATCGTCGCCCATGAGTACGGCCACCACGTGCAGAACGTTCAGGGCATCAGTTCCAAGGTGCGTGAGCTCCAGCAGCAGGATCCTGCGAACGCCAACGCCTATTCGGTTCGATTGGAGCTCCAAGCAGATTGCCTGGCCGGCGTGTGGACCCACGATGCCGACAAGCGGGGGCTCATCAACCCCGGTGAGATCGACGAGGCCCTCAACGCCGCAGCGGCGGTCGGGGACGATCGTATCCAGAGCCAGTCCTCCGGCCGGGTCGATCCGGAGTCGTGGACCCATGGCTCATCGGAGCAACGCAAGACCTGGTTCCGTCGTGGGTTCGAATCTGGCGACAGCAGCGACTGCAACACCTTCGCCGAATAGCTCGTCGCCAGGTTTCGGGTCAGTGCCACACGATGCGGTCGACCTCGGTCGCCAACAGTGGCCGCTGAACGTCGACCTCGTCGCCCGGCGCCGGGCAGGGGTCCCCGTTGGCGACGAATGCCATGGACACGTGCATGTGGGGTGGTTCGACGAGTGAGAGCCTCCGCTTGGCGTAATGAAACGGACTGCTGCCGTCGGGGAGCGGCGTCACGCCATGCGAGGAACCGGCGTCCACGATGACGATCGTGCCATCGCCCGGCACCAGGGTTGACCGGTAGCCCGCTCGAGCTCCGGCGAGCACCGGAGTGAAATCCAACACTCGGGCGCGCAACGCCAGGGCGGCCTTGTCCCCGTGCCACAGCGCGCTGCCAACTCGAATGTAGAAGCGCCGCTCCGGACGACGGGACCTGAGCTCGGCATAGCTGTCCGCATCCAAGTGGCTCACCGACACCGGCACGTGCGGCGGAATCATCGGCAGCATCGACTCGATCTCCTGGCGTCGCGTTTCCCCAGACCCTGTCAGCGCAGGGTGGGCAGCGACGCTATGGATGTCGACCCCGGCTGCGGTCAACCGCCGGAGCGCGGCGGGGATGTGGTGAGGGGCTAGCCCGTGCCGCTGCATCGTCGTCGCGATCTTGACGACCACGGTGCCGCGGGGTCGGAAGC
Source organism: Ilumatobacteraceae bacterium (assembly GCA_046597895.1). GTDB lineage: Bacteria > Actinomycetota > Acidimicrobiia > Acidimicrobiales > Ilumatobacteraceae > WLJO01. Next base: position 2,651 of record JBKJJS010000139.1, read on the forward strand.
GCACGAGGTGCTCGACCTGCTGTTGGGAGGCGACGGTGAGCACCACATGGTCGGAGATTCGAGCGGTGTCGAGGTCGAGACTAGGGGTCAGCACCATCGGGCGAACCGGGAGGGCCAATACGTGAGCCAGTTCGTAGATCGTGCCGACGGCCACCTCCGTCGCGCCTCGTTGGATCGCCTCCTGCGCCAACCACGCCCGCCCGAACCCGTAGCCGTTCCCCTTGACCACCGGAATGAGTCCATCGAACGAGCCCCACACGCTGTCCACCATCGCCCGCCAGCGTGGCGTGTCGACGTTCAATGTGAGAGCCATCGTCGTGGGACGCTAGTGCGTCGACGTGTTCGGGGACTGCCGCGGGTTGCGTCGCGGGACCGACGCCGGGGCTCCGTTCAGTGCGCGTCGTGGAATACGGGTGGACGATTGTCAAGGGTGCGCGGTCGTTTGTGGACGGCGAGCGCAGCCGGTGTCACACCCGGTGAACTGGTACGAAGCGACGTCCAAGATCTTGATCTAAAACTGACCGTGACCAGGTTGTATGACCCTGTCAGCGAACGTATGATCGTTGCTATGGTCAACGTGGCGGAACACGAAACCAGCGGGTTGATGCTGGACATCAAAACCTTCGAAGATGGCGCCCTCATCCAACTCCTACGCGATACCGAAACCGAACGCCGCCACACCGAAGCCGTCCAGGCCGCCGCCATCGACGAGTTGGACCACCGCCGCGCCTACCGCCGCGACGGCCACGCATCGATCGCCGGTCTCGTACGGGTCTGTACGAACCGGCCAACAGCCGAGGTGACCAAACTGGTGCACACCGGACGGTTGATGCGCGAAGAACCCATCTTCGCCGAAGCGTTCGCCACCGGTCGACTTGGTGTTGCCCAGGCCCACATGCTCGGCAAAGCCCGCTCCCATGCCCGATGCGGCAAAGAACTCCACACCGATCTCGCCGGGTTGCTCGACGACGCGATCAACACCCCGTTCAAGGAGTTCACAACGAAACTCGCGGACTGGGTGACGTTGGCCGATACTGACGGCGCCAACCAGAAAGCCGCCGCCTGTCACGAACGACGCGACGCCATGTTCCACTTCCTCGGAGACGAGTTCTTCGGGACCGTCCAAGGCGGGGTCTTGGACGGGGTCGCCATGAAAGAAATCTTCGACAGGTACATCCAAGCCGAATTCGAAAAAGACTGGGCCTGGACCTTGGAGCACCACGGAACCGACGCCACACCATCGAAAATGCCACGAACCATCCAACAACGCCGGTTCGATGCGCTGGTGGCAATCTTCGAAACCTCCATCTCGACACCGCCAGGGGCGCAACCCCCAGAACCAGTCGTGAACATCATCACCGACCCCGACACCTTCTCCGAAACACTCGCCAAGTACTTCGGGATCGACCATGTACCCGGCCCGACCACACGATCAGCGTTCACACGGTCCTGCCACACCACCGATGGCACCCCCGTTGCACCCGCTGAGATGTTGGCCGCCGCCATCGCCGGTCACATCCGCCGAGTTGTCCTCGATTCCGCATCCGTCGTGATCGACATGGGTAGGCGCCAACGGCTCTTCACGGGGAACGCCCGGATCGCTGCGCACATGACCAACCCCCGATGTGTCTATGTGGGCTGCGAAGTCCCCGCCACCAGATGCCACACCGACCATTTGACCGACTGGCAACACGGCGGACACACCAACCCCCACGACGGCGCCCCCGGCTGCCCCCGACACAACCGGCTCAAAAACCGTGGCTACACCATCACCCGCGACCCCACCGGCCGCTACCACACCTACCGACCCGACGGCACCGAAATCACCTAAACGGACGAGTCGGTCGGCA
>JBKJJS010000145.1:0-4385 GCA_046597895.1 Ilumatobacteraceae bacterium
TCATCAAGCGGACAACGGTGACGACGTGGCACCACGGTCTGATTGCTCAATGGTGGGCCAACTTCAATCTCGATGGGCCCGAGATCGCCTTCTTCGGGTCCTACGTCGCGGCCGGGCAGCCCGCGCTCGACGTCGGCTGCGGGAGCGGTCGGCTGCTCGTGCCGTGGGTCGTGGACGGGCTCGACGTCGACGGCGTCGACGCGTCGGCCGACATGATCGGAGCCTGCCGGGTCGCCGCCCGCGCCGCCGGCTGCGAGCCCATCCTGTACGTGCAACCGACCCACCGGCTCGATCTGCCGCGCCGCTACCGCACCATCATCAGCTGCGGCGCGTTCGGGCTCGGTGGCAGCCGCGCCGACGACACCGAAGGCCTTCGTCGCCTCTGCGCCCACCTGCTTCCCGGCGGCGTGCTGGCCCTCGACTACGAGATCGGCGAGTTCGACGACGATCGCTGGCGACGTTGGCGACCCCGGCCGGCCGTCGAGACACCACCACCGAGCCACGCCCGCCGACTCGGGCCCGACGGCTTCCACTACGCCCTTCGCCACCGGGTCACCGCCGTCGATGTGACCGAGCGTTCCGTGACCCGCGAATTGGCTGCGTGGCAATGGCAGGGCGATGAGCTCGTCGCGCACGAGACCCACGCCCTCGTCGCGAACGTCTATTCCTCGGACGAGATCGTGACGCAGCTCGCCACGGTCGGCTTCAGCGACGTGCGCGTGCTGGGCGGCTACCACGGCGGCGCACCGACCGAGCTCGACAGGTTCCACGTCTTCGTCGCGACCACCGCGGGGTAGGCGGCTGCCCGGCGAGGCGACGTCGTTGCGATCGCTGCAGAGGCGACTCCTCGTTGGCCGCACGGCTCGCCCCGAGGCTCGCTTCGTCACGATGCCCGGTGGCCACTTTCCCTGGTACGACGACCCCGACCGGTGCGCGGCACTCGTCGCTGGAGGGTTGCAGCCAGCGACAACCGCCGACTGAGGCGCCCGCTCCCTCTCTCCTCGCTGACAACGTGCCAGGGCAGTTCCACGAGAACGATGGAGTCGCAAGGAAGGCAAAGCTTGATTTGCTCATCTATGACGACAAGGGCCTGGCCGCAGGGAACGCAGCCTTTCCTCCGCCGAGGGGGAGCGGCGCTTGTGCATCCGATCCCCCTCTTTCGTGTCCCACGGAGAGAGGCCTCGCTTGCGGTCGGCGAGGTCGTCAACTACGTCGCCGCACTCCAGCACGGTCTCGCTTCGTTGTCCGAGCTGCCGCTGTGCAACCGGCTCCTGCGTGAAATGCACGTCGTGCTGTTGCGCTCGGGACGCGGGGCCGACAAGTCGCCTGGCGAGTTCCGCCGCACCCAGAACTGGATCGGGCCAGCCGGGTGCACGCTGGCGACAGCGAGCTTCGTGCCGCCGCCGCGTCATGTGATGGAGAGCGCCATGACGGCGCTGGAGACCTTCGTCCACGACTCGACGTTGCCGGTGCTGGTCACCGCTGGACTGGCGCACGCCCAGTTCGAGACCATCCACCCATTCCTCGACGGCAACGGGCGCGCAGGCCGAATGTTCATCTCCCTGTTGCTCCACGAGCGCAACGTGTTGGCCAAGCCAGTTCTGCACCTGAGCACGTTCTTGAGACGCCACCAGGCGCGCTACTTCGATCACCTCACGGCAGTGCGCAGCACGGGGGCATGGAGCAGTGGCTCGCTTTCTTCTTCGAAGGGGTAGCCGAGTCGGCTCGGGGTGCAACCGACACGGCGACAGCGATCCATCAACTCCGTGAGGACGACCGCACCCGTGCCCTCTCGTCAGGCGCAGGAAAGTACGACGTCGCCCTGCTCGACGCCTTGTTCCGCCAACCGTTGGTGAACAGCAACTGGGTGCAGCAGCACCTGAACGTCACGTCGCCGACGGCCAACAAGGCGCTCGAGCGGCTGTGCGAACTCGGGATCCTGCGCGAGGTGACCGGCAACAAACGCAACCGCATCTACCGCTACGACGCCTATGTCGACCTGTTCGAGAGCATCGCCCGCGTCGAGCACGACGACACTCACAGCGACTGAGGACTCTTCGGACCATGACAACGAGTGGGAATCGGACGATCAGCTGATGAGGCGTGCCGTGGACATCGTCCGGGGTTTCGCCATGGTCGCGAACAATCGGCGGCAGCCGGGCCGGCGCCCCTACCCTGTGGCCTCGTGTCGACCCCCTTCGTCCCCGATGACTTCGAGGTGCCGCTCGTGTTGGCGACCGATCGGTTTCGGCTGGAGCCCCTCGGACCCGAACACAACGAACGCGACCACGAGGCCTGGATGTCGAGCATCGCCCACATCCGGGCCACGCCTGGCTTCCCCGACGGGAAGTGGCCAACCGAGATGTCGGCCGAGCAGAACCTGGCCGACCTCGTGCGGCACGCCGGGGACTTCGCAGCCCGAACCGGGTTCACCTACTCGGTACTCGACGGCGAGGAGGTGATCGGCTGCGTCTATCTGTACCCAGCCAACGACGGCGAGCACGACGTCGCGGCCCAGTCCTGGGTCCGGACGAGCCGCGCCGGACTCGACGTGGTGCTGTGGGAGACGGTGTCGTCGTGGTTGGCTGAGGCGTGGCCGTTCACACGCCCGTTGTACGAGCAGCGCCGCTGAGTGCGCTGACTCAGCTCAGCCACTCGGCTGCCGGCGTCCTCGCACATGGCATAGCGCTCGACCTTGATCCGGCCGGTTGGTGATGGCCGGGCGGGCCAATGCGGTGAACGTGGTCGGCGGAGCGCTGCGCCACAGGTGCTGTTCGACGAGCGGGGCTCCATTGATGGTGCGCCGATCGGTCATGTCACGGTCGAGGGGCCCTTGGGCAGGGTCGATGTCGAGATCAAGGCCCTCAGCGTCGCTGACCCGAGCCGAGTGGCGCGAATCATCGAGGCGGGCCGCGCGCGTAGGCGAGGAACGGCGCGAGTTCGCCTCCACATGCTCGTGGCGGACGAGATCTCCGAGGCGTCCCGGTCGCTGCTGCGGGACAGTGGGTGGGGCTACCTCGATCGCCGGGGGCGGCTGTGGTTTACGGCGCCGGGGGTCCACATCGACGACACCGAACTGGCCTCCGTGCCTCGACGCGGTGTCACGTTGGGTCCGCTCGTACCAATCTCCGGACGGGTTGGGCTGAGTGCTGCGTTGCGGCTCTTGATGCAGCCTGATCAACCGGTCGGTGTGCGCGAACTCGCACGAGCGGTTCCGTGTGCGCCGTCGGCCGCGCACGCGGCGCTCGCACGGCTGCGGGCGGCGTCGCTGATCGGCGCCGATGGCCGTCCACTTCTGCCGGAGCTGTTCTGGGCCACCGCTGAGGCGTGGCACCCGAACCGTGCCCCTGTCGCTCGAGAACCGGACTCGAACGAGTTCCAACTCGGCATGCATGCCGGCGACTCACAGGGTTGGGCGGCGACCGGCGACGCCGCCGCGGCGGCCTGGGGTGCGCCGCTCGTCATGTCGAGCGCGAGTCCAGTGGACTTCTACGTCCCGACTCAGCAGGAAGCCCGCATCGCGGTCCGGCAACTCGGCGAGTCGAGCTGGCTTGACCGCGCCGCCACCATCGCACCCGCTCCCGTCGCGTCCGTCACGAACCAGCGCGATCTTCGACGAGCGTCGGTCTCGACACGTAGGTTTCATTGGCCGTTGGCCCATCCGGTGGTTGTGGCCCTCGACCTCGCCCAGGACCGTTCTCGTGGACGCGAGATCCTCGAAGGATGGGAGGCGCCGGATGGTTACCGGAGAGTCTGGTAAGCCCGTCGTTCTCGCGGCCGGGCCAGACGATCGGATCGTCAACCTCGTCCGGGCGGCTGGCGTCGCCAGCGTCGCGGAAGGCACGGTGGGCGCTCGAGACAGCCACGCGCTGCACCGTCACCGTCGCCGGTACCGACGCCCGCGAAGACCTCCCCGTCGCCACGGCCGCCGCGCTCGTGGCGATGAAACTCCACGCCATCCAGGACCGCTCATCCGACGAGAAGCGGGCGTCGGATGCGTGGGACCTGTACCGCTTGCTCAACAGCTACAACCGAGATGGCACGCTCTCGAATGCCTTCGCTGACGGACCGCCGGGCCTCACTGCGCTCGTCGCTGGGGCGCTTACTCGAGTGTTTCGAACCGAGGTCACCCGGACACGTCATTGGATCGTCGGCTACGGAGAGCCCGGCTGGTCGCAGGTCCTCTCGACCCAGGTCCTCGCCGACATCACTGATGAGTTCGTCACCGGCCTCGAACTGCGATCTCCGCTCGGCGAATGAGTTCATCTGACTGTTCGCCGACCCCGCCCACAGCCTTGCCACCTGATCAAGCCGGAAGTTCATGGGCTCTACGGGCATAGGCGAGCGTGCAATGCTGGCGAGCTGAGGAGGTAGCAGTGTCTGGC
>JBKJJS010000294.1:0-5838 GCA_046597895.1 Ilumatobacteraceae bacterium
CTGCGGCAGGAACTCGCGGGCCAGGAAGAAGATCCCGAGCAGGACGAGCAGCGCGCCGACGATCAGCGCGCCAGGCGCCCCATCTCGGGAGCCGCGGCCGGCATGTCGCTCGGCGCGGGTGGCCCGACGTGACGCGCGTCCAGGGCCAGTGGCCGATGGAGCCGTCCATCCGGAGGCGGCGGCCGTTGGTGTGCTGGCCGGGTCCAACGGATCTGCTGGCGGCACGGCACCCGGCATCGGCGTGACGTGAGGATCGCCGTCCGGCACGACGATGGCCATGACGATGTACACGACCAGGGCGAGACCGCCGGTGAAGACCACCAGCAACGCCCAGATGATGCGGACCAGGGACGGGTCGGCGTCCCACACGGATGACCCGCCTAACGCCGCCGGCCGTCGCCTGTGACGGGTGACGGAGATAGGGCCGGTCGTGCGTCAAGCGACGCCGGCCGGCCTCCGTGTGTCCGGCGCCAGATGAGCACCTTCGATGGAGCCTGCGGCGGGCTCTCGTCGCTTTCCGGGCCCAGCGCCAATCAGCGGTGCAATCCCGCGCAAGCGGTCAGCCCATGCGCGGCCGAGCCGGGTCATCTCGCAGCCAGGGCCTCTTCGAGTTTGGTCGCCGCATCCTGAGCGCCAACGTCAATGACCGTCGAGTAGCGCGGAAGGTTGGCGAGCGCCGCGACGTGCTTGGAACCGCCTTCGAATCCGCTCACGAAGGACACCTTCCTCACGTCGTCGCCCACCGCGATGTAGCGATAGAGGGCATCGTGGACCATAGTCTCGATCCCGATCGGAACGCGGTGACCGACGACCAGATGGCCGTTTTGGAAACCGTAGGCGAACTTGATCGCCTCCTCACCTCGAACGCCTTTCGACGGCAATGTCACGTCACGCTTGATCTCGACCTGGTTCGCTAATCCGGAAACCGTCAGGAGCTGCTCCACCTCATGACGAAGCTCGGCCTCGGCAGGTGCGGCGTCCGCTTTGACGAGCCGGTTGAAGTATTCTTGGACCTTCTCGGCGAGGGTTCGCTCAGCCGCCTCGAGCAGCATCTCTCCGGCTTCGGCGATGAAGAAGTCGGATCCCGACCGCGTCACGAGGTCCAACGGGTCCTTGCCCTCCTCGATGGTTCGACGCCAGAAACGCACCCACTCTCGATAGGCGTCCGCCGGAGCCCCAATCGCGTAGCGAACCTGGCGGCCGTCAATGGCCCCAGACGGCTTTTCGCCGATGAAGCGCGCCGAGTATCCGGACTCGTCTTGAATCACGACGCCAACGTTCCGAGGTTCCCAACGCGCCGGATCTGGGATGTATTTGGCCAGGTAAATCTTGGTCGTCATATCGTTCCCCAGTCGCCTGTCGGGATTCCCCTGAATGATGCTGCGTCTCGCTCGATGATGGTCCTTAGATTGTCGCGTCGGATGATCAACAGGTCCGCCAGTGCGTTCGCGTCCGAACTGGTCAAACCGACCCGCAACCGCGCGGCCTCGGCGCAGATGCGACGGATCGCGGAGTCACGAACCTCCCGGCTGGCCATCTCTGTAGCCGCTCGGATGGTCCTGACGTCAGTGATGTGGTCCAGCAGGCAATGCCGGTTGCCTCCATGTGATCCATCGATAGCGATCGAACCGGCCATCGCGTTGAACCGCGTCAGCCCGGCGCCGGCGCTGGCCCCCAACAGAGCGTGACTGTGATCGTAGACCTCGAGTCTACGACTGCCGGGCAGGAACGCCAGGTTGTGCGGGTGTCGGTCGGTGTTGCAGATCAGGATGTCGAAGACGATGACCTCGGCGGCCAGCAATGGAGCGAGTGAGACGACCTCGGCCGGGTCGACAGGAGGCAGCGGTGTGGCCGTGAAACTTAGGGTAAACCACGCGGGTTCGGCACCGGTCTCGGCTTTCAGGACTGCCCCCGGGGGGACGGGGAGGCTCATCAGCGATCCAACCCTGCTGCTGATGTACTCGTTGACGACGCACAGGGGGCCCGCCGCCGAATTCATCTTCGCGTACCCGTCCACGGTGACGCGCCGAGTATCACTAGCTCCGCCTGGCGCCGAGTGCCAGGCCGTCGCCTCAAATATGTGTGGCTTCCGGACCTTCACCGTCGGTGGATCCCTTTTATCCACACGACTCGCGACAGCTTAGCTGTCAATTCGATCCTCCCGACCACCGCGTCGACTGAAGTGTCTCAGTTTGAAGGTCGCTGATCGAACCTCAGTCGCCACGCAGTAGCCTCGCAATCGCCACGCCGGTGATGATCACCCAGAGAGCGGCGAGACTGATGATGAACGACTCTCCGACGGCCTGTCCGGCGGCCGGTGCGACAAGGCGCGCCGCTGCGAAGATCGGATCGGGCCAGATCAGGACCACCAGCGTGACGACGCCTAGGGCAACCGCCGAGTCGCGCAGGGAACGTGCCAACGCTATGGCGCCTACGGTCACGTCGCAGATTCCCACGATGGTCAGGATGTCGCGGCCGAACGCCTCTCCCTTGGCGGCGATGGACACCAAGCCCCCGACGTTGATGATCAGGATCAACAGGGCGAGTCCGACTGTCGGGTTGACGAATCGCCTCCCAAGGAGGCGTGGGCGTAAATGGCGAACATCCGACGACTGCTCCACCGCCGGATCATGCCACGCGGTCACCCTCCCGCCACCTTCCGCTCGCCCCGTCGCGCCCATGGCTCAGCCGCCTGTCGGAGTAGCGGGTGCGCGCCAACCATCCGCTCGCGATCGGCTGGCGACGTCGACGGGGCGAGGGGACGCTGGGGCACGGGCGCTGGAGCGAAGTCGGGTCGGCGTCGGGTCACTCGTTGGTTCCCAGGAGTGTGGTCTTGGCCGCGCGGAAGTCGTCGTCTGAGAGCGCACCGCGGTCGCGCAGGCCCTCAAGACGCTCCAGGTTGCCGACGAGTGAGTCCGACGTCCCGCCCTGGCTGATGAAGTAGCTCGTGACGGCCGCGGTGATCGCCGAGTACAGGGCGATACCGAGGATCATCAAGGCCATGGCGGCGACACGACCCTCGGGCGTCGTCGGGTAGACGTCGCCATAGCCCACGGTCGACAGCGTCACGACGGCCCACCACACCGCGTCCAGCGGCTCTGCGATCGCCTCGTTGACGCCGTGCTCAGCCGAGTACAAGCCGATCGACGCGAGGACCGTCACGCCAAGCCAGGCCGCGATCAGCCACACGAGGCCGCGGTGCGAGCCGAGTCGCTCCAGATGCCCGACGGCGCGGGCGATGCCGGCGAACGAGCGGACCAGGCGCAGCAGCCGGAGCAGACGGAACGGGCGGAGCCACCGGGTCGGTGGCACCAGCGAGATCAGATCGATCCAGTGGGCCTTGAAATGGACCCTACGATGAGGTGCCGCCCAGAGTCGAAGGGCGAATTCCGCGGCGAACACCCCGGTCAGCGCCCATTCGATCGCAATGATCGTGTCCAGCGAGCGGGCATCAGGCGGCTCGACGAAACCCAGCACGACGAACACGATCGCCAAGGCCGCGAACGTCAGCTCCCAGGCGACCTCATGCCGCTCGACGAACCGATGGACGGCGATCCTCACGTCGGCTTGGTCGAGCCAGGATTGAGAATCTTTTCGGGCGAGGCGACGTAGAGCACGATTCCGTAGTGCGCCCAGGTCCCGTCGTCTTGTCGAAAACCGCCCCGGATGTCGCCGCGGACCACAGGTGTAAAGCCCTGATCCCGACACCGCTCCATGACGGGCCGATAGCGCTTCGCGTCGGCCTTCACCAGGTATCCGCAGGTGACGCCACCGACCTGGATGGCGATGGCGTTGGGGTCGTACTTGTTCTTCGGTTCCCAGACCATCGCCGCGTCGACGATCGCGAGATGACCCTCTGCCTTCCGGCCGAGCATCTTGCTGAAGACGGGCCGGTATTGCGACTCGCCGACGACTTCGAGCTGCGGGCCTTGGATCAGGTGTCTCTGCCCATCGGGCAACGTCGCAGAGCGAAGGTCGCGCCGCTCCCTCTCGGCGGATCCGTCCGGTTCCGATTGCGAGCCTCCGAGCAGTCGCCGCAGGAGGTCCATCATGGCTTCATCAACTGGCCGCCTCGAAGCGAATCGTGTACTCGCAGTCGGCCACGCGGTTGAGCACGCCCGGTCCCGCCGGGAGGTCGATCATCTGTTGCGCCGCGAGCATGCCGGTCTCGATCGTGATGGGCTCGCCGTCCGCAGGTGCCCACTCGAGCTCGAACATCGTGCATCCGCTGGCGTCCCAGGCGATGCGGTAGGTCCCGCCCTGTAGATCTGCCGCTCCGCTGTCGCCCGCCTTGATCGTCAGGCCCGGGCCACGCTCTTCGAGCTGGTTCTCTTGCGTCGAGCCTGGGCCGGCTTCTCGGCATAGTGGCAGGGCGCTGACCTCGGGGGCGAAGCACACGTTGCTGAGGACCTCATCAGCAGTACCCGTGAACCCGGCTCCATCAACCGCGCCGAAGGCCGCCGCCCACTCATTCGCCGAAGCGCAGGCGGCGACGGCTGGGTAGAGATCCGAAACGGTGTCGGCCATTGCATCGACGCCGGCGGCCGCCTCGAAGGCCTCAAGGCATGCCGATGGGACGCTCAGCGTGGACGCTCCCCGCACCGCTGGGCTCGTCGATGGCGTCGCGCTCCCGGCGCACGCCGACAAAGCCAGCACCGCCACCACGAACACCGACACCAGGATTAGTCGCTTCATCTCACCTCTCAGTTCGTCAGAGTGAGCTGACTGAAGTCATTGCAGGTCTCGAGGGACTCGATCGTGACGTACGCCTTGCACACCTGCACGTCGATGGGGCCGCCGTTGTTCCAGAAGATGCGTCCGCGGTTGTAGCCCCCCTCAGCCGCGGCGGTCTCGCTTCCGATGGCAAACACCGTGAAGCTGTCGGCGCCAACGCTCCACTCGCGGGTATAGGAGCCCATGGCAGCGAGGATCTCGAGTGGGTCCTTCGCGGGGACGATGATTCTGGCGACCGTCTTGCCATCGAAGTCCTTGGCGAGCTTGATCGAGTACTCCTCCGAGGGTCCCTCGCAGCTGGCCAGGTCGGAGTATGTGCGCATCTCGAGCGTACACGCCACTGGGTCCAGGTCCTCCTGGGCTGGTTCCTGGGTTGTCTGCGTGGTAGATCGAGGAGCGTCCGGTGCTTGGCTCGTCGATGCCGACGCGGCCGCACCGCTACAGGCCGTCACGAGCATCGCGACGAGCACCAGGATCAGTGCCTTCATTCGAGCCCTCCCCCTTGCTGTCCACCTCGTTCCCAGCGGCGCTACCGGCACGACACTTCCGTGAGGCGCGCCTTGTCGGCAGCGTCCTCGTAGGTGTCGAACGTCAGTCTTGCTCGACCGCCACGCTGGATGGCGCCAACGGTGTCATTCGTGAATCCGATGGCGGCACCTGAACTATCGAGGATGGACAACTCGACGTAGAGGCCGTCCGGGCATCCGTCGTGCGCCACGATCTCCATCCCCCAGCAGGAATCCCCCGTGTCGCAGGTTGTACGGTCCACCCAGCGGAAGGCGACCGACGGGTCCTGGCTCGTCTTCTGGAAGCCTTCGGGCGGTGACCACGTCACGACGGGCTGTGTCGTCGGGCGCGGTGCTGCTGCCCGCGGTGCGTTACCGACGGCAGCGATCGCGCCGGCGCCGACGACAAGGACGACCACCAGGAACAGCCGCCCGAGCATCGGCTTGCCGCCGCCCGACTTCGGAGCCGCACGCTGGACCCAGCCCGTCGGCTCCGGTGCCACCGGCGCCGCGTACGCGGTGCCGCAGGCCGAGCAGAACGCTCCAACCCCGCGGGCAGTACCGCACTTGCTGCAGAACGCCCGATCTTGGCTCATTC
>JBKJJS010000180.1:0-6969 GCA_046597895.1 Ilumatobacteraceae bacterium
ATCAGCACGCCGGGCAGCGTCGGTCGCCCCGGGAAATGCCCGGAGAAGAACCACTCCTCCCCGGCGAATCCGCCGCAGGACTCTGGCGTCTCACCGGGGAGGAGTGGTTCTTCTCCGGGCATTTCCCGGGGCGACCGACGCTGCCCGGCGTGCTGATGTGCGAGGCCATTGCCCAGATGGGGGCGATCGCCGTGCTCATGGACGGCCGATTCGCCGGCAAGCTGCCGCTGTTCGGCGGCCTCGACCGCGCCCGCTTCCGCCGCCAGGTCGGCCCGGGCGACACGTTGGAGTTGGTCGTCGAACTCGGTCGAATGTCGGCCAGGGCGGGCAAGGGCAACGGTACGGCGCTGTTGAACGGCAAAACCGCCTGCGAGTGCGAGCTGTTATTCGTGGTGGTCGACGCCTGACAACTCACTCGCCGCGCTGGCGGGCGGCTACGCGGCGATCGCCCACACGGGTTCGGCCACCAACGTGCAGCAGGGACACGGCTTGAGACCGTGTGCCGCCCACGTCGGGATGACAAGGCCCCGACGGTCGGCGGCGGCAAGGTTGGCAAGTCCGATGAGGGCCGAGCAGGCAATGGTGGTGTGGACCAGACCGACCCGCTCGGGATCCAAGATGAGTTCGTGTGCAACCATGAGGTGGACGGTACTCAGGGGGTGTAACAGGGTTTTTCGGCAGACGAAGTGACCCTTACGTCAGCTCACGTTTCCTGGACCAATCCGGCGAGAGCAGGATGTTCCGGACGCGCTTCGACCGCGGGGCCGATGCCGACCTGTTCGTCAGCCGGCCCCGAGCCGACGGGTTGCCTGCACGCATGGGCGCGCGAGCGGGCCCGTCTCGATCACGATCACCTCCTCACCAAGTTCCCGAAGCTTTTCGAGTGGGAACTCGGCGTATCGCAGCCGACCGTCAAGCAGCTCGAGAAGTACGCCGAAGCTACCCACACCTCGCTCGGGTTCCTGCTCTTGCCGCGCCCACCAACCGAGGGAGCGCCGATTCCCGACTTCCGGACAATGGGCGACCACGTCACTACGCGCCCGAGCGCTGACCTGCTCGACACGGTGTACAGCTGCCAACGACGGCAGGAGTGGTACCGCGACTTTGCCCGCTCCAACCGCGCGGACCGGATTCCGTTCGTCGGCTCGTTGCGGTTCGACGCCGACATCGTGTCGGCGGCGACGATCCGCGACGCGCTCGACTTCGACCTCGACAATCGGCGCGCGATCAGCACGTGGAAACGACCAGTCGGCCGCCGCCATCTTCCTCGACGTCGCCGACGCCTACCTCGTCGCCCATGCGCACGCTGATGGGCACACGGTGGTGACCCACGAGAAGGTGGCGAACTCTCGCCGCAACGTGAAGATCTCGAACGCCTGCGCCGAGATGAACGTGAAGTACATGACGTCGTTCGAGGTGCTGCGGCTCGAACGTGCACGATTCATGTTCGGCTCTACGCCCTGAGTGAACCTCACTGGGCTGGGCGGAGGGCGACAATTTCCCGCGGGAAAGACCGTCACGGATCACGGGTAGTTCACACAACCCGAGGGCGGCCCGCGGCCGCTCCGACTCGGCCACTTGCCCGAGACCGCATTGAAAGCCCAACCATTGCGGAGCGGACCCAGCGGTACAGTGGCTGTCCGAACATGGATCGGTCCGGACATGAGGGGCCAGACCTTGGGCGTAGGGGCAAGGCCCGGTAGCGAGAGTGGTGGTCAGGGAGTGTCGGTAGGAGAGCATCGGGGGTCGGCGGACGGCTGGCAGCTCTTGCGTGTCACGCTCCGACGTCAGCGTGCTGGCCTGACGCTCGGCGTGCTGGTCGGTGTGCTCTACGCAATCGGCAAGATCGTGGTGCCGAAGCTGACTCAGGTCGGCATCGACCAAGGGGTCGTGCAGCGCTCGGGTTCCCTTGCCATGTGGTCGGTGCTCATCATGGTGGCCGGGCTGATGACGGCGATCTGCACTGGCCTGCGGCGGTGGTTCGCGTTCAGGGAGAGCCGGTGGACGGAGACCTACCTGCGCGAGGAGTTGTTCGCCCAGATCATGCGCCTTCACGTGGGATTCCACGACCGTTCGCAGACGGGTGGCCTGATGAGCCGGGCCAGCAGTGACCTGATGCAGATCCAGGCATTCGTCGTCATGATCCCCATCACCATCTCGTCGTTCGTGCTGCTCGGCGGGAGTGTGGCCATTCTCCTCACGCTCGATCCGGTCCTCACGCTGTTCGCCGTCCTGCCGTTGCCATTCATCAACGTGCTGGCCCGGCGGTTCTCCCATCAGATCCACCCGGCCGTCATGGCTGTGCAACAGGAACAGGCGCAACTCGCCACCGTCGTCGAGGAGACCGTGGCCGGAATCCGGGTCGTCAAGGGCTTTGGCGCCGAGCCGGTCCAGGCCCGCAAGCTGGCCGCCGAGGCCGAGGACATCAGGCGGGAGTCGATGCGGTCCGCCACGATTCGCAGCCGCTTTCTGCCGGGCATCGATGTGCTGCCGAACATCGGCCTCATCACCGTCCTGCTCGTCGGCGGTCACCGGGCAATCGACGGTCACATCACCATCGGGCAACTCGTGGCCTTCAACCTCTATCTCGCCCTCATGATCTGGCCACTGCGCAACCTGGGGATGACGGTCGCGCTCGGGCAGCGGGCGGCGGCGGCCCTCGAGCGGGTTCACGAAGTGTTGGCCACGGTGCCTGAGGTCGCGGACCCGACAACGCCGCAGGTACTGCCGGCTGCCGGGCAAGGTGGTGTGCGGTTCCGCGACGTGAGATTCGGATACGACCCGAATCGCCCGGTGCTCGATGGCTTCGATCTCACCATCCCCGCCGGGAGCTCCGTGGCGTTGGTCGGCGCCACCGGGTCTGGTAAGTCCACCGTCGCCCGGTTACTCACGAGGTTCTACGACGTCCAGTCCGGTGCCATCGAGATCGATGGCGTCGACGTACGGGCACTGCGCCTCCACGACCTGCGCGGCGCGGTTGGCATCGTGTTCGAGGAGACGTTCCTGTTCCACGACACCGTGGCCGCCAACATCGCCTTTGCCGACCCGACGGCCGACCCGGAGAGGGTCGAGCGGGCGAGCCGTCTGGCCGGTGTGCACGAGTTCGTACAGGACCTCCCGGACGGATACGCCACGATCCTGGGGGAGCGGGGATACTCGTTGTCGGGCGGGCAGCGCCAGCGAGTGGCGATCGCCCGCGCCGTGCTGGCGGATCCGCGGGTGCTCGTGCTCGATGACGCCACGAGTGCGGTCGATCCGTCGAAGGAGCACGAGATCCGCGACGCCCTTTCTACGGTCATGGCCGGGCGCACCACCGTCGTCATCGCCCACCGTCCCGCCACCATCGCCCTGGCCGACACGGTGGTGCTACTCGACGGCGGCCGGGTCGGGGCGATTGGAACCCACAAGGAACTGCTCGCCACGGAGCCCCGGTATCGGGAAGTCCTGGCGGCGTGGGCGGCCCATGACACCGACGACGACATCGTGGGGGTGGGCTGAGCCATGTGGACGCCCGGCTCCGTCGACCCGGAGGACAAACTCGATCGCCGCGAGGTCGTCGGCGTTTTCCGCCGCACCCTGCAGTTTGCCCGTCCCTACCGGCGCACGATCACGCTGGCCCTCGCGCTCATCGTGCTCTGGACGCTCACCACCGTGTCGGGTCCCCTGCTGGTGCGATTCGGCATCGACCACGGGATTCGCCAAGCCGATACGGCTGCGCTGAACACCGCGGTCGCGCTGTATGCCGCGATGGCGCTCCTCGGTTACTTCGTCAGCCGGCGCATGTTCGTCGCCGTGAACCAGGCCGGAGAATCCTTTTTGCGCGACCTTCGGGTGCGGGTGTTCGGCCAACTCCAACGGCAATCGATGGCGTTCTTCGATCGGGAGAAGGCGGGCGTGCTCGTGGCCCGCATGACGAGCGACATCGAGTCGATGGGCGAGCTGATTCAGTGGGGACTGCTCCAGTTCGTGTCCAATGGCATTCTCCTGGTGGTCTCGCTCGCCGTGCTGTTCCTGATGTCGTGGCAACTCGCGCTCATCGTCGTTGCGCTACTCCCCATCCTCGGCCTCGCGTCCATTCGGTTCCAGCGCGTGTCCAACGCCGCCTACCTCACCGTGCGCGAACAGGTCGGCCAGAACCTGTCATCGCTCCAGGAAGGCATCGCGGGGGTCCGCGTCATCCAGGCATACGGGCGTCAGGCCGAGCAGACCCGCCGCTTCACTCTGACGAATCGGGCGCTCTACGACGCTCACATTCACGGTGTGAAAGTGTCGACCTGGTACTTCGGTCTCGTCGAGTTGGCGGGCGTCGTCGCCATCGGCGCCACCGTAGGAATCGGCGGTTGGCTCGTCCACCGCGGCGACATCTCCATCGGGACTGTTGGCGCCTTCGTGTTGATGCTGTCCTTCATGTTCGAGCCCGTGCAGCAGCTCTCGCAGCTCTACAACACCGTCCAGTCGGCGGGCGCTTCGCTGCACAAGCTCTACGGATTGCTGGACACCGAGCCGGACATCGACGAGCGGCCGGCCGCGGTGGATCTCCCGCCCCGAGGCGCGGTCGTGGTCGACGGCGTGTCGTTCGGTTACGCCGGTGGACAGGGCCGCACCGCGCTGGACGGTGTCACCCTGACCATCGGCGATGGCGAACGGCTGGCGTTGGTCGGCCCAACAGGCGCGGGGAAGTCCACGCTCGCCAAGCTCGTCGCCCGGCTCTACGACCCCACGGAGGGGACGGTGTCATTCGGCGGTGTCGACCTCCGCCACTCCACGCTGGCATCGTTGCGGGATCGCATCGTGGTGGTGCCCCAGGAAGGGTTCCTGTTCGCCGGCTCGATCCGGGACAACATCCGGTTCGCCCGGGCGACCGCCACTGATGCTGAGGTCGAGCAGGCCGTCGTGGCGATCGGGGCCTGGGAGCGCTTCTCGGCCTTCGAGAATGGACTCGACACCGAGGTGAGAGAGCGCGGGAGCCGACTCTCAGCGGGCGAACGACAGCTGGTGTCGCTGGCGAGGGCGGCGTTGGTGGACCCGGCGGTGCTCGTGCTGGACGAAGCGACGTCCAACCTCGATCCGGGCACCGAGGCCGTGGTCGAACGAGCGATGGAACACCTGATGGGTGGTCGCACCGTCGTGGTTGTCGCCCACCGGCTCACCACGGTGCGCCGAGCGGACCGCATCGCCGTCGTCGACCACGGTCACCTCGTGGAGCTGGGCACGCACGATGAGCTGATCGGCCGAGAAGGTCGCTATGCCGCGCTCGCCGCGGCATGGGCTCGCCATCAGCCGACGCAGATCTGACCCCGGGTCTACGCCGCCCGCTCGAAGGTCAGGAGGAACTCGAGCGAGCCGTGGTCCTCGGTGGTGGCCGGCTCACCAGTGGGGTTCGGGACGCCGCTTTGTGAGTCAGTTGGTAGATGATGAGGAATTGGGTAAGGCAGGGGTAATGGCACCGTCAACGGGCGACGAAATATTTCGCCATCGGATGGTGGCAGATGAGGGCGGACGTCGTCTGCTCCGGTTGGTACTGCCAGCCGGTCTCCTCGCTGACCTCAAGGCCAAGTCGTTCGGCACCGAGCAAGGCGGCCACGGTGGCGTTGTCTTCGAGGTCGGGGCACGCCGGGTATCCCCATGAGTACCGCCCGCCGCGATACTGCTGGCGGAACAGGCCAGCCAAGCTCGGGCCGTCCTCATCGGCGAAGCCCCACTCCTCGCGGATGCGGCGATGCCAGTACTCGGCGAGGGCTTCGGCCATCTCCACGCCCAGTCCGTGCAGCGTCAGGTACTCCTGGTAGCGGTTGGCGGCGAACAACGTGGCGGCTTCCTCGCTCACCCGGCCACCCATCGACACGATGTGGAACGCCGCGAAGTCGAGGTTGCCTTCGCGGGGTCCGTCGCCGAGTGGGCGGAAGAAGTCGGCGATACAGAGGTAGGGCGGCTCGGCCTGGCGCGGATAGGCGAACCGGGCCGCCTCGGTGTTGCGGAGCTCGTCCGTCCAGATGACGAGTTCGTCACCGTCGCCGTTCGCCGGGAAGTAGCCGTAGACCAACTGCGGAATGAGCACCCCTGAGGCCTTCGCTGCCGCGAGTTGCTGGCGCAGGATTGGGCGGATACGGGCCTTGAAGGCGTCGTCCGCCTCGCCCTTCTCGGGCCGGTACTGCCACTGGTTCCGGAACAACGCCGTCTCGTTGATGTACTCAGCGATGGCATCGAGGGCGACGCCTTTGACGACGCGTGAGCCGATGAACGGCGGCCGGAAGACGGGGTTGTCCGTCACGACATCCGGTGAACGGGCAGGGATCGTTGAACGGTCGACGGCGGCGGACCGCTCGCTTCGGCGCGGAGGGAGGTTGCGCCCGCCCGTGACCCGTCCGAAGTCCGGGTCCCACTCCCCGGAGCGCTTCATGGTCATCAGCTTGTCCATGGTGTGCAGGCCCTCGAACGCGTCACGGCCGTAGAACACCCGACCCTGATACAGGCCACGGAGATCCTTCTCGACGTATGTGCGGGTGAGCGCGGCGCCGCCGAGCAGCACCGGGGTGTCGGAGAGCCCGAGATCGTTGAGTTCCTGGAGGTTCTCACGCATGATGAGGGTGCTCTTGACGAGGAGGCCGCTCATCCCGATGGCATCGGCCTCGGTCTCCTTCGTCTTCGCGATGAGGTCGCTGATGGAGACCTTGATGCCGAGGTTGTGCACGGTGTAGCCGTTGTTGGTGAGGATGATGTCGACGAGGTTCTTGCCGATGTCGTGGACGTCGCCCTTGACCGTGGCGAGTACGACGGTGCCTTTCGTCGTACTGCCGCCGACCTTCTCCATGTGGGGCTCGAGATGGGCGACGGCCATCTTCATCGTCTCGGCCGACTGGAGCACGAACGGCAACTGCATCTGCCCGGAGCCGAAGAGATCGCCGACGACCTTCATGCCGTCGAGCAACACGTCGTTGACGATGTCGAGCGCGCTCCGGCCGGAATCCA
>JBKJJS010000456.1:0-15854 GCA_046597895.1 Ilumatobacteraceae bacterium
CCGACAAGATTCCGGCGAGCGCGCTCAAGGTCGCCGTCGGTCTGTCGCAGAACACGACGCTCGACACCGTCGTCCGAACGGCGTCGTTCACCGGCTGGCTGCTCTGGCCCTTGGGCGCGCTCGCCGCCGGATCGTTCACGGCGGCACTCATCCGCTCGCACGATCGGCGACGCACGGTGTTGCGGATCGGTGTCGGCTTGGTGGCATCCGGACTCCTGTGGATCACCGTGCTGATCGTGGGTGTCGCGGTGGTGTCGCGACTGGTCGATGGTGCGGAACACCGTGCCGCGCTTCGCGCCGTGTTCCGATCGGCGACGCACGTGCTCATGCTCATTGCTCGGGTGGTCTTCAGCGCCGGCATCGTGGTGACGATGGCGGCACTGGTTGCCGGTGAGGAGAGGATCCGAGCGCAGATTCGATCTGCTCTCGACTGGGCGAGAGCGGAGTGGATCCGCCCGAAGCTGCACGGAATCCTCGGCGCGCTGATCGTCTCTGTCGGCGTGCTCGTGGCGGTCTACCCAGAGGTGATGGTGGCCGTCGTCGCCAGGTCGATTGGACTGTTCCTGGCGTTCATCGGCCTGGTGGCCGTGCTCGACGTGGTGGGAGCACAGGGCTGGTCGGGGTCGGGCGACGGTCGACAGTCGCAGACCCTGCGCCGTGTCGCGGTGATCGGCACCGCAGTCATCGCATCGATCGCCGTCCTGATCGCGTTCGGCGGGTTTTCGCTGTACCGCTCACTGAACGCCACCCACTCAGTGGCCCCGGATCCGAACGGCAAGGGGTGCAACGGCCACGTCGAGTTGTGTGACCGACAACTCGACGAGGTCGTATTCGCCGGTACCCACAACTCGATGTCGGCCAGCGGCGAGCAGGGGTGGTTCGTGAAGCGGCACACCGGCGGGATCGGTGCCCAACTCGCCAAGGGGGTACGGGCCTTCCTCATCGACGCCCACTATGGCATCGATGTCGGGGGCATCGTTCGCACGGATTTCGGGTCAGCGGCGGACCGTCGCATCGCCAACGCCGACATCACGAACGACGAACGCGAAATACTCGACCGCATGTTCGCCATGACCGGCGGGACCGGTGCGCCCGACGCCACACCGCAGGTGTTCCTGTGCCACGGGTTCTGTGAACTGGGGGCCACTCCGATCACCAAGACCTTCTCGCTCATCAACGGGTTCCTGAAGGAGAACCCCAATGAGGTCGTCGTGTTGATCATCGAGGATCACGTGAGTGCCGCTGATCTCGAGACGGCTGTGCACGCGTCGCGCCTCGACCGTCGCGCCTTCCACTACACGCCGGGTGCGCCGCTGCCGACGTTGCGGGAGATGATCGAGACGAAACGCAACGTGGTGCTGATGTCCGAGAACTCGGCTGGGCGCGCCGATTGGTATCCAAGGGGCTTCGACGGCCTCCTCGAGGACACCCCGTACCAGTTCGAGTCGGTCGACGACTTCCACTGCGGTGTCGGTCGAGGCACGTCCGGAAGCCCGTTGCTGCTGATGAACCACTGGATCTCGGCGAACCCGGCGTCGCCGCAGAAGGCCGAGGTGGCGAACGGGCACGACATCCTCATGCAGCGTGTCGATCGCTGCGTGGCGGAGCGGGGTCGCAAGCCCAACATCATCGCCGTCGACTTCTACACGTACGGGGACCTGTTCGACGTGGTGGACGAGTTGAACGAGGTGAGTATCCCATCGAGTTGAGCGTGCTCAGGCGGCGGTGCGGTGGGGTCGCCACAGCGCTGGCGGATCGGACCCGTTGATGATCGTGCGCCATGACCGCCAGCGCCACCGGGTGAACAGGACGAGGCACGCCAGCACGACCGCCGAGGTCTGCACTGTCTGGCGAAGCCCGACGTGGTCGGCCAAGTACCCGATTGCCACCGAGAACGTCCCGAAGCTGAGTCCAACGACCGCCGAGTAGATGGACACGACGCGGCCCCGGAACTGCTCGGGGGCATCGCGCTGCACGACCGATCCGCACACGATGAACGACACGGGCGACGACATGCCGAACAGCACCAAGGCGAACAACGCCACCGGGATCGACCGGGCGTTGGCCGCAATGGTCATGGCCGTTGCGGCGAGGAGGATGAGGCCGGTGAGGACGCGCGCCCGACCGAGCCTCATCGTCACACTGGCGACGAAGACGGCGCCGATGAGCGCCCCAGCACCCATGCACGCGAACAACGCCATCGGCAGGCGGGGCCATTCGTCGATCTTGCTGGCAAGCGTGGGAATGGTGCTGAACATCGTGCACATGCAGGCCTGCATGGCCACGGCCGAGATGAGGACAATGCGCGGACCGGGGGTGCGCCACGCGAGCCGCGCCCCGGCGGCGATTTCGGAGCGGGCCTTGCGCAGATCGACATGACCGCCCCCGTGCAGTGGGCGACGAATGGTGGTGAGCATCAGCGCCATCACGACGTAGCTGATGGCGTTGCCCCCGATGCTGGCGGCCGGCCCCCAGACCGCCGTGGTGATAGCCGCGAGCGCTGGCCCGATCGCCCGTCCGGTGTTCCACGTGATCCCCGACAGCGAGAGGGCACTGAGCAGTTCCTCGCGCGGCACGAGCAGCGGGATCATCGACACGTACGCCGGCATGCTCATGGCGTTGGCGCACCCCTGGACCAGCACGACACCGGCGAGCGCCAAGGGCGATCGAACGCCGGCGTGGACGAGAAGGGCCAGCACGGTGGCCAAGACCGCCTGGATCCACTGCATCGTCATGGCGACCTTGCGGCGATCGAACCGGTCGGCGATGAGGCCGCCGATGGGAGACACGAGGCCCTGGGGGAAGAACAGGGCGGAGAACACGAGAGCGGTCGCACCCGAACTCCCGCTGGAGGTGGCGACGAGCACGCTGACCGTCACCGCCTGCATCCACGTCCCGAGATCGGACACCACGGCCGACAGCCACAGGCGCCGAAAGTCTCGGTGGCGACGGAGGGTCTGCAGGGGGTTGCCGCTCACGTGGAGAGCACGGTACCCGAGGGACCGCCCGGTACCCAGATTCGTTCCCTATCGCCGTACTCGGGCCGTGGGCCGAAGCACTCGCCGATCGCCACGCCCGGCGCCGTTGTCGTCGTGCGTCGTATTGACGAATGCCGTACAATGTCCGGCGGAGGTGAGCGCACAGTGGCTACACGTACGGATCGGATCGAGGCTCGAATCGAGCCGGAACGCGCTGACCGGATTCGTTACGCCAGCGAGTTGGTGGACGAGTCGATGAGTGCGTTCATCGTGCGCGCCGCCGCGGACCGTGCGGAACGCGTGATCGCGGAGCACACCTTCACGAAAGTCGACGACGAGTATTTCGAGCGGTTGATCGCGGCTCTCGACGGACCGGGCGTTCCGGTGGCGGCGCTCGCGAAGGCAGTAGGCCGGGTGGCGAAGAAGCCAGCCTTCGAGCGGCGCTGACGGCATTGCCCTTCAGTTCCGAACGGTTTCGCGCCGAGCACCTGCTGGATGGTTTCGACTGCGGCGAGTCAGCGCTGGATGACTGGCTGATCGGTTCCGCCCTGAACGCCGATCGTATGGGAACGGCGCGAACGTTCGTGTGGTCCAACGGCGAACAGCGGGTGGTGGCGTACATGAGCCTGTGCCCACACGAAGTGCGTCGGGAAGGCCTGCCAGCCAAGATCGGGCGTGGCTCGCCCAATGTGATCCCGGCGATCCTGCTTGCCCGTCTGGCCCTCGACCGGACCCTTCAGGGGGAGGGGCTGGGGGCGGCACTTCTCGTGGATGCGGTTGGCCGGGCGGTCGATGCGGTGCGGGTGGCCGGGGGCCGACTGATCGTCATCGACGCGCTGCACGAGCGGGCCGCCGGCTTCTACACACACTTCGGGTTCGTCGCGCTGGCGGCCTCTCCGCTCCGGCTCGTGATGAAGGCATCCGACGCCGCGACGTCGCTCGGCTTGCCGTGGCCGTGGCCGTGATCAGGCGAGGGCGCGCTCTTGGCGGCGTTCTTCCCGGACGGGGACCGGGTCGTTGCCATCGACCAATGCCGCCAGGCCGGGCTTGAATACGACGGCGGCCAGCACCACCACGGCGAGCACCGTGCCGGAGACGGCGAGTTGCACACGGAGGCCCCATACCTCGTCGGCCAGGTAGCCGCTGAGCGGTGCCATCACGCCGAAGACCAGACCGATCACGGCCACCTGAAGTGAGGTGACGCGACCCCGGAAATGCTCTGGTGCTTCTCGTTGCACTACGCCGCCGATCAGCACGAATCCGGGGGTGGCCGTGGCGCCGAAGGCGAAGCACATCAGCGTGGCCGGGATGGCGCCGTGCAGTTGGGACGCGAGGATCATCGTCGATGCGCCACCCAACATCAGCAATGTCAGGACCCGGGCCCGGCCGAAGTGACGGGCCAACGCCGACGCGAACAACGCCACCGTGAGCGCTCCGAGCCCGATAGCCGTGAAGAGCACCTGGGGCAGGTGCTCGCCGCCGCCGACCTCCTCGGCATACGAAGGCACCAGGCTGAACAGGGTGGGAAGCGTGGCTTGCATCAGCGCCAGGCTGAGGAGCATCAGGCGCAGCGTGGGCGTCCGCCAGATGAGTCTCGCCGCCGACACGAGTTCGTGACGCACCTCGCGCAGTTCGACATGGCCGCCTCCCTTGAGCGGGCGACGGATGGTGAGCATCACGCCGGCCATGACGAGGTAGCTGATGGCGTTGGCCCCGATGGCGCCAGCGGCACCCCACACGCTCGCAGTGACGGCGGCCAGCACAGGGCCGAGGATGCGTCCGGCGTTCCAACTGACCGCCCCGAGCGAGACCGCGGGGTAGAGGTCGGACCGGGGCACCAGCTGCGGGATCATGGCGGAGTAGGCCGGTTGCCCGATGGCGTTGGCACATCCGAGGATGGCCACCATCAGGGCGAGCACATACGGCGAGGTGACGCCGCCGTGCACCATGAGGGCGAGGACCCCGGCGATGCCGGCCTGGACGACCTGGACGGTGATGGCGACATGGCGACGGTCGAACCGGTCGGCCAGCAGCCCACCAAGCGGGGCGCAGATGCCCTGCGGAAGGAACAACGCCGAGTAGACGAGCGCGGTCGAGGCGGCGCTCTGGCTCGTGGTGGCCACGAGCACGCTGACCGTGACCACCTGCATCCAGGTCCCGACATCGGACACCACGGCGGACAACCACAGGCGGCGGAAGTCGCGGTGGAGTCGGAGGGTCCTGAGGGGGTTGCTGTTCACGCAACTACGACTTTAGTTGCTCTCAGCAACTAATCGCACGTGAATTCAGGCACTGTCGCCAAGTTGGAACTCGCGAAGTTGGAACTTCAATACCTTTCCGCTGGCGTTCAAGGGCAGCGCGTCGACCACCACGACGCGGCGCGGCACCTTGTAGTTCGCCATCTGCGTCCGCGACCAGGCGATGATCTCAGCGGGGTCGACCATGGCTCCCGTCCGCGCTACCACGAACGCCACCCCGACCTCGCCCATTCGTTCGTCGGGCACTCCGACCACTGCCACCTGGGCGATGGCTGGGTGACCGAGCAGGGCGTTCTCGATCTCGGCTGGGTAGGCGTTGAACCCTCCCACGATGAACATGTCCTTGATGCGGTCCGTGATGCGCAGGTACCCGGCGTCGTCCATCACCCCGACGTCACCGGTGTGGAGCCACCCGCCGGCGTCGATGGCGGCGGTCGTGGCATCCGGGTCCTCGAAGTACCCCTGCGTCACCTGGTAGCCCCGGCAGACGATCTCCCCCGGGCGCCCCCGGAGGACTTCGGCACCGTCCGTGTCGACCACTCGCACCTCGACGTCGTGCATCGCGCGGCCGGATGTGGTGGCGATCGTGTGAGAGTCATCCTGCGGCCGGCACATGGACACCACCCCAGTCGATTCCGTGAGCCCGTATCCCGTCACGATGGTGGCGAACGTCAACTCCGTGCGCATCCGGCGGATCATCTCCTCGGGCACGGCGGCGGCGCCCGTCACGGCGAGGCGCAGCGACGACAGGTCGTACCGCGCCCGATCGGGATGGTTCAAGATGGACAGGTACAGCGTCGGCGGGCCGGGCAGCATGGTGACCTTCTCGTCGCTGACGCGCTGGAGGACGGCGGCGACGTCGAAGACCGGCTCGGGGATGATGGTGGCCCCACGGATGAGGCAGGCGACGATGCCCGCCTTGTATCCGAACGTGTGGAAGAACGGGTTGACGATGAGGTAGCGGTCGCGCTCGGTGAGGCCGACGATGCCGCTCCAGTCCTCGAACGCCCGCACCGTCTGGCCGTGCGTGGCCATGACACCCTTCGGTCGCCCGGTGGTGCCCGACGTGAAGATGATGTCCGAGAGGTCGTCGGCGTCGAGTTGGGCGGCCCGGCGCATCGCTTCAGTGGCCGACTCGTCCGTGGCGCCGAGGAGGAACTCCGAGAACGGCACAGCGCCCGGCGGCACGGCGCCCCGCAGGATCACGATCCGTCGCAACGCCGGCAATGGTTCGCCCGCGTCCGCCAACGAGCCGACGTAATTGGTCCCGAGGAACCCGTTGACGCAGACGAGTACCGCCGCCTGGCTCCTGGCCAGTACGTAGGCCGCCTCTGCGCCCTTGAACCGGGTGTTGAGGGGGACGAGCACCCCACCGACCCGCAGCGCCCCGAGCGCCGCGACAATCCACTCGGAGATGTTGGGCGCCCAGATGGCCACCCTCTCGCCAAAGCCGAGCCCGTCGGCCACGAACGCCGCCGCCGCCCCCGACACCTGCTGATCGAGTTCCCGGAACGAGAGCCGGAGCGCGCCCTCGGCCACCGCCTCACGGTCACCGAACCGATCGGCCGCCCACGCCAACACGCCGGGAACCGTGGCCGGCAACCCGGGCACGCTCGACGGGTTCACGACAGGTGGGTGAGGTGCAGCATCTTGATGGCGTTGCCCCGCATCACCTTGTACACGACGTCGTCGGAGAGGTCGGCCGTCTGCTCGGCGGCGAGCTTCGCGGTGTGTGGCCAGGTGGAATCCGAATGCGGGTAGTCGCTTTCGTACGTGACGTTGTCGACGCCGATGGCCTCGATGTTCTTCAGGCCGTGGGCATCATCGAAGAAGCACCCGTAGACGTGTTTGCGGAACAACTCGCTCGGCGGTTCGAGCACCTTGTCGGCCACACCGCCCCACGCCCGGTTCTCGCGCCACACCACATCGGCCCGCTCGAGGATGTACGGGATCCAACCGATTTGGCCCTCGCTGTACGCCACCTTCAGCTCGGGGAACTGGGTGAAGTGACCGGACATCAGCCAGTCCACCATCGAGAAACAGCAGTTGGCGAACGTGAGTGTTGACCCGACGGCGGGCGGAGCGTCGGGCGATGTCGACGGCATCTTGGACCCGGACCCGATGTGCATGCAGATCACGGTCTCGCTCTGCTCGCACGCCTCGATGAACGCCAACCAGTGCCCATCTCGCGAGTGGATGGAGGGCAGGTTCAGGTTCGTCGGGAGTTCCGTGAAGCACACGGCGTGTACGCCCCGTTCGGCGTTACGGCGCACCTCAGCCGCGGCGAGGACCGGGTCCCACAACGGCACGAGGCACAGCGGGATCAGACGCCCGCCCGAGGGGCCGCACCACTCCTCGACCATCCAGTCGTTGTAGGCCTCCACGCACAGGCGGGCGAGGTCCTTGTCCGGTGCTTCGAGGAAGGTCTGGCCGCAGAAACGCGGGAAGGTCGGGAAGCACAGCGACGCCTCGGTGTGATTGATGTCCATGTCCTCGAGGCGAGGCCCGACGAGGTACGAGCCGGGCCTCATGTCGTCGTACGTGATGCCGGTGAGCGTGATCTGGTCGCGTGGCACACCGACCGCGGTGTCGAGGCGGATCAGAGGACGGCGCAAGTCCCCGTAGAACCACCAATCGACGGGCGGGCCGGGGTCACCGGGTTCGCCGGGAATCGCCGTGAACTTGCCGCCGATGAACGTCATTTCCTTGACAGGAGCCCGCACGATGCGCGGCCCGACGTTCGCATACTTCGACGCCAGCCGGTCCGACCACACTGTGGCCGGCTCAATCACATGATCATCCACCGAGATGATCCACGGAAGCTCACGCATAGCCGCGGAGCGTAGTTCCGTTGAAGGATCTCAGCGGTGGGCGTCGATGCCTTCGGCGAGGAGCAGGTTGAGCGCATCGTCGTCGGGGGCGTCGATGAAGGCTTGCACCCAGCGGTGGAAGCGCTGACCGCCCCCTTCGTTGCGCCCGAACAGCACCTCGGGCTTGGCCCCGGTCTTGAGCGCCTTCTGGATGCGGCGTCCCGTGTAGTAGTCCTCGTCGGCCACGACGGACATGAGGAACGCCATGCGGTCGGCCACCAGCGCGGCCTGCTCCTCATCGGGGGGCAGGGTGTGCACGAAGTTCTGCACGGTGATGGAGTCGTCCGGGGTGTCACCGGGGAACAACTGCGACACCATGTAGACCTTGCCGCCGGCGTCGAAGGCGGCGATGGAAACATGCGGGAAGATCGTCCACACCCCACCGACGAGCTTCGAGACATCCCATTCGTCCTCGGGCAGCGTGGCCAGCACTTCGTAGTGACGGTCCGGCCCGGCCACCCGCTGGTGGGGGCCCCATGCCGTGTAGACCGCCTTGCTCGAGATGTCCGGGCCGAAGCTCTTCGCGTGGAGGATGGGCAGGTGGTAGAAGTCGAGGTAGCCGTCGTAGGCCACCTTCCAGTTGGCGCCGACGAGACTCTGGCGACCCACCACGTGGCAGTCGGCGAAGCCGAGGTGCTCCAGCATCTCGTCGTACCCCTTGAGGAACGCATCGAAGTCGACGGTGGAGCCCGGGGTCAGGATCACCCAGATGAGCCCTGCGCGCTCGGACACCGGCAACGGCGTGAGGCTGAGGCAGGCCTTGTCGACCGCGCCAAAGTCGCGCGAGTCGGGCATGCCGACGAAGTCACCCGAGGTGTTGTAGACCCAACCGTGGTACGGGCAGCTGAACTTCGCGATCTGGCCGTTGCCGTCGTCGACGAGCTGAGCGCCGCGGTGGCTGCACGTGTTGACGAACGCCCGGATGGCGCCATCGTCGCCGCGGGCAAGCAGCACGGGCACGCCCGCCACTTCCATGGCGCGATACGAACCGGGCTCGCGCAGTTCGCTCGAGAAGCCGAGCATGAGCGGGAGCCGCTTGAAGATGCGGTCGACCTCGAGCCGCCAACGCTCCGGGTCGTAGTAGTGCTTGGCCGGGACCCGCACGACGTCGTCGGTCTGGCTCTGCGTGTTGTTCTTCCCGTGCTCGATACCCCGCCGAGCCATCTCCACCAGTTGTTCCCTGCTCATCGAGGGCCTCCGATCGCGACCTGGGTGTTCGTCGCTCTACCTTACGCGCGTAATGCCCTGTCCACGAGGGTCCAACGGCCCAAACCAGAATACGTGACGGCGGGGTGTGGCGGGCGAGACTTGCGGGTATGCCCGAAGCATTCATCGTCGAAGCCGTCCGCACGCCTGTTGGAAAACGGGGCGGATCGCTGTCCCAGGTTCATCCGGCCGACCTCGGCGCCCACGCCATCAAGTCGCTCATTGAGCGCTCGGGCATCGATCCTGGTGCCGTCGACGATGTCGTGTTCGGCAATGTCGACTCCGTCGGCCCGCAGGCCGGCTGCATCGCCCGTACATGCTGGCTCACGGCCGGACTGCCCGAACACGTCCCTGGCGTGACGTTGGACCGTCAATGTGGCTCGGCGCAGCAGGCGGTGCACTTCGCTGCCCAGGCCGTGATGAGCGGCACCATGGATCTCGTCGTCGCCGGTGGCGTGCAGAACATGAGCATGATCCCGATGATGTCGGCCATGACGGCCGGGGAGGCGCTCGGGTTCGCCACGCCGTACTCGACATCGCCTGGTTGGACGACCCGCTACGGAGCGGGCGAGGTCAGCCAGTTCGTGGGCGCCGAGATGATGGCCGAGCGGTGGGATATCACCCGTGAGGAGATGGAGGCGTTCGCCATCGAATCGCACGAACGGGCCCTACGCGCCAGGGCCGAGGGCCGGTTCGAGGCCGAGATCTCGCCGCTCAACGGGCTCAGCTTCGACGAAGGCCCGCGTGAACCGAACCGCGAGAAGATCCGCTCGCTCGCCACGCTCACGCCGGGCGGGCGGATCACCGCCGCGGTGGCCTCGCAGATCTCCGACGGATCAGCGGCCCTCCTGATCGCCGGCGAGCAGGCCATCAAGGATCACGGCCTCACGCCGAGGGCGCGCATCCACCACATCAGCGTGCTGGCCGACGACCCGATCATGATGTTGTCCGCCCCCATCCCGGCCACGAAGCGGGCCCTCGCCAGGACCGGGCTGACACCGGACGACATCGACCTCGTCGAGATCAACGAGGCCTTTGCGCCCGTCGTCCTCGCCTGGTTGAAGGAGACCGGGTTCGACCACGCCAAGGTCAACGTGAACGGTGGGGCGATCGCGCTCGGCCATCCGCTCGGCGCCACCGGAGCGCGGCTGATGACCACGCTCCTCCACGAACTCGAGCGCACCGGTGGCCGCTACGGCCTCCAGACGATGTGCGAGGGTGGCGGCCAGGCCAACGTCACGATCATCGAGCGCCTCTAGCGACGAAGTGGTGCCTCAGCGCACGGTAATCGTGCGTTCCGGCCGCACTTCCCGCGGCCTGGCCCCTCTCGCCCTGTCGGGCCCGCTGACGGGCGGTAAGGTCTGAGGACCATGGCAGGACGCTTCCGGTTTTCGTTCCCGCCCCGCCGCCACCACGACGACCCGTGGTTCCGCGTCGGTGCCCTCGACGTCACCACCACCGTGCTGGTGTCGCTCGTCTGCGTCGCCATGCTGTTCGTCTGGGCGGCACAGGCCGATCACGCCTTCATCTTCAAGCTGATCCTCGATCCGGAGAAGGTCAAGGACGGTCAGGTCTGGCGCCTCGTCACATGGCCCTTCGCCAGCAACTCCGATGCCAACTCGCTCGGGACCATCATCCGCATCGCCATCTTCTGGTGGTTCGGTCGGGACATCGAGGCGCAGATCGGGCGCGTGAAGTTCACTGTCCTGCTGGCGTTCCTGTTCGTGCTGCCGGGCCTCACGGCCACCGCATTGAACGTGCCGATCGGCGGACTGCGGTACGTCGAACTGGCGATCTTCGTGCTGTACGTGGTCGAGCACCCTGGTGCGCAGTTCTTCTTCGGGATCCCCGGCTGGATCATCGCAATCGTGATCGTCGGTGCCGAGGTGCTCGACCTCCTCGGCGCGCGAGGCGTGGAGTACCTCACCGTGTTGGTCGTCTCGCTGGCGACTGGGCTGCTGGTCGGACGCCGATACGGCCTTGGGGCCGAACAGGCATGGATTCCCCATCTCAAACCTCGTCATCGGTCGGCACGCGCCAGCCGTCAACCCCGCGCCAAGCGTGGGGCCGGTGGTGGTCAGGTCGTGGTGAGCGGGCCGTGGGCAGGGTCGTCGCCGACCGCCACGGCCGATCAGGCTGAGGTGGATCGGCTACTCGACAAGATCTCGGCGGTGGGCATGGACGGGCTCAACGCCGACGAGAAGCGCCGACTGAAGGAAGCAAGCGAGCGCCTGCGTCGCGAACGCGGCTGACTCGAAGTGTTGAGTGGGTCACTCGAAACGAGCGCCCATCTCCTTCACGAACTCCACGAACCGGGCGGGCGCGTCGGGTGCTCGTTCACCCGGTTCGTAGCGCACCCAGTGCAAACGGCCGGTGAACGGGAATGGGCCTTCGCGCTCGTAGAGCGCCCAGTCGACCGGTGAACGACGGTCGATCCCGATGTCGATGCCCTCGAACGGAGCCATCGGGAACGGCATGGCGACACCGTCGACCCGGCCCCGCTCCTCGCCGGTTACATCCAATGCGATGTTCCAGCGCCCCTGACCCGGCGCCTCCACCCGTACCGTCAGGCGTTGATCGGCGCCCGGCCCGAAGGGACCACCGTCGATGCGCGCGAGACGGCCATGCCCATCGTTGTGCACGAACCAGGCATGCCCGCCGTCGAGGTACAGCGCGTACCCGCCACCCTGGTCCCCGTGGGCGACGAGCATGCCCCGATCCCCATCGGTGACGTCGACCGCCACGGTGATCGAAAAGTGGCGCTGGTGGATGAGGCGGTTGCACCGCCATCGATCGAGGGTGGGAGTACCCGGATAGATGGTGACGGCGTCCTCGTACAACGCATCGCCCGGGCGCCGGGCAATCCATCGCCAGCCAGACCCCTCGTCCATCGGCCACACCTGGTTCTCGTGAGCGACGTCGTCGAATCGTCGGGCGAGTGCGGCGAGGCGCTCCGGGTCGGTAGACGCGAGGTTCGCCAGTTCCGTCGGGTCGGCCAGCAGGTCGTACAACTCGTATTCGTCGTCCGTGAACGCGGTGTTGCGCAGGTGCCGGGCAACGACCTCCCACCCGTCGCGGTACAGCCCCCGGTTTCCCTGCAACTCGTAGTACTGCTCAGTGCGAGCTTCGTCAGCGGCGGGGTCGCGCAGCACGTCGGCGAGCGACGTGCCATCCATCGGCTTCACCAACTCACCGTGCCGTGTCTCCGGCCTCGTCAGGCCGAGCAGATCGATCAGCGTCGGCAGCACGTCGATGCAGTGGCCGTACTGGCGTCGCGCCGTATCGGGTGGTGCGGCGTCAAGGCCGCCGGGCCAGTGCCAGATGCACGGCACCTGATGGCCCCCGGCATGAGCAAACGTCTTGTAGAGCCGGAACGGCGTGCTGCCGGCCATGGCCCATCCGCGGGGGTAGTGGGTCATGGTGCGCGGCGAGCCGATGTCGTCGAACCGGGCGAGGTCGGGTCCGATGTCGTCCGGTTCCGGCCGGAACTGGTACGAGAGGTGCGCGTAGTAGTTCGTGCTACCGGTGGACTCGCCCTCCTTCGACGCCCCGTTGTCCGACAGGAACACCACCACCGTGTTGTCCCACTCGCCCATCGCCTCGAGTTCGGCGCGCAGCCGACCCATGTTCTGGTCGACCCGATCGATCATGGCGGCGTACACGGCCATGTAACGGGCGAACAGCTGCTGCCGCTCGGTGCCGAGGTCGGCCCAGGCGGGAACGTCGGCCCCTGCTTCGGCGTTGCGAGGGGCGAGTGCGGTGCCGGGTGGGATGACACCCGTCGCGAGTTGACGCTCGTGACGTTCGGCGCGGATGGCGTCCCACCCCTTCGTGTACGTATCGGCGTAGCGGGCGATGTCCTCGGCCGGGGCCATCAGCGGGGCGTGGGCGGCAGGGTGGGCGACGTAGAGGAAGAACGGCTGGCGAGGGTTGGACGCCTTGCGCTCCTTGATCATGGAGAGGGCCTTGGTGGTGAGGTCATCCGTGAGGTAGTAGTCGTCCGGGTAGCGGTCGACTTCGACGACGTGATTGTCCTCAACCAACGCGTGCGGCTGATGGACGTTCGTGAACGCCTCGAGGATTCCGTAGAAACGGTCGAAGCCGCGCTGGCACGGCCACGAATGCTGCGGCCCGGCGGCGGACTGATCGGAGTCCCGGCACAGGTGCCACTTGCCGACCATGAGCGTGGCGTACCCATTCGCCTTGAACACCTCCGCCGCGGTGACGACGTTCTCGGCGAGTTCAGCGGCATACCCGGGAAACCCTGGGTCGTCCTGGGCGATGTGTCCCATCCCGGCCCGGTGGGCGTTCACGCCCGTGAGGAGAGCGGCCCGGGTCGGTGAGCACATCGGGTTCACATGGAAGTTGGCGAGACGTACGCCTTCGGCGGCGAGGCGATCGATGTTGGGCGTGCGGATCTCGCCGCCGTAACAGCCGATGTCCGAAAAGCCCACGTCGTCCAGGAGCACGACGATCACGTTGGCGGCACCGTGTGGCGCGGTCGGTCGCCTCGGCCACGCCGGTTCGCTCCCGGCCATGGTGCGCCCGACGCGGCCTTCGAACCCGTCGTAGGGCGCGGTGCGGTCGATGGTCATGTCTGCGATCCCCCTTCGTGACTGTGCTCAGTCAAGCATCCGGGCCGACCGGCTACGGTGCCCGCCCATGTTCACGGTGGCGCCGGGGGAGCGGATCTACGGGATCCAGTTGCCCATCCAGGCCCAGAGCAACTACTTCGTGTCCGACTGGGAACGGACGGCTGGACCGGACGAGATGGCCCGCGTCGCCCGTGCCGCCGACGAACACGGCTTCGCGTACATCGGAGTGTGCGATCACGTCGCCATCCCCGAGTCGTTGGCGACCGGGATGGGTACTCATTGGAGCGACTGCATCGGGACCCTCTCGTGGCTGGCCGCTCTCACGCGCCGGACGATGCTGCTCTCGCATGTGTACGTCCTGCCCTACCGGCATCCGCTCGTGGCGGCCAAGCAGTTCGCCACGCTCGATCATCTCTCCGGGGGCCGGGTCATCTGCGGTATCGGGGCCGGCCACCTGGCCGCCGAGTTTGCCGCGCTCGGCGTCGACTTCGAGCGCCGCGGGCACATGGTCAACGAACGGTTACCGGTGCTCATCGATGCGCTCGAGCACGAGTTCGTCCCCGGTGCCGACGGCGTTGACGGCGTTGACGGTGTCGATGGTGTCGATGGTGTCGGTGCCCGGCCCCGCCCCGTCCAGATTCCTCGGCCGCCGGTGTGGGTGGCCGGGTCGACGACGCCGGCGATCCGTCGTGCTGCCCGGTTCGGCGACGGTTGGCTTCCCCAGGGGCCGGCGAGCCCCGAGATGGTGGCACAACTCCAAGCCGAGCGGGCTGCCGCAGGACGCGACCTCGACGAGCCTTTCGCGATCGGGCACATCACGCCGTTCCTGTACGTCGGCACCCCGTCCTGGGACGTGGGCAACACCACGATCTCCGGGGCGCCGGCCGAGATCGCCGAGCGGCTCATCGCCGACGCGGCCACCGGGGTGAATCAACTCCAGGTGCGGTTCAGGGCCCGCGATTGCGATGAGTACCTCGACCAATTGGCCGCCTTCGGCACGGCCGTTGCGCCCCTGCTCGCGACGACATCCAAGGACACGTAGTGGCCCTCAGCAATCTTGACGACTACCCGATCCACCAGACGAGCGAGCCGATGCGCCATGCGGCGACGAGCGACCGCAACTTCTACGACCGCTACTACTTCAATGGGTTCACGAAAACGGGCGACCTGATGTTCGTGTTCGGTCTCGGCGTGTATCCGAACCTCGGCGTGATGGATGGCTTCCTTCTGGTCCACCGTCACGGTCAGCATCGGGTGGTGCGAGCGAGCCGAGCGCTCGACGGGGCGGACCGGCTGCACCCGAGTGTCGGGCCGATGGGTGTCGAGGTGCTCGAACCGTTGAAACGCCTCCACGTCATCGTCGAACCGAACGAGTGGGGCATCGCCATCGACGCCGTATGGACGGGCGCTCACCCACCGCTCGAGGAGCCCCGTCATTACATCCGAGAGAACGGCCGCGTGATCTTCGACAGCCAGCGGTTGGCTCAGGTGGGTGGGTGGAATGGGACGGTCACCGTCGACGGCGCGACGATCGCGCTGGACGACGCCACCGTCTGGGGAACCCGCGACCGCAGTTGGGGCATCCGCCCGGTGGGCGAAAGTGAGCCCCCGGGTATCAGGGCGTCCAACCCGTTCAGTTGGTTCTGGCTGTACACACCGATCCGCTTCGACGACCACGTGATCCTCGTGATCGACCAGGAGCGCCGCGATGGCACCACGGTGATGAACGAGGCTGTCCGCTTCCGCCACGGCGATCCCGAGCCGGAGTTCCTCGGCCGCGCCGCCCACCTGCTCACGTTCGAGCCGGGCACCCGGCAGGCCACCGGTGGCATCGTGATGGCGGGCGACATCGCGCTGACCGTCGAGCCGCTACTGCCCGTGCACATCGGTATCGGCACGGGGTACGGCTACGACCAGGAGTGGCGCCACGGCATGTGGCAGGGCCCG
>JBKJJS010000060.1:0-3080 GCA_046597895.1 Ilumatobacteraceae bacterium
CGCCGGCAGGCCGAGCGAATTGCCCTGCTCATCGATCAGGTGCGCGACATCCGCCGCTTCGGTGCCGCGGCGCCCGACCTGTGCTACGCGGCGTCCGGCCGGGTCGACGCGTACTTCGAGGAATTCCTCAATCCCTGGGACCTGGCGGCCGGTGAGATCATTGCCTCCGAGGCTGGGTGCCGACTCGGCCGACTCGACGGCGGCCCGATTTCTCACGACTCCGTACTCGTTGCCGCACCGGGGATATTCGATGCCCTCGTCGCCCTCATCGCCGAGGCCGATGCCGCCGCAGATACCGACGACTCGCACGCCCTAGGATGACGACCGTGGGGACCCGGATCTTGGCCGTCGAGGACGACGAACGCATCAGAGCTGCCGTCAAACTGGCGCTCGAGGACGAGGGCTGGACCGTTGACGAGGCGGCCGACGGCGAGGCAGCCATCGAGTTGTTCCATCGGCAGCCGAGCGACGTCGTGCTCATCGACATCATGCTGCCCGGCATCGACGGGTTCGAACTGTGCCGCGCGTTGCGCCGGGTCAGCGATGTCCCGATCGTCATGGTGACGGCCCGGGCCGATACCCACGATGTCGTCGCTGGGCTCGAGGCGGGTGCCGACGACTACTTGACCAAGCCATTCGCTCCGAAGGAGTTGTCGGCCCGCATTCGTGCCTTGCTTCGTCGCGTGCGGCCGATGAGCCCCGCCCATGCCCGCCTGTTGTTCGGCGACCTTGAGGTCGTGCCCGACGAAGGCAAGGTCAATCTCGGCGGGAGCGAGGTGCATCTCACGAAGACGGAGTTCCGACTCCTGTGCGAACTCGCCCAGAACCCGGGACGCGTGTTCTCCCGCGAGGAGTTGCTCGACAAGGTGTGGGGGTACGGATACTTCGGTGACGGTCGGCTCGTCGATGTCCACGTGCGCCGCCTGCGCACCAAGGTCGAGGCCGATCCGGCGAACCCGCGCCACGTGGTTACGGTGCGCGGCCTCGGGTATCGCCTCCAGTCGTGAGCGTGGTGGAGGTCTCGTTCGTCGACCCTTCGGTTCTCCCGCTGTGACAGAGACGGTCGATGCGACCCGCCACTCGATTCCGCGACGGGTGTTCGACTGGGGAGCACATCTCTACCAGCGGCTCCGACCACGCCGCGTGCCCCTGCACACCCGGATCCTGCTCACATTCGCCATCGGAGGCCTCGCCCTCTCCGCCTTTCTCGCGGCCACCACCTACAGCTTCACGAAGAGTCGTCTCGTACGTCAGCGCGACCAGGCCGCTCTCTCGGAGGCATATACGAATGCCGCGTTCGTCTCGACCGAACTGCGCTCGAACCCTGCGAATCCCGCTGACCTCCTCTCGCGACTACAAACCCTAGGGGTCGAGCGACCAGCGCTGTTCTACCGGGGTGACTGGTTTGCTCCACGCGCCAACTTCGGCGAGACCGCCGTTCCCGATTCCCTGAAAGCGCGCGTGAACGTCGATGGGCAGGCGGCCCGCATGATCACGGAGGTTCGGGGCGAGTCCGTGATCGCCGTCGGCATCCCCTTACCCGAGGTGGACGCCGGCTACTTCGAGTTCTTCAGCCTCGATGAGATGAACGAGACACTCCGCAGCGTCGGGCGGGCGCTCATCGGTGCAGGGGTCATCACCACCTCGCTCGGGCTTCTCCTCGGCGCACTGGCGGCCCGCCGCGCCGTACGACCGCTTGCGGACGCCGCCCAGGCCGCCCAGTCCATCGCCGGAGGCCGACTCGATACCCGCCTCGAGCTCACCGACGATCCCGACCTTCGCGGCCTTGCGACGTCGTTCAACGATATGGCGGCCGCCCTGCAGCAGCGGGTCGAGCGCGATGCCCGGTTCGCCTCGGATGTCAGCCACGAACTCCGCTCCCCCCTCATGACTCTGGCGGCGTCTGTCGAAGTGCTGCAAGCGCGGCGCGATGACATGCCGGAGCGGGCCCAGACCGCGCTCGATCTGCTCGTCGGCGACGTGGCGCGGTTCCAAGGTCTCGTGGAGGATCTACTGGAGATCAGCCGGTTCGACGCCGGCGCCATCCGGCTTCACCTGGAGGACCTCCTCGTCGGGGAGTTCGTACGCCAGGCGGTGAGCGTCAGCAGTCAACGCGACGCCGTCGTGCGCATCTCCGAACGAGGCGAACGCATGATCATCGCAGGCGACAAGCGTCGGCTCGCCCGTGTGGTTGCCAACCTCATCGACAACGCCCGGAACCACGGCGGCGGCGAGATCGGCATCGAGGTTTCCGAGGCACTCAACGAGTCCGAACCGGTGAGTAACGCGTGGATCGCCGTCGAGGACCACGGCCCGGGTGTGCCGCCCGAGGAGCGGTCCCTCGTCTTCGAGCGGTTCGCCAGGGGCGGGGCGGCGGGCCGGCGAGCCACGGGCGAAGGAGCCGGCCTCGGCCTCGCCCTCGTTGATGAGCACGTGCGCCTGCACGGCGGACGGGTCTGGGTGGAGGATCGGCTCGATGGCGAACCCGGCGCCCGCTTCGTAATCGAGTTGCCAGCCGAAGAGGTTGGCGTATGACCCGGCCTCGGTTCCCACGTCTGGGGCTCAGAAGCCCCGTCGGCTTCACCGCTCTCACGGTCATCGCTCTCATCGCGACCGTTGGGCTGACGGCGTGCGGCGTCGAGAACGACGGCTCACCCCGGGACGTCCAACCCGATGAACGCCCGACTGACGCCGACGCGTCGAGCGCCGGAGTCGCCCGCCCCGGCACCGGCTCGATCATCTACTTCCTCGGCCCGGAAGGCCCGGGTGAGAATGCCCCGCTGACCCCGGTGGGACGGGCGGGGCAAGCCGATCCGCCAGCACTGCTCGCCGCCTTGTTGAAGGGACCAACGCCCACTGAGCAGGACAGCGAAGGTCTGCGCACGGCCATCCCGGCGGGTACCGAATTGCGGTCCGCCCAGGTCGACGGACAAGGAACGCTGCAGGTCGACGTGAGCGCCGAGCTGTTGACGAGCTCCGGCGAAGTCCTGCTCGACGCCGTCGCTCAGATCGTGTCCACCGGCTCAGAACTCGACGGCGTCGAGCGGGTACGCCTCCTCGTCGACGGTGAGGCGCAGGAC
>JBKJJS010000011.1:0-5053 GCA_046597895.1 Ilumatobacteraceae bacterium
GGCGGGCTCGAGGACGAAGCCATCGGGGACGAACGTCACGGTGAATGTGTCGAGAAACCCGGCTTGTCCGAGGATCATTGCAGTGCCGTGGTGCGGCCAAGGATCGAGCACTGCGACGATGCCTCGCAACCAACCGGACTGGCACCGACCAGATCAGCGGGTGGGCGCACCTCCAACGTGAGGTCGTACAACGGCACGTCGTTGGTGGAACCAGCCAGGCGCAGCATCATCGACTCGTTGCGGGCGACCGGATCGCCGCCGGAGCTCAGCACCTCGGCGGCGACGACGGTGATTGGGCCGCCGGTGTCGATGATCGCGGCGAAGCGGTTGGGTGCTCCTGGTGCGGCGACGCCGACGACGGCCCGCAGCACGGGTTGCGGGCTGCGACCGTGGCCTTCTCCGAAGTCGGTGTACCCGTATTGCCAGGCGTCAGCCAAGCCCGTAGACCACCGGCTCGTCCGGTGCCGGGGCTCGCATCACTTCGACGTCAGCGAGGGCGGCAACGGCGAGAACGTCGAGCAACTCAGCCAAGGATGATGCATCGCAGCGGACATGATTCGCCGTGTCGACTGCCACCCAGCGACCCGCCCATGGCGTGAGGTCCAGCGTGCGCACCATGAGCGAAGCGTACCCGGTGGGCGTGGCGCGGACCCGGAGCGAGTCACGTCATCGAACCCACACGCCAGCAACCAGCTTCCTGAGCAGCTGCCTCTAGCCAGCGGGCCACCTCGTCAGGAACGTTTAACGTCAACGTCATCAACAGGGAATCCCTCGCCGAGGCCGCCCTCGGGTTGCTACGGGTTCTTGCATGTGCGACCTTGCCACGACTGGTCTCTCCTGATCCCGAAGATTCGGGATGTCCACGCGCGCAATCGTCTGCGAGCGGGCCGGGTCGACCGACACGAGCGCGAGGAGTTCACCCTGAAGCCTCGCCCGGAGGACCGGCAGTAGCGCCGGACCGGCGACCAGTACAACGACGCAACGCTTTGTTCACAGGCGATCTCAGCTGGAAAACGAGCGAAGGACAATGGGCGAGCCATCGCTGGATCAGACTCGCTTCCGAATGAGCTGGAGGTCGGGGCCATCATCGAACGCGGCATCATCCGATACGAGTTGGAGCCCGTACCTCACCGCGGTCGCCGCGATCCAGAGATCACCGCTGTGGACCTTCTGGTGCAGAGGGTGCCCTATCCGCTCGCACTCCACCTTCAAGCGGGCGAAGGCCGACGCGGTCAGATCGTCCGGAACCAGCACGAGGGCTGCCCGCACCATGCGTTCGAGATCCTCCAATCGGCGGGCGCCCCAGCCGGCCCGGAAGGCGCCGTAGCGCGCCTCAGCGACTACCTGGGTCGCGATAACCAGCCTGCGGCCGGCGAGGTGGTTCCGGTACCTCGCTTCGAGCGGGGACCCCGCTCGAAGGCAGCGGTGAAGACGTCGGTGTCGACGCTTACCGCAGGGGTTCGAGAAGTCACTCGGTCAGGGCTGCGACGAAGCGACCGGGTCGACGGCTGGCCCCGCGCGCCGGTTCGCAGAGCGCCCGATGCGCCGTTCGGGCGCAGCGCTGCTCGTTTCATTCGGCGTCGTTCTGTGTTGTCGTTCGGGGCGCGTTCGCATGTGGCACGAACAATGGCAGACGGCGTCGAGTCGGCCGCGTGACGCGCAGTCGGGTCGCGCAATCTCAGGGGGAGGTCAGCACTCGTCGCAGCCGAGGTCGATGCGACCCGTCACGGTCTGCGTGAACGAGTTGTCGTTGGCAGTTTCCGTGACGAGGGTCAGGTCGATCTCACCGAACGCCTGAGCGACACCCGAACGCGGGACGATGACGTCGGGGACGGGGGTCGTGTACAGGACCGCAATCCCGGCCCAACCGCCGTTCGGTGGCTCGAAGCGAAGCGTGATTGCCTCAGGTGTCATCGACCCGGAGATGCTCATTCGCGTGGCCGGTAGGTCTGGGAGGTCGCCCGGTGCGTCGCATTCGAGAGCGGACGTCGTTACTCCGTCCGCATAGCCGTACAGATCGCCCGATGAGGGCGCGAAGAACACGACCCTGAACTCCCGGTCGAGCGTGCATCGAACGGGGCGAAAGCCGCTGCCGTCCAAGGTTTTCTCGACGACATAGCTGCTGGCTATGTCCATGTAGCCCGTCCACAGACTCACGGTCGGATAGGACGCCTGGACCGTTGCTTGCTGTCCTTCGTAGTCGCGAACGGCTGCGACCAGCGTCACCACCTCGGGTGGGTTCTCGGGCACCACGTACTCAAGTTGGATGACACGCCTGAGTCGATCCTTGTCGCACGCGACGGGACCCGTGAACTCCAAGCCGTCGACCTCGTGGCCGTCGGTGGTGAGCGTCACCGACGCGATCCCGGAAATCACCGAGTCGACAGATGCTTTGTCGTCGGCTGTGATCTCGACGACGATCGTGTCGCCGACGTTGACCTGCGCACCGGGCGACGGTTGGCTGGAGAGGAACGCCATCGGCGCATGCGTGTCAGGCTCGGGTGCCGGACCTTGCTCGCTGAACACCTGACCTTCATCCGGGCCAGAGATGACGGTGACTGCGTACGAGACCGGCTCGGTCTCCAGATCCGACCCGCCGAGATCACAGGGGTCGGCCCGAACCGGCTTGACGAAGTCACCCCGTGCCTGGCCGAGACCGACCGGAGCGTTGCCGCCGACCCATGCCGTGACCTCGAGCAGGTTGTCGTCGTCGCCCACAGCGTCGCCGCACCCGTTCGCCCCCGTCATCGCTAGCAGAGAACTGAGGTACACCCACGGCAGACAGTTCGCGCTGGCCGCGTAGTCGTGCGGCGAGGGGATGGTGCCGTGGGGGCCGCTCGAAGGTGGAAAGGGATCTTCAAGCTCTGGCGCTCGAGCGAAGTTCGAGACCAGTTCCGGGAATGCAATCGGGGTGGGCCGCACCGCGAACAGCACGTCCTCGGTCGACCCGCCAACCGACACGCTGGCGCGATATCGGCCAGCGGCAAGTGGGCCCGTCGCGATTCCGTGCGAGAACGCGACGGCGCCACCATCGACGTCGAGTTCATGGCCGAACAGTGGCTGTTCGCCGTCGGGCCCGTCGAGCCAGGTCCATCCGACCTCGAGTCGAGTGCCAGCCTCCACGTCTCCGATGAGCACGACGACCGAAACCTGTGCGACATCAGGCGCGAACTCGAGCGCAGGATCGACGGGAACACCGCGCTCATCCACATCATGCGCAGTGACAGCGAACAGGATCGGACCGGGGTAGATCGTCTCGATACCCGTTTGAGTACCCGTCGCATCGGAGTCGGTCGCATCTGCGCCTGATTGGATGCTGCTCCCGCTGGAATCGGACCCGGCCGTGCCAGAGCTGCAGGCCGCCGACGCAAGAACGAGGACGATTCCTAGTTTCCCAAGCCGCATGGACGCCCTCGTTTGTCGACGACGACCCTAGCCGATGTCCACGAGCGACGGCGTCGGCGCAACTGAGGTTCACCCCTGCTGACGACATCTACCTTGAGGGCCGATGTGCCCGGATTGGAGTGTCCATGTCAGCAGGTAAGGGTTCTGGAAGGTCGCGCCGGAAGTTCACGCCGGAGTTCAAGGCCGAGGTCGTGGCCATGGTGGAGGCGTCGGGGGGTCAGATCGCCAAGGTCGCCCGGGAGATGCGTCTGCATGACTCGTCGGTCGGGAAC
The DNA here is from genome assembly GCA_046597895.1 of Ilumatobacteraceae bacterium. GTDB lineage: Bacteria > Actinomycetota > Acidimicrobiia > Acidimicrobiales > Ilumatobacteraceae > WLJO01. The sequence goes on from JBKJJS010000011.1 coordinate 3,678, forward strand.
TGGGTTCGTGAAGCCCGCGAACGCAAGGCCGGTGATGCGCCGTCCGCGGTCGAGCGCGCCGAGATCCGTGAGTTGAAAGCCGAGCTGGAGCGCGTGACCCGCGAGCGCGACATTTTGGGAAAGGCAGTCGCCTACTTCTCGGCGTCTCACCCTCGCAACGGGTGAGAGCGGTGTATTCGTTCATCGCTGAGGAGCAGGCGAACCCTGTATGTGAGTGGTCGGTCGTGGAGATGTGCCGGGTCCTCGAGCCCCCAACCGGACCCCAGGCCCGCCGACCCCGGGAACGAAAGACCCCAGGCCGTCTGACCAGGGCATTCCTTGTGGAGCTGAGGGGAATCGAACCCCTGACCTTGGATCGCGCTCGTTACCGTCGACGGTCAACGCCGCAAGCGGCTCGCCGTCACCAAACGGAGGCCCGTCGATCGCTACGCGAGTTGCTCACCGCGGCCGAGAAGGGCGAGCCCATCGCCGACGGCAACCTCACTGCGGGCGATCTCATCGAGGACTGGCGCCGCAAAGTGCTCCCTGCCCGCGACCTCGCCGTGAAAACCATCGTCACGTACGGGTGGACGTGCGATCGCTTCGTCGAGGTGCTCGGCCCCAAACGTGCCCGTTCGCTCTCAGCTGACGACGTCGAGACCGCGCTCGCCAAGCTCGCCACCGTCCGGCCCAACACCGACGATCCCCAACAGACGCTCCCCGCTCTTGGGCGCGCGTCACTCATCAAGGCTCGCTCGGTACTCGGCCAGGTACTTGCACGTGCCGAACGTCGGCGTTTCATCGCCCGCAACGTCGTCGCCGCCGGCGTCATGGCGGGCACGTCATCGACGAGCACCTGAAGACGTCACGGTCGAGGCGATCACTCGACATGCCGCCGCCCGCCGTCGCGGCCCTACGCGCCCACCGCCGCCGCCAGGCAGCCGGCCGACTCGCAGCCGGATCACGCTGGTCGGCCGACTGGCCAGACCTCGTCTTCACCACGCTGACAGGCACCCCGATCGACGCGTCCAACCTCCGGCGCTACCTCACCCGAATCACGAAGCAAGCGGGCCTCGGGCACTGGCACCCACACGAACTGCGGCACTCGGCGGCATCGATCATGAGCGCCGCTGGCGTCCCCCTCGAGCGGATCGCCGACGTGCTCGGCCACGACGGCGTACGGATGACGGCGCTCGTGTACCGGCACACCGTGACGCCATCAGTCAACGGCGCTCTCGTCATGGGCGACCTGCTCGCGTAGGAGGCGCTGAGGCGACGACACCGGCGTTCTCGGCCTCGTCGGCCCGCGTTCGCGCCGGCACTGATCGCTTCTTTCACGAGCGATGTCAACCGAGAAACGAGCGAACAACCACACCCGCGACACGCCATCCGGCCTC
>JBKJJS010000200.1:0-18894 GCA_046597895.1 Ilumatobacteraceae bacterium
CGAGCACGGACCGATCGAAACCGAAGAGGTTCATCGAGGCCGCGGCGTCGTCGGCCAGCGATGCGCGCTCCGAGCGCACGACCCCATCCCCGTCGCGGGCGATGCGGAGGTGCTCGACACACGCCAGTAGTCGGCCCTTGTCGTCGACTGTGCAGATCCCGCGACTGACCGTCCCCTGCGCAGAGAGCGTGTCGCCGAGGCGGTACGCCACAAGACACGCGGCGTTCGGCCGACGCGCCTCACGTAGCCAGGTGGCGAGTTTCCCGATGCCGTCCACGTCGTAGTAGTCGTCGGCATTCGCCACCGCGAAGGGCCCGTCGAGCAACGACGCCGCACTCAGGAGGGCGTGGGCCGTCCCCCACGGCTTGTCACGCAACGGGTGCAGATCGTCCTGGAAGGCCAGCCGAACGGGGATCGGGCTTTGTGCCTCGACATGAGCGAGGACCTCATCGGCGATCGAGTGCCGCACGATGAGCACGACATCGGCGAACCCGGCCACCGCGGCGTCGGCGATCGTGAGGTCGAGCATCGCCTCGCCGTTTGGGCCGATTGGTGCCAGTTGTTTGAGCCCGCCGAATCGCCGACCGATCCCGGCGGCCAACAGCACGAGCGTTGGCGCTGCCATCACAAACGACCCCGCAACACGGCACGGGTTCGAGCGGCCTCTTCAGGACTCCCCGGGAAGATGCTCGCGTTGAAGTCGGTCACGCCTACGTCGGCGAGTCCATCGAGTTGGTCCTCCACGTCGGCCTCCGTGCCCACGATGGCCAGATCGCTGGGACCGGCGACCCCTTCGCGGTCCATCATCGCCTTGTAGCTGGGGAGCTGGTTGTAGATCGCGAACAGCGTCGTCGCCCGGGCCCGGGCCGCGTCGACGTCGTCGGTGACACAGATGGGCAGGGCGCACACCACACGGGGCTCCGGCCGGCCCGCCTCCTCGGCGGCCTCCCGCAGCGTGGGAACGGTGAAGTTCCTCAGCGTGTCCACCCCGACGCACCACGTAGAGGTCCCGTCGGTGAGCGCCCCGCACAACCGCAGCATCTGCGGGCCAAGGGCGGCCACTACCACCGACGGCCGGGTGGCCCCGGGCACACTGGCGGCTGCATGGACCCGATACGTCTCGCCGTCGAAGCTGACCGGGCGGCCCTCCAGCATGGGCATGAGCACGCTCAGGTATTCACGGGTGTGGCGGACAGGTTTCTCGAAGGAGATACCCCACATCGACTCCACCACGATCTGGTGGCTGAGGCCGATGCCGAGGGCCAGGCGCCCGCCCGAGGCCACCTGCGTGGTCAGCGCCTGCTGGGCCAGCATCATCGGGTGGCGCGGGTACGTGGGGATCACCGCGGTGCCAAGTTCGATGCGAGGCACATCCCGCCCGATCACGGCCAGCACGGTGAGGGCGTCGTACCCAAAGATCTGGGCCATCCAGAACGTATCGAACCCGTCAGCCTCGGCCTGGCGGGCTTCGTCGATGACAGCCTCGAGCGAACCATCCATGGCTGTGGCACTCATGATCCCTATGCGCATGGCACGCAAACGTACTGCTCGGTCAGGCCAGTACCACCAGGTCGAGCCAGTCCGGGTTGAAGTAGTCGACCTGGCCCTCCGGCATCAGCAGTACCTTCGTCGGCTTCAGTTCCTCGACGAACGCCGTGTCGTGGCTGACCAGCACCATCGAGCCCTTCCAGACGCTGAGCGCGTCGGCGACGGATTGGCGTGATGGCGGATCCAAGTTGTTGGTCGGCTCGTCCAACAACAGCAGGTTGTGGCGGCCCACCATCAGCATGGCGAGCGCCAGTTTCGTCTTCTCACCGCCGGACAGGCTGCCGGATTCCTGGAACACCTTCTCGCCAGACAGCTCGAACATGCCGAGCAGACCCCGGAGCCACGTCTCGGTGACATGCGGAGCGACGGGGGCATCGCGCCGGATGTTGGCCAGCAGGTTGGCCTCGCCGTCCAGGTTGTCGTGTTCCTGCGCGTAGTAACCCATCGAGACGTTGTGGCCGAACTCGAAGTGGCCGAGGTCAGCCTGCGTCTCACCGGCGAGAATGCGCAGGAGGCTCGTCTTGCCCGCACCGTTGAGACCGAGGACGAGGAGGCGCTCACCGCGCCCGAGATCGAACGAGATGTCCTCGAAGACCGGCGGCCCGCTGTAGGCCTTGGCAAGGTCCGTTGCCGTGAGCACGGTGACGCCCGAGGACGGTGGGTCCGGGAACTTCACCCGCAAGGACCGGTTGCCCTTCGTTGCCTCGACTCGCCCATCGGGCCCCGAGCCGGCCTCGATGCGGGCGATGCGCTTCTCCATGCTGTGCGCCATGGCGGCCTTGGTGGCCTTCGCACCGAACCGATCGATGACGGTCTGAAGGCGATTGATCTCCTTCGCCTGGGCGGCCGCCAGTTTCGCCGCACGTTCCTCGTCGCGTTGGCGGGATGCCAAGTACTGGCTGTAGGTGCCCTTGTACTCCACGATGTGCCCGAGGCCATCTTCGGTGGGACGGTCAAGGTGGATCACGCGGGTAATGGCCTCGTCGAGCAACTCGAGGTCGTGGGAGATCACGAGTAGGGCTCCGCGGTAGGACCGTAGGAACGCGAGCAGCCAGACCTTGGCGTCGATATCAAGATGGTTCGTGGGCTCGTCGAGCAGCAGAACGTCCGACCCGGCAAACAGAATGCGGGACAACTCGACGCGCCGCCGCTCCCCGCCCGACAGGACGCGAACCGGCAGATCGAGACGGTCGGCCCCGAGGCCGAGACCAGCAGCGATGGAACGGGCTTCGCTCTCGGCGGCATAGCCGCCCTTGGCGCTGAACTCCTCCTCGGCCTTGGCGAATCGACGCACATTGCGATCGCTCGAGTCCTCCTCCATGGCGATACGCAGCTTCTCGATTCGCACGAGATCCTCGTCGACACCCCGACCGGACAGGATGTGCGTCACTGCGGTGCGCCCATCCATCACGCCGGCAAGGCGGGGGTCCTGCGGGAGGTACCCGAACCCACCCTTTTTCAAGACCGTTCCACCGGCGGCCGGTAGGTCGCCACCGAGCGTGCGGAACAAACTCGTCTTGCCGGCGCCGTTGCGCCCGACGAGGCCGACCTTGTCCCTCGGCATGATGGTGAACGACGCGCCATCGAGGACCACTCGGCCCCCGACCTCGACGCACAACCCGCTCACCTGCAACATGGCGTCGAGGCTACGGGCAGTTCACACCCCGGCGGTCCGTCAAGGGGCTCAGGGCACCTCCGCAACGGTCTCGCGAGCCTTGGGTGGCGTCCAATCAGGTAACGGATCGTCGGTCGTCAACTCCCCGATCACAGGGAGATCCACGAGCGCCGGAACCTCCGGTGCCGGACCGAGCACCCTCGCGATCAATTGTGCGAGGTAGTGACCGCCCTTGTTCTCCGTGGGGTGCAGTCCATCGGTCTTGAGGGTGCCCTCCCACTCACGCGACATCCGTTCCCAGTCCACGAGCACGATGCGGTCGTCTCTGGTGGCGGCCGCCCGTAGGGCCGCGTTGACCTCGGCCTGTTCGGGCTGGTAGAGCGGGACGGTGAACAGCACGACCTTCCGGGCCCCGTCGAGCAGATCAAGAATCCCGTCGAGGGACGACACGAACTCCGCCTCGTCGCCCTCGAAGTTGTTGCCGAGCATCAGTACGACGACCTCGGGAATCACCGGACCGCGCCCGTCAGGCGCCGCCGCCCATGCCCAGCCGGTGTCCCACGGCGACTCCCCTGCCACGAGCTCCTGCAGGGTGGCCAGGCCCTGGCCCATGCGCCGGCCCCTCTGGGCATCGACCCAGATCCGCCAGCCCAACGTGGCGACGTACCGATCGAGGTCGTCAGGATTCCGGAACGTCGTGGCCTCGAGCACGGAGTCGCCGATCATGAGTACGCGAGGGTCGTCGATTCGTTGTCCGTTGCCGGAGTCGATGACGTACTCCTCGATCGGCCTCGGGTCGGCCAACTCGACCGAGGTGCTCGACGACGTGGAGGACGTGCCAGGACCGGTGACCGCCGACGTTGCGGTCTCGAGTCCGTTCGGCAGGGTGTTCCCAAGCTGCCCTACCCCGCCGACCGTGCCCGGAGTACCTAAGCCGTCCGAGTCACCGGACGCGTTGCTCCCCGCTCCACAGCCAGCGGCGAGAACGCCAACAGCGACAAGGAGGGAGAGTTCGGTTCCGACGCGCATGACCGGACAGGCTGGAGTGGGTCAGCGGTCGCGCAGCGAGTCGCGGATCTCGGTCAGCAGATCGACTTCGGTTGGTCCTGCGGCGTCGTCCATCGGCTTGCGGATCTTGTTGTACGCCTTGATGCACAAGAAGAGCACGAGGCCGACGATGATCAACGCAACGACTTGGGTCAGCACCGCCCCGAACGAGATGACCGACTCGTTCGGCTGGCCCTTACGAACCGTGAAGGTGAGCACATCGTCAAGGCTGGGCTTGCCGAAGATGGCGCCGATGATGGGATTCGCAACGTTCTCGATGAACGAATCGATGACCGCCTTGATGGTCAAGCCCAAGATGAAGGCCACGGCAAGTTCGATCAGGTTGCCGGAGGCGATGAAATCCCGAAATTCCTTCGCAAACTTCTTCATCAGTCACCTCTGCTCGAGTGGATAGCTGAGGGGGAATTACAGCACACCGCCGGTCGCCCGTCAGGTGGGGCCGCCGACAGTCACGTCCTCGAACCGGTCGACGTCGCGGAGCGCGGGGAACTTCACCCACCAGATCCCGGCGATGACAAGGGTGGCCACACCACCACTGGCCACCGCCCACGCCGGTCCGAGTGCCTGACCGGCGATCCCGCTTTCCAATGCCCCGAGTTCGTTCGAACCACCGATGAACACGTTCTCGACCGCGAGCACACGGCCCCTCATCTCGTCCGGGGTGGCCAATGGTGTGATAGTGCTGCGCACGAACACGCTGACCATGTCGGCACCCATCAGGACAGCCATGGCGATCACCGCCACCCAGTACTGACGGGTGGCTCCGAGCACAATCGTGCCAAGACCGAACACCACGACGGCGGCGATCAGCTTGTGCCCCACGCGACGGGAGATGGGCCGAACGGCTAGGAACACCGCAGTGGCCGCCGCGCCAATCCCGCCCGCAGCACGCAGGAACCCGAGCCCGACGGCACCGACCTCGAGCCGTTTCTCCGCGATCGCCGGCAGCAAGGCCACGGCGCCGCCGAACAGCACTGCGAACAGATCGAGGGCGATGGCTCCGAGAAGGATCGGCGTGCGACGCACGAACCGAAAGCCCTCCATCGCGGAGTGGAACGTGGGGCGCTCCTTACTGATCTCCTGGGGCCGACGAAGCGTCACCAACGAGATGCAGAGTGCCGAGACCGTCACCATGACCGCGGCGAACACAAAGGGCCATGAGGGACCGACAACGTAGAGCAGGCCGCCGACTACCGGCCCCACGATGGAGGCCAACTGCCAGGACGTGGACCAGAACGCCATCACCCGCGGAAGAGCACCTGGCGGTGCCACGTTCACCGGCAGCGAGCGAGTGGCCGGCGCGGCGAATGCCCTGAACGTTCCAAACGCCGCGCCAAGGATGAAGATCGGACCGACCGCCGTTGGCTCGGTCGTGGCGTACCACGCCAAGCCGAGGGAGCACAGCGCCTCGCCGAGCAGGGCGATGGCACCGATCCGGCGGCGGTCGAAACGGTCGGCCACGGTCCCGGTGACCGTCACGAGCAACAACGCGGGGAGAAACTCGGCCAGTCCGAGCCAGCCGAGATCGAGTTCGCTGCCCGTGATGTCGTACACGAGCTTCCCGAGGACCGTGAATTGAGCAATGACGCTCCCTGAATGCAGGAACGTCGCCGAGAGCAGCAGCCGGACGGAGCGGTCGCGCAGAACCTCACCGGCCGGCGGCGCGAACGAGGCGGTGTCCTCCATCTCCCAGGCACCCTACTGTGAGGGCTATGAGTGACCTCGCAGGGCAGACGCGTTGGCTCGACGCCACCGCCCAGGCCGAGTTGGTACGGGGTGGCGAGGTGTCGCCCGCCGAACTCGCGGAGGCGGCGGCAACGCGCATCGAGGAACTCGATGGTGTCACGAACGCCGTGAATCTTCGTTGGTTCGAGTGGGCCATCGGCCGAGCCCGGAGTGGCGACGTTCCGGACGGCCCGTTTCGCGGGGTGCCGTTCCTGCTGAAGGACCTGTGGGCGAACCTGGCCGGTCATCCCATCACAAACGGCAACCGCGCCCTGAAGGAAGCGGGCTATGTCGCCGACTCCAACACGTGGCTCGTCGACCGATTCGTGGCGGCCGGCCTCGTCACTATGGGGCGAGGGGCCAGCCCGGAGTGGGGCAGCTTGCCGACCACCGAGCCCGAGGCGTTCGGGCCGACCCGCAACCCCTGGGATCTCGACCGTTCCTCCGGCGGGTCGAGCGGTGGTTCCGCCGCCGCTGTCGCCGCCGGGATGGTGCCGATCGCCCATGCCAGCGACGGAGGCGGGTCCATCCGCATCCCGGCGTCGTGTTGCGGTCTGGTCGGTCTGAAGACGAGCCAAGGGCGAATCACCGTCGGCCCGCCACGCGACGAGAGCGGCCTCGGCGTCGAGCTGTGCGTGAGCCGGACGGTGCGGGACACCGCGGCAATGCTCGACGCCGTGCACGGCCCGGGTGTCGGCGACACCATCATCGCCGCCGCCCCGATCCGCTCATACGCCGACGAGGTGGGCGCCGACCCTGGCCGACTTCGCATCGGTCTGCTCGCCGAGAACCCACTCGGCCTCCCGATCCACTCGGAGTGCACCGCCGCGGCGAAGAGCGCTGCCCGTCTGCTGGAGTCGCTCGGCCACCATGTCGAGTCGTCCTTCCCATCCGCCCTGGCCGATGCGTCGTTCGGGCGGCAGTTCTCGGCGCTGTGGGCGACGAACATGGCAATGGCGGCCCTGCGCACCGGCGACATGCTCGGTCGCCCGTTGACGGCCGAGGACGTCGAGCCGGTCAACTGGGCGATGGTCGAGTTCGCGAAGTCGATGACCGCCGTCGACTACGCCACGAGCCTGGCGGCCACCGTCCGGTTCAGGCGCGACGTGCAGGCGTGGTGGCTGGTCGACGGTTGGGACCTTCTGCTGACACCGACGTTGGGCGGACTGCCCTCGCCCATCGGCACGTTCGCCAACGACTCGGACAACCCGCTCGCCCCGTTCAGCCACTCGGCCGCATACGTGCCGTTCACTCCGGCCTACAACGCCAGCTACCAGCCGGCCATCAACGTGCCGCTGCACTGGACGGCCGATGGGCTCCCCGTCGGGGTGCAACTCGTGGCGGCCTACGGTCGCGAGGACCTGCTGATCCGCGTGGCCTCGCAACTCGAACAGGCCGCGCCCTGGAGTCACCGGAGGCCGTTGCCATGAGCATTCCGATCGAGCGTCGCGCCGTCCTCGCCGTCGTCCACGTCGCAGGCGCCGGCAAGAAGCGCTTCGCCCCGCTCTACCGTGGCATCGAGGCCATCGAGGGGCCCCGACTCGAGGCGCAGCTGAGGGGTGGCTATGGCCGCGTCGTCGTTCGCGTGGGGGCGGAGGTCACGAGCGACCGGTTCGTCGGTGAAGTGCATGCGCTGACCGGCCGGGATGACATCGATGTCGTGGACGTCGTGCTCACCACCCATGGAAACCCCGGCGAGGTGGTGTTCGCGCGGGACGACCGAGTGGAGGCCGCCACGCTCGCTCCCCTGATCGCCCATCCAAAGCTGCGCTTCCTGTACAACACCGCCTGCTACGGGCGAAGCCACGCCGTGCCGTTCCTCGCGGCCGGATTCGATGTCGTGGTCGGGGCCAAGGGCAAAAACACGAATGGATGGGCCGAGTACCACCACCTGATGCGCCGCTGGGCCGCCGGTGACACGGTCGCTGAAGCGGTGAAGGCGGCGGACCGTGTCGTTCCGAGAATGTTCTGGGATCTTGTCGCGCGAACCATCGGGGGCATGCGCGAGGTGGACAGCGAGAAGGTCGTCGAGGGCGACAGTTTGCTCACGATCACGTCCCCGGCGTAGTCGATCAGCGGGCCGACCGATCAGCGGGCCGTCCAACCTCCGTCGACCACGAGGGCATGGCCTGTCATAAACGCGCCGGCATCACTCGCCAACAGCAACAGCGGGCCGTCCAGTTCCTCGGCCCGACCCATGCGCGGCATCGGCGAGTTCTGTTGCACGAAGCGGATCGCTCCCTCGTCGGTATCCATTCCTTCGGTCATCTCGGACACAAACCACCCGGGGCACAGCGCGTTGACCCTGATCCCCTTGCGGGCCCACTGCAGCGCGAGTTCCCGTGTGAGGTTGATGACGGCCCCTTTGCTGGCGCAGTAGTTCGCCTGCTTCACGGGCGTCGACCCCACTATCCCGAGCATCGAGGCGAGGTTGACAATGCTCCCTCCCCCATTCGCCACCATGGTCGGGCCGACCAACTTGCACAGGTGCCAAATGGCCGTGACATTGACCTCCATCGACATCCGGAACGTGTCCAACGACTCGCTTTCGATACCGCCAGTCGTCGTGATGCCGGCGTTGTTGACGAGGATGTCGATGCGACCCTGATGCGCGAGCGCGGTTGCCACCAGGCGTTCACGATCCTCGGGTACCGCGAGGTCGGCGGCGACCGCGAGCGAACCCGGGAGGTCGGCGACGAGACGGTCCAGTCGGTCCTTACGCCGTGCGGCGGCCACCACGGTCGCTCCCGCCGCATGCAGTACCCGGGCAAAGCGCTCGCCGAGACCCGCCGATGCGCCCGTGACGACAGCGACGCGGCCATCGAGTCTGAACGACGACAGTGGGTCGAGTCTGAACGACGACAGTGGGTCGAGTGGTAAGGACATGGCGCCGAGGTTACGGCCAGCGGACCGACCGACCGAAGTGTTCCGGTTCGATGACAACTCCCCGAAAAAGTGATACAAGCTCGGCGCTGCGACGTCTATACGTGCATGAACGACACGCGGACGCCGCCCCCAAGGACACCGGCGGCCGAGCGTCGGGCCAGGTTCGGGTCCGGGGCATTCGAACTCGCCGGACTGGCGAGTGTCATCGCCATCACGTTCGCCTATGCGCTGCACCGCTTCGTGGGAATCGGCGAAACCCCGATCGTGCTCGGCACGCTCATCGCCGCCTCGCTCCTCGGTTGGAATCAACCAGGGATGCGGCCCGCTCCACGGCGGGTCGGCCGAGCGCCGTCAGTCGGGCCTCGGCGTGACAGCATGACTCGGTGACCTCTCCCAGAACAGTCCTCCTCGTCCACGGGGCGTGGCACGGAGCTTGGTGCTATGCCGCCCTACAGAGCGAACTCGATCGCCGCGGGGTTCCGTCGCTGGCGGTGGACCTGCCCGGCCACGGCGCATCGCTGCTCCCACTCGGTGACCTCTATGGCGACGCCCAACTCGTGGCGGACACGCTGGCAACCATCGAGGGACCGGTCGTGCTCGTGGGCCACAGCTACGGCGGCGCCGTCATCGGCGAGGCGGCCACGCGCCATCCGGACAACGTCGACCACCTCGTGTACCTCACGGCGTTTTGTCTCGACACCGGCGAGGCACTGCTGCCGTACAACAACTCACTCCCGCCCGCCTACGTCCCCCTCGGTGACGGGATCCGCCCGAGCGAGGACGGCACCCGTTCCACGGTCGACCCTGCGGTCTGCGTGGCGGCGTTCTACGCGCAGTGCCCACCCGGCGTTGCCGAGGCGGCCATTGCCCGGCTCTGCCCGCAACCGTTCGACACCTTCCTCCAGCCGGTGACGGGTGCCCCGTGGAAGACCATCCCATCGACGTACGTGCGGTGCACACTCGACGGCGCCATCCCCATCTCCAGCCAAGATGTGATGGCCGCACGGTGCGGCGCCGTCGTCACGTTGGAGACTGATCACTCCCCGTTCGCGTCGATGCCGTCCGAGACCGCCGACATCATCGCCGCCCTCGCTCGCTCCTGATGCCGTGGCCCCTGAAGTCATGAAGGTCCGCATCGGGTACGGCTTCGGCGTGCGCACGAACCTGAACGACGGTTCGTTCGCGGTCGTGGTGGATGCGCTGGAGCGGCTCCAGTTCGATTCGCTGTGGCTGTCCGAGCGCATTGGCGGGCCGGCGCCCGATCCGCTCGTCGGCATGGCGTTCGCTGCCGGCCGCACGAAGAAGTTGAAGTTCGGGATGAGCGTGATGGTGCTCCCAGGCCGAAATCCGGTGGTGCTCGCGAAGGAACTTGCCACGCTCGACCGGCTGTCCGGTGGGCGGCTTCTGCCGGCGTTCGGTTTGGGTGTGGCCGACGCCCACGAGCAGCAGGCGTTCGGCGTGGAACGGTCCGCCAGGGCCGCCATCTTCGACGAGGCACTGGCGGTGATGCGGGCGTGCTGGACGCAAGAACTTGTCACCCATCACGGCACCCACTTCCACTACGACGGACTGCGGGTGGAGCCCAAGCCGACGCAATCGCCCCCGGATGTGTGGCTGGGCGGAATCGCTCCATCCGAACTGAAGCGGGTGGGCCGGCTCGCCGACGGCTGGCTGCCCTCGTTCGTCACTCCGGCCGACGCCGAGCGAGGGCGAGCCGTGATCGAAGAGATCGCCGCCCAGCACGAGCGGGCCATCGAGGGCGAGCACTATGGGGTACTGATTCCCTACGCCAACGGAGTGGTTCCAGAGTCCGTGCTGGCAGGGCTGCGCGCCCGCCGGCCGGACCTGGCGGACGTGAACGAACTCGTGCCGTCGAACTGGGAGGAGCTGCGGGCGTTGATCGGGAGATTCGTCGACGTCGGCACCTCCAAGTTCGTAGTGCTGCCGCTCACGGAGCCGGCGGGCGCCGCCGGTTGGATTGAGCACCTGGAGGAAGCGGCCTCCGTGGTGCTCCCGCTGCAGAACTGACTCATCGGCCTGAGAAGTCAGCGAGACAGGAAACCGGTGAGCCAGCGGCGCACGTTCTCGCCAATGGTGTCGAGGTCATAGCCACCTTCTTGGACGATCACGGTGGGGAGGTCCAGCGCGGCGACGAGTGCGCCGCTTGCCTCGAAACCGTCTTGCGTGACCCCGAGGTCGGAGATCGGATCGTTGAAGTAGGTGTCGACGCCGAGCGACACCACGAGCAACGACGGTCCGAACCGATCGATTGCGTCGACCGCCTCCGCCAGCGCGAGCAGGTAACCGGCGTCGGGCAGGCGGGACGGCAATGGCAGGTTCAGGTTGGCCCCGAGGCCCGGACCGGTTCCGGTTTCGTCGGCGAAGCCGGCGTAGTACGGATACGCGCGGGCGGGATCGCCGTGCAGCGACACGTACTGGACGTCGTCACGCCCATAGAAGATCTGCTGCGTCCCGTTGCCGTGGTGGTAGTCCACGTCGAGCACCGTCACCTTCGTGCCGGCGGCGCTGGCGACGTGATGGGCAGCGATGGCGGCGTTGTTGAAGAAGCAGAAGCCGCCGTACGCGGCGCGAGGGGCGTGATGACCCGGCGGACGGCAGAGCCCGTAGGCCACCCGATCTCCTCCGAGCACGAGATCAGTCGCAGTCAGCGCCACGTCCACGGCGCTCCGAGCGGCGTCGTACGTCCCCTCGACAAGCGGGGTGTTCGTCTCCCACGACCATTGCCCGAGCTGCGCCTGGAACGTGGCTGCCGGATCGTGACGGAGTGGACCCATGCCCTCGCGTAACGAAGGGCTGAGGAACGCCTCGGCGACCACCTCAGGGCCGAGTTCGCGGTGGAGTTCGGCCCATGCGCGCTCCAGGAATCGGACGAGACCCGGGTCGTGGACGGCCTCGATCGGGTCGAGCCCATGCTGCGTCGCCTCGACCAGCGTGAAGTGTTCGGGTTCGGCGGCGGGCACGGAGCGGATCCGATCGACGCGCTCTGGGCATTCACGCGACGGAACCGCCGCGCCGTGTTCGATCTCGTACCGTGGGGCGTGCCCGGCGTGGCGCGGTGTCCAGACGACCTTCACGCTGCTGGTGGATGCCACAAGGGATCGCGCCCGGTGGCGGCCACCATCTGCTCGACCATCGGGGCGGTCTCACCGAGATCACTCGGATCCTTGTACCGCTCCGGGCTCACGGCCCGCACGTTTGCGACGAGGGCCCGCGCCACCCGCAGCACGTAGGCGGCTTGGTCATCACCGATGCCGTGCGGCACTCCGCAGGCGGTGGCGACATCCCACGTGAGAATGGTGGTGTCGAAGATGCGGGCGTTGAGCACGCCCTTCGCCGGGAACTCCCCGACCGTCGACGGCGCCGTGCCGTCCAAGGCACCTGCGGCGCGCCAGACCCGCCGGCATTCGGCAGCCTCGGCGAGGTACGTGCCGAGCGGATCGTCGCCGAGCATCTCGACCGGATGAATGAGATCGAGCGGCACATCAGGGCGTTGGCGCCGGCCGAAGTGCGAGAACAAGATGGTGGACGCCACCATCTTGTTGATGACGTCGCGGACACTCCACTCGTCGCAGGGAGTCGGGCGAGCCCAGTCCTCGTCGACGAGTTGCGCGATGACCGCGGCTGCTCCTGTCTGCGCGAGGTCGAGCGCTACGAGCGGATCGAGACGCCTCATGACTCCGCCACCCCCTTCGCCATCGCCTCGGCTTGGGCCTTGACCGTGGCCTCCGCCCGCGTTGCGACTTCCGCGATGGTCGTCAACTCGGCCTGGCGCTTGGCGCCTGCCGTTCGCGTGTAGTTGAGATCTGGTTCGATCGTGCGGTCCCGCTTCAATTCGCTGAAGTTGTCGTAGCGAGTCAGCCAGGACACATGAGTCCACAACTCGACGGCTTCCTCGTCCGTTGCTGGCGGATTCGAGATCACCGGGCCGAAGATCGCCGGGCCGTAGCCGCCGTCGAGCCGGATGGTCGGCACGCCGAACGAGCGGGTGTTGCGCACTAGCGACTGGTGCTCGTCCATGACGGTCGTCCATGTCCATCGGTCGGTCACGGCCCTGTCGTGCCAGGCCGGGTCGAGCCCAGCGTCCACGAGCGCGCCGCGGACGGTGTCGGCCGCCCGCAGATCTTGCTCGTCGTCGAAGTAGCGGGTGCCGATCGCCTCATAGAAGCGGCCGGCGGCAGCCTGCCCCTCGGCATCACGCACCATCACCATCGTGCGCAGCGACGGCGCCGCCACGGTGCGGGCGAGGTCGAACTCCTCGATGGGCTTGGCGAAGTTGGCGATCTCAAGACAGAACACGCCCCAGCTCGCCTCGATGACCCCCAGCGCATCGAGACGACGGACCCACTTGGAGGTCTGCCAACACCACGGGCAGCGCGGATCGAGGTGGAAGCAGACAGGCTCGGCCATCGGCCTAGCGTACGGTTGGTCACGTGGCGAACGCGAACCCCGTCCCTGTGCCGTTGTTGGAGTTCCTGAATACCGGATGGGCCGACACCGACCGGCTGCCGGTCGAGGCCGACCGCCGGGTCGCGACCTGGGCTGATCGGCGGGCGCGACTGTCAGCGCAGTTCCCTGACCTCACAGTCGTCATCCCGGCCGGTGCGGAGGTCATCCGCAACGGGACCACGAGCTATGGATTTCGGCCCGCCAGCGACCACGTCTACCTCTGCGGGGCTACCAGCCCCGAGGGAGTGCTCGTCATTCACCCCGGCGGCGACGCCGAGCTGTTCGTTCACGCGCCTCACGAGCGCGGACAGGCCGAGTGGTTCACCGACCCGTCCCGGAGCCCGTTGTGGGCTGGGCCACAGGAGGACCTTGGTGACCTCGCCGTGCGCTTCGGGCTTCCCGTGCGGCCGCTCACGCAGTTGGCGGGCGAGTTCGCCGAGCCTTTGCCCGACGATGAAGTGACAAAGGCTGTCGCCCGCCTTCGTCTCGTGAAGGACGCATTCGAGATCGCCAGCCTGAGAGCGGCGGCCGCCGCCAGCCTCGTTGCCCACGCGGAACTCGTCGCCGAGATTCCCCGGGCCATCGTCGAGGGCGGCGAGCGGTGGCTGGAAGGGACGTTCCTCCGGCGCTGCTCGACATCGGGCAACGGGCCGGGCTACTGGCCCATTGTGGGCGCCGGCCCGCACGCGTGCATCCTCCACTGGCACCGCAACGACGGGCCGGTCCGCATGGGCGATGTCGTGCTCGTGGATGCCGCTGTCGAAGGCCACGATCTCTACACCGCCGACATCACCCGCACGTACCCGACGGGCGACTCGTTCACACCGGAGCAGCAAGCCGTCCACGACATCGTGCTGGCGGCCCACGACGCCGCCATCGACATGGTGAAGCCGGGGGTGGGATTTCACGATCCGCAGGAGGCGGCGTGGTCGATCCTCGTCGACGGCTTGATCGACCTTGGTGTCTTCCGATCGAACCAGCGGGCCGAGGCGATCGACGAGGAGACCATGCTCCACCGGCGGTACTCGTTGCACCGCATCTCCCATCACCTCGGGCTCGACGTGCACGACAGCCAAGTTGTGGTGGCCGAGTACCGCGCCGGCACCATCGAGCCGGGAATGGTCTTCACGATCGAGCCAGGGCTCTACCTCCAAGACAACGATGAGACGGTTCCGGCTGCATTGCGGGGCATCGGCGTGCGCATCGAGGACGACATCCTCTGCACCGCCGACGGTTCCGAAGTGCTCAGCTGCCCCGTCGGGTGATCAGCAGCGCACCGGCAGCGACGTGATCCCACGCACGAACGTCGAGTGCGAGTAGACGGGCTCGAACGCCTCGTCGACGAGGCGCAGATCGGGGAACCGGTCACTCAACTCCTCGAGGACGATGCGAATTTCCAGCCGGGCGAGCGAGGCCCCGAGGCAGAAGTGCGGACCGAACCCGAACGCCACATGTTGGCGGTTGTCCCGCGCGATGTCGAAGCGGAACGGGTCGGCGAACACCTCCTCGTCCCGGTTGGCCGAGAAGTAACAGAGCAGCACGTCGGAATCGGCCGGAATCGTTACCCCGCGCACGGCAACCGACTCCGTCGTGACCCGATGCATCGTGAGGATCGGCGACACCCAGCGCAGGCACTCCTCGACCGCACCGGGAATGAGCGAAGGGTCGTCGACGATGGCGTCCCACTGGTCCTGGTTCGTGAGGAACGCGTGGAGACCGCCTGTGATGACGTTGCGGGTGGTCTCGTTGCCACCAACCATCAAGAGCAGCGCGTTGCCCTGGACGTGTGGGAAGTCGAGGTCCGAGTGGCTCAGGATGCTGATCAGGTCGTCGGTCGGTGATGCCAACCGCGACGCGTGAGCCCCTGCGGCGTACTCGTACCACGCCACCGCGGCGTCGACAACCGCGTCGGTGATGTAGGCCGAGTCGTCGGCGGCACCGATCATCACGTCGCTCCAATGCTGGAGCCGAGCGAAGTCGTCGGACGATGCACCGAGCAGCTCGCCGATCAAGGTCATCGGCAGCGGGGCGGCCAGCGCGGTGACCAAGTCGAACGGGTCAACGGCGGGAACCTCGTCGAGTAGCCGGCCCACCACTTCGCGAGTGTGGTCCTCGTACCGCTGCATCTGCTTCGGGCCGAAACCCTTCGCCACCAACCGCCGCTGCTCGCCGTGCGCCGGATCGTCGGCGTCGATCATGGACGGCTGGGGCAGACGGCCGCACCGCGCGCCCTGTGCATTGGAAAAGACCAGCGGGCGGCGCTCCGCATCCACGATGTCGGCGTGCTTGGTGAGCGCCCACAGCCCGGTGGCGTCGCACGCGACGGGGCGATGGGCCCGAAGCCACGTGAAAGCGGGATGCGGGTCCTGGCAGTAGAGGTCCCGATCGAGGAAGCGAACGTCCATCGGTGGGAGGTTAGTTTTGGAGTGGGAGCACCACGTCGCCCAGCCAGCGCAACTCCTCGCCGAGCGAGCCGCCCGGAGTGACGGACCGCAGCACGAACTTCGAGAGGCCAGCGTCGATGTGGCGACGAATCAACGTCGTGAGGGCGTCGGCGCCGACCGGCAACACATCGGTGAGATCGACGTCGGGACGACGGGCCCGGAGACCCTGAAAGGCCAGGTCGGCCGGGCCTGTACGTGCATAGGGCAAGGAGATACCGAAGTGCTCGGCGTCGATGGTGCGCCCTGCCTCGGCCGCCGCGGCGTGGATCGTGAGGCGCCCGGCGCTCGCTTCATCGGGCGTCACGGTGGCGGTGAGCCAGCCGTCGGCCAGGCGACCAGTCCGCCGGAGCGCTTCCGGCCCGTGACCGCCGAGCCAGATCTCAAGGGGTGTCTGCGCTGGAAGCGGCGCCACCGCGACATCGGTGAACGCAAAGCGCTCGCTCTCGTACGTCACCCGCTCGCCCGCCCACCAGCGGCGCAGCAACGCGATGACCTCCTCCATGAGACCCGCTCGGCCCGGCGTCCCCTCTCGCACGCCAAGCGCCTCGGCCTCGCCCGGCTGATTCAGCCCCGGGACGAACGACACCAGCAGACGGCCCCTGGAGAGTTGATCGAGTTGCGCAAGTTCCCGGGCGAGCAGCATGGGGTTGCGCCCGAGCGGCACCACATTGGCGCCCAGCTTCAGTCGTGTCGTGCGCGCCGCGGCGTAGGTGAGACTGACGAGCGGATCGCCGATCGGGCCGAGGGGAACATCGGAAAGCCACACGGTGTCGAATCCCAACGACTCGCAGGAGTCAAGCAACTCGTCGAGTTCCTCCGCAGAGAACGGCCTCCCGCCCGGCGCGACGGCGAACCGGATCTTCATAGCTGCCCTGGTTCGCTAGCCAATGACATCGCTCGATCGCAGCGCGGCCAGGCCGGCATCGTCGTAGCCATGCGCCCGCAGCACTGCCTCCGTCGATTCGCCCAACGAGTCGACGGCCCACACCGGTTCGTGTTGGGTAGCGCTCCACTGCACGGGCGGCTTGGCCTGGCGAATCTCGCCGACCGTGTCGTGATGCCACGTGTGGATGATCTCGTTGTTGATCACCTGCGGGTCGGCGAACACCTCGTCGAGCGTGTTGACCGGTGCCGAGGGGACCTGCTCGGCCAGAAGTCGGGCCAGGATGTCGTCCGTCGTGAAGGTCAGGAACGCCTCGTGGATCAGCGAGCCGAGGGCTTCGAAGTTCCCGGCTGTCTGTCGGGCCTGCGGCGTGCTGAAGCGGAGGTCCTCGGCCCACTCCGGGTGTCCGAGCGCCCTGAACAGCCCGAAAGCCTCTGTATCGGTCGCCGCGAAGTACACCATGTGGCCGTCGGCGGTTTGCTGAAGTCGGTAGATCGTGTAGACGGTCGGCCCGGGCGTCACCGTCGGACTCTGGAGGCTGTGGGCCATGAACGCATCGGGCCAACTCCAGTACAACGCCGAGTCCAGCATCGGAATGACGAGGTGCTGACCTTTGGCCTGACCCCTCTCCCGGGCGAACAACGCCGCGGTCACCGCCTGCGCCGCCAGTGTCGCCGTCGACTTGTCACACACCAGGGTGCGCACGAGATCCGGGAGTTGCACCTCGTTGTGGACCTGGATAGAAGGAAGCCCGGCGATCGACTGGATGATGGGGTCGTAGACCTTCCAATTCTTGTACGGACCCGTTGGCCCGAAACCGCTGATCGACACATAGATGAGACGGTCGTTCAGGGCCATGAGGTCGTCGGGCCCGATCCCCATGCGCTCGACCGCGCCAGGCCGGAAGTTCTGCACAATCACGTCGGCATCTGCCACGAGTCGCTTGAACACCTCGACGCCCTCCGGCTTCGACAAGTCCAGCGCCACCGACGCCTTACCCCGGTTGGCGGCGGCGTACATCGCCGAGATGTTGCCGACCCGGAAACCACCGATGCGGGTGAGGTCGCCGATCTTGCGGGGCTCGACCTTGATCACGTCGGCCCCTTGGTCGGCCAGGATCTGGCAACACATCGGCCCTGAGATGACGGCCGAGACGTCGATGACCTTGATACCCGCGAGCGGACCCGCCATGTTGTGTGTCCTCCTGCGCTCTGTCGCTGTTCTGTGGAGCACCAAGCGTGCCACGACCACGATCGCTGCGGTGCATACGTGGATCAGCCAGCGGCGATATCGATCACGAGTCGGAATGGATCGCTCAGAGTGAACACCTCGAAGGCACGCTCCTTGTCGAGTCCGATACCCCAGATCATCACGCCCTCGAAGTTGTCGATGAGGGTGACCTCCTCGATCTTCTCCACGTTCGCTGGGACCAGTTGGGTCTCGCCCGAGAAGTCGCCTTGCTCACCCATCCAGGCACCCACACGAACGATGAGGTTGGCGTCGCCGCTGAGCAGCACCGGCGCGCCACTTGCCGCCATGGTCAAGGGGTCCTTCTCGTACCGCACGTCGTAACCGGGGTTCTCGCCCGATCCGGCGAAGTTGATCACCACCCGCTCGAAGCACGTGTGACCACCGGTATCGACATCGTCACCGAACATGCTCGACAGTGGACCCGGAAGGCCTGCGACCACGGCGACGGTCTCCGTCGGCGCGACGCACACCGTGGTGGTCGTGGTGGCGCCAACTCCTGTCGTGATGGGCGGAGTCGACGTCGATGTCGCGCTCGTGGTGGCCGGGGCAATGGTCGTTACCGCCGTTGTCGTGGCAGGGGTAGATGTTGCGCGAGTACTTGAGGCCGGCGTGGTCGCGGTCGTTCGAGAGGTATCGCTAGCCGAGCCGTCGTCGCTGCACGACGCCGTGATACCGACGAGAACCACCACCACACCAAGGGACCGAAGCACGTTCATCCCCCCACCATGCCTCACGACGGGCCCAGGTTGGTGTCACGCCTGATCACTCGGTGTCTGCGGGTGCCCGGGGTGGGGTTGAGTTCAGGCGACTCGAAGGAGAGGTCGTGGAATGCCAGATCGTCCGAGAAGGCCATGACGCGCCAGCCCACCGGTGGGACGTCGATGATCCGCTCCGGGCGCGGGTCGCCCCACGCGCGGTCCCGGGTGGAGAGCCCATCGATGCGATACGGCCTTCCGCGCAGCACCAGTTCCCCGCTCGTCCGCACGGCCTGCGTAAAGTGCCCGCCG
>JBKJJS010000147.1:0-17067 GCA_046597895.1 Ilumatobacteraceae bacterium
GGGGGTCCACCTGTATCTCTGGGACCACGGGCTCGACTCCGCTGACCCTGCGTTCTCATCGCTGGTCGCTCACCGAGACCGTGATCCGTTGTTCACATCCGGCTCCGTGCGTATCGCGGGGGGATGCCTCAGTCTCGTCTACAAAGCGGCGGCCGAGATCGGGGAGTTGGGAGACAACACCCGCCACATCCGGGCCGCGATCGACAGCGATGGCCTTCTGAGGGCTGCCCTGCGCAGTCCGACGGCTCGCCTCGCCGTTCTCGGGCACACTCGTTGGGCCAGCGTCGGCATCATCTCGGAGCCCAACGCCCATCCCATCAACCACGAGGAGGAGGAAGGCGCCAACGCCACCGGTCCTTACGTCGTCGCGGCCCTCAACGGCGACGTCGACAACCACGCCGACCTCATGGCCGAGTACGGGCTTCGCATCGCCGGCCCGATCACGACGGATGCCAAGGTCATTCCGGCGCTCGTGTCGCGCCACACCGTCGAGACGGGAAACCTCGTTGAGGGGTTTCGGCGCACGGTGGCATCGTTCGAAGGGTCTGTGGCCATCGGTGCGGCGTCGGCGGCCGCGCCGAACACGGTGCTCCTGGCACTACGCGGCAGCGGGCAGGCGCTGTACGTCGGCCTTGCCGACGACGCGTTCGTCGTAGCCAGCGAGCCGTACGGCGTCGTCGAAGAGACGTTTCGATACGTCCGCATCGACGGCGAGACCCCCGCGCGTGCTGATCAGCCGGGCAGTCGGGGACAGGTGTTTGTGCTCGACGGCTCGCGGGCCGGGCGCCTTGAGGGCATCCGGCGTCTCGCCTACGACGGCACGGAACTGCCGCTCACGGAGGCCGACATCGCGACAGCGTCGGTGACGACTCGTGACATCGACCGGGGTGACGCGCCCCACTTCCTTCTCAAGGAGATCTACGAAGCACCCCAGAGCCTCCACAAGACGCTCCGAGGCAAGATCGTCGAGCGCGACGGACTGCTGCACACCAGCCTCGGTACCCACACCATGCCGAGCGCCATCGTTGATGCCTTGCGAGATGGTCGCATCCGATCGGTGCGGGTGATCGGTCAGGGCACGGCGGCGGTCGCAGGCCAGAGCGCGGCGGCCTTGCTCGACGAGTTCGCCCAGGGAGGTCTCGACGTACGGGCACTCACTGCCACCGAACTGTCCGGCTTCCACCTTCGCGTCGACATGAGCGACACCCTCATCATCGCCGTGAGCCAGAGTGGTACGACCACTGACACGAACCGTACCGTCGACCTGGCCCGGGCCAGGGGTGCCAAGGTGATCGCGATCGTGAATCGGAGGGGTAGCGACCTCACCGACAAGTCCGACGGGGTGATGTATACGTCGGATGGGCGGGATGTCGAGATGAGCGTGGCGTCCACTAAGGCGTTCTATGCCCAGGTGGCAGCGGGCGCGCTCCTGGCATGCGCCATCACCGAGACGGCTGGGCTTGGTGATGACCGCCGCCGTCACGAGATCCTTCGCCAGCTCCGCGAACTCCCCGACGCCCTACGCGTCGTTCTCGACCGTCGCGAGGACATCGCTGAGGCTGCACGACGCTTCGCGCCTCAACGTCGCTACTGGGCCGTCGTCGGGAGCGGCCCCAACAAGATCGCCGCCGAAGAAGTGCGGGTAAAGCTGAGCGAGCTCTGTTACAAGTCCATTGCCTGCGACATCACCGAGGACAAGAAGCACATCGACCTGTCGTGCGAACCACTGATCTTCGTGTGCGCGGCCGGACTCGTCGGCTCGACCGCTGACGACGTCGCCAAGGAGGTCGCCATCTACCGAGCCCACAAGGCGGCGCCCATCGTGGTGGCAAGCGACGGCGAGAAGCGGTTCAACGGTGCCCTGCATGTCGTGTCGGTGCCAGCCGTCGATTCGGCATTGGCGTTCGTGTTGTCCGCCATGGTCGGGCACCTGTTCGGCTACGAAGCGGCGCTGGCGATCGACGCGTTGGCCCGGCCGTTGCGCGAAGGTCGCGAGGCGATCGAGGACGCCGTAGCCGACGGACTCGGTGGCGACGATGTGTTGGAGCGTCTGCACTGGGCGCTGGCCCCAGCGGCCCACAAGTTCTTCGACACGTTGCGCACGGGTTCGTACGACGGCAACTTGGAAGCCTCGACCGCGGTCCGCCTCGCCGGCCTGCTACGCGACGCGCTGTCCGATTCACCATTGGAGGCGTACCAGCAGGACTCGGGCAAGGTCGGGTCGCCCTCGGTTCTCGTCGATGATCTCATGGCTGCGCTCACGAGGGCTATCGAGGAACTCACCCGTCCCGTCGACGCCATCAAGCACCAGGCCAAGACCGTCACGGTTGGTATCTCCCGCAGCGACGAAGGCGTACTCGATCGGGCGCTTGTGCGGGAAGTGTTGGCGATCGGCGCCGGCCGAGACCGGCTCACGTACCGCACGCTCAAGGTGCTCGGGGAACTTGACCCCGCCGTCGCCGCCGTCACCGGGTTCACCCGTTATCAGATCGAGGGAGACCCGGGCCAGGACGCCACCATCACGGTCGTCGATCGGGGTGGGGCGAGCCTGTCGGTGCCGTCGCGGGTGGAGCAGAACAACCGGCTGCGCGGCACGAAACGTCGAGTAGCCGACGAGCGCGAGGTGCTTGTGGCCCGCGGTCGTTCGGACGGGCGCACGGTCATCTTCGTGCCGGAGGTGAAGGGCGGGGAGACAACGGGCATCACGCTCCTGCATGTGCGGTTCCACGACCATCTGCCCGTTTCGGTGCTGCGCAGCGTCCTGCAGGGGTACGACCGCCGCTACGACCGACTCGTGGACTGGGTGTCGGAGACCGAGGGCTCGTTCCGGGAGGATCTGCTCGCCGACCTGTCGGTCGCCGATCTGCTCATCGTGCCGATCTCCGAGATCGCCGACCGCTGGCGGTCATAGTTCCCGTGAGCTCACGCCGATGATCGGCATCGGGATCGACGCCGTTGATGTTGAACGGTTCCGCCGGTCCCTCGAGCGGACGCCAACGCTACGGACGCGCCTGTTCACCCCAGCGGAACTCGAGTACCTGGTCGATCGCGTCGATCCCGTTCCCGGGCTCGCCGCCCGGTTCGCGGCGCGGGAGGCGGCGATGAAGGCCCTCGACCAAGGCCTTGGCGCATGGGGATTCCACGATGTATCCGTGGTGCGCATCGGACTTGGCCCACCGAAGCTGCTCGTGGTCGGCAAGGCGACCGAGGTGGCGGCGTCGTTGGGCGTGAGGAGTTGGCGGGTGTCGCTCACGCACACGGACACCGTGGCGATGGCGGTCGTGGCCGCGCTCTGACCGTTCGTCGTCTCGGAGTCGCACCGGCTCGGGTCGCGTGCTGCCGATCGCTGATCGGCCTACGGTAGCGGCGTGCTCCCAATTGTGACGCCAGCCGAGATGCGGCTGATCGATTCGATGGCCCCGGAGCCTGTCGAGGTGCTCATCGAGCGTGCGGGTGCCGCGGTGGCCCTCGCGGCCGTGAGGATGATGGGCGGGACGTACGGCAAGCGCGTCGTCGTGATCGCCGGGAAAGGAAACAACGGTGCCGATGGACGGGTCGCCGGTCGTCGGCTGGCCGAGCGGGGAGCGGCGGTCACCATCATCGAGGCCATCGACCCGCCGGCCGAGTTGCCACTGTGCGATCTCGTCATCGACGCGGCGTACGGCACCGGGTTCCGGGGGGTGTGGAACCCCCCGGATACAGGAGGCGCCCCCGTGCTCGCCGTCGACATCCCGACTGGCGTCGATGGGCTCACCGGCCAGCGCAGCAGCGGCATCCTTCCCGCCGACCGCACGGTGACCTTTGCGGCCCTGAAGCCAGGCCTGCTGTTCCCGCCCGGTAGCACGTATGCCGGAGCGCTCGAGGTGGCGGATATCGGGCTCGACACTTCGATGGCGCGCTCTCATCTCGTCCAGCACCGCGATGTGTCGGCCTGGGTCGGGCCCAGGGAGGCCGACGCTCACAAGTGGAGGTCGGCCGTGTGGGTGGTCGCCGGCTCAGGTGGGATGCTCGGCGCAGCCCGCCTCGCTGCGGCGTCGGCCCAACGGGCGGGGGCCGGGATGGTGTGGCTGTCCAGCCCCGGGGCGGGGATGGATCCGCAGGCGCCCACCGAGGTCGTGAACCGACCGCTGCCCTCGCACGGATGGGCGAGCGAGATTCTCGGTGCCTCGGAGCGGTTCCATGCGCTCGTCATCGGGCCCGGCATGGGTCGTGCCGAGCCGATGTCATTGCAGATCCGCGAGTTGGTGGCGAACACGCCGCTGCCGGTGGTGGTGGACGGCGATGGGCTCTTTGCGTTGGCCTGGAGCAGCGACGGAGCGGCGCCTCTCCTGCGGGGCCGTACCGCGCCGACCGTGCTGACGCCCCACGACGGGGAGTTTGCCTTACTTGCCGGGGCGCGCGTCGGAGTCGACCGGATGGCAGCGGCGCGTGAACTGGCCGAGGTCACGTCGTCAGTCGTGCTGCTGAAGGGCGCTGCCACGGTCGTGGCGGAGCCGACCGGTTCGGTGTATGTGGTGACGGCCGGGGACGAGCGTTTGGCGACCGCCGGCACCGGCGATGTGCTGGCCGGGATCATCGGCGCGCTGCTGGCGTCGGGTGTGCCGGCGTTCGAGGCGGCGGCGGCAGGCGCGTGGATCCACGGTCAGGCAGGTCGGCGGGGGTCGGCGCGGGGGCTGGTCGCAGGCGACCTACCGGACTTGATCCCGGCCGTCCTGGAGACGCTCTAGATGTCGGGCGCGCCTCCCGGGCGTTGGGCGCACGCGCGTGTGGACCTCGACGCCGTCGCCCACAACGTCGAGGTCCTCCGGCGACTGGTCGCGCCCTGCGCCGTGTGGGCCGTTGTCAAAGCCGATGGCTATGGCCACGGTGCGGTACCGGTGGCACTGGCCGCGCTCAACGCCGGCGCCGAGGGCCTCTGCGTCGCGCTCACCGGGGAGGGAGTCGAACTGCGCAACGCCGGGATCGACGCCGCCATTCTCGTGTTGTCGCAACAGCCACCCGAGGATCTTGACGCGCTCGTTGCCCACCGACTCATCCCCACGCTGTATTCGCTCGACGCTGTCGTGGCCGTGGCAGATGCGGTGCGGCGCGCCGGGAAGGTCGGCTTTCCCGTGCACGTAAAGGTGGACACGGGAATGCACCGGGTCGGCTCGTCGCCGGGCGATGTTCCTGCGCTCGTCGGTGCTATCGAAGCGGCCGAGCCCCGCCTGCGGCTCGCCGGGATCTTTACCCACCTCGCCATGGGGGACGTACCGACGGATCCGTTCACGGCGACGCAACTCTCCCGATTCGACGCCGTGCTCGCAGGTCTCACGACGGTGCCGCCCTACGTCCACGCCGCGAACTCGGGTGGTGCACTCGGCCACCCGGCGTCGAGGTATGACCTCGTCCGGGCGGGGATTGCGATGTACGGAATCGAGCCGGGGGCCGGTGTAAGCCACCTGTGCGGCGAACTCCGGCCGGTGCTCTCCCTGGTGTCGAAGGTGTCGTTCGTGAAGCGGGTGGCGGCCGGGGAGCGGATCTCCTACGGGCTCACCCACACCTTCGCGCGCGACACCACGGTGGTGACGGTGCCGCTCGGCTACGCCGATGGCGTCCCCCGCCGACTGGCCAACGCCACCGCCCTCGTGCTCGTCGGGGGTACGCGGCGTGACATTGTCGGTGTGGTCACGATGGACCAGTTGATGCTCGACTGCGGCGACGACCCGGTGTTCGTGGGGGATGAGGTGGTGCTCATTGGTGAGCAGGGTGGCGAGCGGGTGCGGGCGGAGGAGTGGGCGGAGCGGCTCGGCACCATCGGCTACGAGATCGTCTGCGGAATCAGTCGCCGGGTCCCTCGCTCGTACCACGGCGGGAGATAGACCCGGCCTCGGTAGCATCGCCAGGCTGTGATCGAGCTCCGCTCGCCCTCGCCTGATGCCACGCAGGCCATCGCCGCCGCCGTCGCCCGGTTGGCGCGCCCCGGCGACCTCATCGTGCTGGCCGGCGAGATGGGCAGCGGGAAAACCTGGTTCGCCAAGGGGTTTGCTGCCGCGCTCGGGGTCACGGACCACGTCACGAGCCCGACATTCACGTTGGTCCACAGCTATGACGGCGGCCGACTGCCCCTCCACCACGCCGACGTCTACCGACTCGACCGGATGGCCGACGTGGCGGACCTCGCGCTGGTCGAACTCTTGGAGGAGACCGGAACCGGCCAGGGTGGCGTGGTGCTCGTCGAGTGGGGCGACGCCGTGGCGCCCATGCTCGGCAACGACTACCTCGAGGTGAGCCTCGTGGCGGACGATGCCGAGCCGGAGTCAGCCCGAGATGTCACGCTGAGGGCGGTCGGCCCTGGGTGGGCGACCCGCTGGTCCCGCGTTGTGGCAGACGTGGAGGAGTGGCGATGTTGATCCTTGGTATCGAGACCGCGACGGAACAGGTGAGCGTGGCCATCGGCGGTCACGAGGGAGTGCTCGGCCTGTTCGAAGTGTGCAAAGGCCGACGCCATGCCGAGACCCTCGTCCCCGCCATTGAGTTCGTGTGTCGCCAAACCGACGTTGAACTCAACGAGCTTGGTGCAATCGCCGTTGACATCGGCCCGGGACTGTTCACCGGTATGCGCGTCGGTCTCGCCACAGCCAAGGCGATGGCCCAAGCGCTGCGGATTCCATTGATCGGGCTCAGCAGTCTTGATCTGCTGGCGTTCCCGTTGCGCCACTCGGACCGGGTCATCGTGTCCGTGGTGGATGCCCGCCGAGGCGAGGTGTTCTACGCGTTCTACCGTCAGGTGCCCGCGGGAGTGCAGCGGGTCACGGAGCCAGTGGTCGGCCGGGTGGACGATCTCGTGGCCGACCTCATCGGGCGGGGTCAAGAAGCAGTGTGCGTAGGCGATGGCGCCCTTCGCTATCGATCGGAGATCGGTGAGGCCATCCGTGTCGACTTCGCCGAGCAGTTCCTGAGTCATCCGTCGGCCGCTCCTCTTGTGTCGCTCGCCCACGCCAAAGCGATGCGCGAGGAGTGGGTGAACCACGCCGAGCTGACCCCGATGTACCTCCGCCGCCCGGACGCCCAGATCAACTGGGAGACGCGGGGCGGGGCAGTCGTATGAGCTTCGTCGGTCGACTGCTGGAGCCGAAGGCAACGGCTCGCATCGATGCGGGCGGTGGCGTCGTGATCGAGCCGATGCGGCGTCGTCACATCAAGGACCTCATGGAGATCGAGGTGCAGGTGTAACCGAAGCCCTGGACGTCAGGGGTGTTCCACACCGAGTTGGAGCAGATGCGGGACGGGTACCGCAACTACGTCGTGGCCAAGGTGGGCGGGACGCTCGTGGGATATGCCGGACTGCTGTTTTCGGGTGAGGATGCTCACGTCACGAACATCGCCGTCGACCCTTCGCGTCAACGAGCCCACATCGGAACGCGGCTGCTGCTGCACCAGGCTCACTACGCGCGGGACAAGGGCTTCAAGAATCTGACTCTCGAAGTTCGGGTGTCCAACACCGCCGCTCAGGAGCTGTATCGCCGCTTTGGGTTCGCGCCGGCTGGCGTGCGCCGCAAGTACTACGAGGATGTGGAGGATGCCATCGTGATGTGGTGCCACGATGTCGATTCCCACGAATTCAAGGTGCGGTTGGAGTCACTGGGGGTTGGCCTTGATCGTTGAATCTGCATCAGTTGATGAATCAACGGTCATTCTTGCCATCGAGACGAGCTGCGACGAGACGGCTGCCGCCTTGTTGATGGGAAGCGGCGACGTGCTGTCGTCTGTCGTGTCCTCGCAAGTTGACCTGCACGCGCGGTTCGGCGGAGTCGTGCCCGAGATCGCTTCCCGAGCGCACTTGGAACAGCTCAACCCCGTTGTGGCTCGTGCCATCGTGGAGGCGGGAATCGACGAGACACGGATCGACGCCGTGGCGGCCACGGTGGGACCCGGGTTGATCGGTGCGCTCTTGGTCGGCGTCTCCGCCGCCAAGGCGCTGGCGCTCACGTGGAACGTACCGTTCGTCGGGGTGAACCATATGGAGGCTCACCTGTACGCCGCGCTCCTCGAGGATCCCACTCTTGAGTTCCCGCTCGTCGTGGCGCTCGTCTCCGGCGGACACACGATGCTCGTGGAGATGCAGGGACATGGTCGCTATCGATTGCTCGGCCAGACGATCGACGACGCCGCCGGCGAGGCGTTCGACAAGGTCGCGCGATTCCTCGGTCTCGGCTACCCCGGCGGGCCCGCCATCGACGAGACGGCCAGGAGCGGCGACCCCACCGCCATCGCCTTCCCGAGGGCGATGCGCCACGAGGGCCTCGACTTCTCCTTCAGCGGCGTGAAGACATCGGTCATCAATTACGTGCGCAAGCATCCGGATGTGGCCACGGTGGATGTGGCGGCGTCGTTCCAGGCCGCGGTCGTGGATGTACTCGTCACGAAGGCCCGGCGGGCGGCGGCGCAGGTCGGTGCCAAGGGTGTGGCCCTCGGCGGCGGAGTGGCCGCCAATTCGCTGCTTCGTGCCGAACTGCGTGCGGCGTGCGAAGATGACGGCATCCGCTGCTTCCTGCCCAGCCGGGCCATGTGCACGGACAACGCCGCCATGATCGCCTCGGCCGCGTGGTACCGCCTGCGCTCCGACGGCCCGACGCCGCTCGACGCCGGCGCCAACCCCAATCTCAAGTTGCCGTTACTCCCGTGAGCCAGCGCATCGACACCTTCACGGTGTGCCAGCCCGGCCTCGAGCCCGTCACCTTCGACGAGTTGACCCGCCTCGGGCCCAAGGGACGGATCACCCACGGGGGCGTCATCGCGTCCATGACATGGTCGCAGTTGGCACTCGCCCATCTCCACCTCCGCACGGCGACCCGGATCCTGGTGCGCATCGGGCGGTTCGACGCCACGACCTGGGCCCAGTTGGCGGCCGGATTGCGGCGCGTGAATTGGGCCGAATGGCTCCCGCGCGATGCGCAAGTCGACGTGCGGGTGACCACGACGGCATCGAAGCTGTACCACACGGGTGCCATCGAGGAGCGGGTGCGCGAAGTGGTCGGAGTCGGCGGGGGTGCGTCGCAGCGACTGTCTGTGCGCATCGACAAGGACCTTGTGACGTTGTCGCTGGACGCGAGTGGAGAGGCGCTCTACATGCGGGGGTGGCGGACCGAGACGGTGAGCGCGCCCATCCGCGAGACCCTCGCCGCCGCTCTGGTGCTCTGGTCCGGTTGGGATGCCAAGGCACCTCTCATCGATCCGTGCTGTGGCTCCGGGACTCTTGCGATCGAGGCCGCGATGCTTGCTCGGCGCCTCCCGCCTGGTCGTCAGCGGTCCTTTGCGTGGCAGGAGTGGCCGGTCGCGGCGGGAGTGGATTGGGACAAGCTCACGGCGGCGGCGGATGCCGATGTTCGGCCGTCGGGCCCCGTCGTGTTGATGTCCGATGTCGACGCGGAGGCGGTCGAGATCGCCCGTCGCAACGCCACGCGAGCCGGTGTCGAAGTCGAGTCGGCCACGTGCTCGGCCGACGATGTGATCCGGCCCACGCGCCCGGGTTGGGTCGTGACCAACCCACCGTACGGCGAACGAATCGGGGCCGAGTTGCGGCGCGTGTACGAGTCGGTCGGCCGACTCGCCATGGAGCCCTGGCACCTCGCAGTAGTGGCGGCGGTCGGCACGCCCACCTCGGCGTTCGGCCGCGACTGGGCCGACTCGTTGCACACCCGCAACGGCGGTCTACCGGTCCGCTTCCTCAAGGTCTGACGGCAAGGTCTGGCGCTCTGGCAGGGCGGTCGTCGCGCGTAGTAGGGATACAGTCCATGAGCGATTCCATTTCCGACCGGCTCGCCATCGGCGACGTCATCATCAAATACGCCACGTCCGTTGACGCCCGCGACATGGAGCGTTACGCGACGTGCTTCGTCGACGACGTGGTCGTCACGGGTTTCGGTGACAGCGAATATCGCGGGTTGCCGGACTATCTGGCATTCGTGACCGGGGCGCTGCAGCGGTTCGGCCGCACGCAGCACCTCATTGGCAACCTGGAGATCTCAATTGACGGCGACACGGCGCACATGCGCAGCTACGTGCAGGCCAACCACATCCTCGCGGCTGACGAAAACACGTTGATCGTGCTCTGGGCCCAGTATCACGACGACCTTGTGCGCACCGCTGACGGTTGGAAGATCACGAAGCATCATCTGGAACGCATGATCGGGCCGCGCCGGATCGCCGCGCTCTGAGTCAACTCCCGATGAACCGGTGTATGAGCGCCGCCAGTTCGACCGGTTTATCGCCCTGAATGGAGTGGCCGGCGCCTTCGACGTAGTCGACCTGGGCCGTTGGTTGGCACTTCCGGAACTGGGCGACGTCCTCGTCGTCCACGACACTCCACGCCTTGCCGACGAGAAGGAGCATGGGGCAGCGGACCGCCGTGACCTCGTCCCACAGGTTCGTGAAGTCGCTCTCCCGCGGATTCTCGAAGCGGTCGTAGCGCCACACCCAGGTCCCGTCGGGCTCGGGGCGGGCATTGTGGAGGACACCTCGACGCAGTGACGCGATGCTGCGTTCCTTGTTGTGCTCGACGGTGCGGCCGAGGATGGCGTCGAAGCTTTCGAAGCTGGCCGGCCCACGCACGAAGTCGGTGATGCGGGCACTCTTTTCTCGGTTCGTGCCGGGCGTGACATCGACGATGACGAGCCGGCGCACCAACTCCGGCCAGCGACTGGCCAGCACGTATGACGTGAGTCCCCCGAGCGACATACCGATCACGGCCCTGGCGTTGGGGGCGAGTTGCTCGATCACAGTGGCCACTGCGGCGGCATTCGTCGCGGGGAAGTAGTCACGGTCGGCGCGCCAATCCGATCGGCCGTGGCCCGGCAGGTCGACCGCGATGGCTGACGGTCGACCCATGGCGAGGATCGTGGTGTCCCACGTGTGTGCGTTCTGTGCGCCCCCATGGACGAACACGTACTCCGGTGGTGAGTCGCCCCATACGAGCGCGCTCACTCGCCGGCCCGGCGACACCTCGACGGACTCACGGCGCACCGTCGGTGGCCCGTTGAACGCCAAGCCGACCTCGGCGGCGTTGTCGGCGAAGTAGCCGAACTCGTCATATTCGCTGAAGCTGTCGTCCGTCGGGCCGTCGTTGCTCACCGCTGCTCGCTCCGCTCGCTCATCCGCCGAACTGTACGTTGGGAGCGACGAGAAGGAGGACCCGATGCTCGACGGTCGGTTAGCCAACCGGGTGGCACTGGTGAGCGGGGCCGCCCGCGGCCAAGGGAGGGCGCATGCGGTGCGGCTGGCGTCCGAGGGGGCAGACATCGTGGCGTTCGACCTGCCGGAACCCATGCCGTGGATCCCCTATGAGGTGGGAACGAAGAAGGATCTGGCCGAGACCGTCCGACTCGTCGAGGCGCATGGCCGACGGATCGTCGCGGGAGCCGCTGACGTTCGCGACGGAGCCGCAGTCCAAGCGATCGTGGATGAAGGGATCGCCGCGCTCGGTCCTCTTCGTATCGTCGTGGCCAACGCTGGCATCGCCTCGAAGGGGGCATCGTTCTGGAAGATCCCCGAGGAGCAGTGGCGTGACGTGATCGACGTGAACCTCTCCGGCGTGTGGCGCACGATCAAGGCGGCCGTGCCGTCGATGATCGAAGCGGGCCTCGGTGGCTCGATCATCATGACGTCGTCAGCTGCCGCGATCAAGGGGGCCAGCGGTATCGCTGACTACACGTCGGCGAAGATGGGGCTTGTGGGGATGATGCGCTCCATGGCGCGCGAGCTCGCCCGATTCGAGATCCGCGTCAACGTGGTGTTCCCCGGCAACGTGAACACGGACCTCATCCACAACGAGGCCATGTACCGCCTCTTTCGTCCCGAACTCGATCAGCCGACGCTGGCCGACGTCGAGCCGTTGTTCCGCCGCACGATGTTGTTGCCGCACCCGTGGGCTGAGGTGGAGGACATTGCCAATGCGGTGGCGTTTTTGGCCTCCGACGAGGCCCGTTACATCACGGCGACCGAGCTGCCTGTCGACCTCGGCGGCGCCCTGAAGTAGTCGATCATCCGCAGATCGCGAGGGTATGGCGAAGGCCGCAGTTGGCGGGAAGGTATGAGTCCTGCGAGGGTCGTGGACCATGAAGTCGATCAGGGTTGATGTGCAGGACGGTGTCACGCTGACCGCCGACGCCGAGGGGAACCCCGACGACCCGGTCGTGTTGCTGTTCCACGGAGGTGGTCAGACCCGTCACGCCTGGGGCGGGGCAGTGGGAGCCCTTGCCCGTAGGGGATGGTATGGCGTGACATTCGATCTACGTGGTCACGGCGACAGCTCGTGGTCGCCGGATGGTCAGTACGACATGGAACGGTTCGCCTCCGATGTGGCGGCGGCGGCGAGGGCGTTCAGGCGGCCGGTGCTCGTCGGAGCGTCGCTCGGCGGGCTGTCGTCGATGGTGGCACTCGGCGAGGGTGGTGTACCGGCGGCCGCCGCGCTCGTGTTGGTGGACGTCACGCCCCGACTGGAACCAAAGGGTGTCAACCGCATTCGCGACTTCATGCGCCTCGGCGTGGACGGTTTCGACTCGCTCGAGGCCGTGGCTGGTGCCATCGCCACCTACCTGCCGCAACGTCGCCGTCCGAGCGACCTCAGTGGGTTGAAGAAGAACGTTCGCCAGCGCGAGGACGGCAAGTGGGTGTGGCACTGGGACCCTGCCTTCTTCGCTCCGATCGATCATGACATCGAGGTGGATGACCTCGGCGAACCGACCGCCGGCCGATTCACGCCGCCGGAGCGGTTACGTGCGGCCGCTCGCCGGATCACCGTTCCGACGCTGCTCGTGCGCGGGGGGAGCAGTGACGTCGTCAGTCCCGAAGGCGCGGCCGAATTGAAGGAGTTGATTCCCCATGCCGAGGTCGTCGACGTGGCTGGCGCCGGTCACATGGTGGCGGGTGACCGCAACGACCGCTTCAACGACGCCGTGATCGACTTCCTCGACCGGGTGGTACGCCCCCTGCTGTGAGCTGGAGTCAGTACGGCCTCAGGACGGCCTGACCGGGTCAGCCGAGTCCGGATCGTGGGCGAGCCCCTTGAACCGCGGTGATCGCTTCTCGACGTAGCTCGTGACACCCTCGTTGAAGTCCGGCTTGCCGATCATCTGGGGGATGAGCCCGAGCGACACGTGGCGGCTTTCCTCGCTCGACCGTTCCCAGTCGGCCGCCAGTTGGGCCTTGATGGTGGCGAGCGAGCGGGGCGAGCAATTGGCGGCCATGTCTCGTGCGTACTCCATGGTCGCCGGGAGCAGGTCGGCGGCGTCGAACGCCCGGTTGACAAGCCCGAGTGTCACGGCCTCCTCCCCCGTCACGACCCGGCCCGACAACAGCAGATCGGCGGCGTTTCCGGCTCCGACGAGTCGTTGCAGCATCCACGCCAGCGAGTTCTCGGCGGGCAGCCCGCGGCGGGGGAACGCCACGGTCATCTTGGCGTCGCGTGCCGCGAAGCGCAGATCGCACGCCACCGCCTGGACGAACCCGATGCCGGCGCAGGCGCCGTTCACGGCGGCGATGACGGGCTTCGGGATCTTGCGGGCGTAGGTGTGCGGACGGGTCGACCGGGTGCGGACGATGGCGCCTGCCCCAGTGCCGCCTTCGGTCGCCGCACTCAGCGTGTTCATGTCGAGTCCCGGGCAGAACGCACGGCCGGCACCGGTGACCACGATGACCCGCACGTCGGGGTCGAGCGACGCGTCGCGCAGCGCGCCGAAGTACTCCTCTTCGAGTTCAAAGGTCCAGCCGTTGTTGCGGTCGGGACGGTTCCACGTGAGCAGGAGCACGCCTGCCTCGAAGGAACGCAGCACCAGGGTTTCAGTCATCTGCTGAGTCTCCCGCGCCGGACGGGGAGCGGTCACATCGTCATTCGCTCGTGGGGCCGTCGAAGCGTGGTGCTCGCTTCTCCTGGCGGGCCAGCAAACTCTCCGCAGGGTCCGGTCCGGCGAAATTGAAGAACTCGTACGCGAGCGATGCATCGAAGATGGGTCCGGCCTGGCGGTACCAGTGGTTCAACGTATGTTTCGTGAACCGGATGGCGGCCTGTGCCATGCCCGCCAGTTGGACGGCGACCTCGAGCGCCTTCGCCTGGACCTGATCGTCGTCGACACAGAGCGAGACGAGGCCAATGCGTTCGGCTTCCTCGCCCGTGAGCGTCTCGCACGTAAGGAGGTAGTACTTCGCCTTCGCCATGCCGCACAACAGGGGCCAGCAAATGGCCGCGTGGTCACCGGCGGCAACACCGAGCCGAGTGTGCCCGTCGATGATGCGGGCGGTGCGGGCGGCGATCGACACGTCGGCCAACAGCGCGGCCACGAGTCCTGCGCCCACTGCTGGGCCGTGGATGGCGGACACGACTGGCTTCGAGCAATTGATGACGTTCATCACGAGATCTCGGGCCTCGCGCAGCACCCGCATCCGCACGGCGTAGTCGTGGAGGAGGGTGTCGAGCAGTTCGAAGCTCCCCCCGGCCGAGAACGCCGTTCCGGCGCCTTGGATGATGGCGACCCGCGTGTCGCTGTCCCGATCGACGGTGAGCCAGACCTCGGCCAGTTCGCCGTGCGCATCGGGGGAGACGGCGTTGAGACCGGGGGCGTCAAGTGTGATCCGCAACACGCCGTCGGCGGGGCGGTCGAACGTGAGGCTCGGATAGAGATTGGCGTAGTCGGGCATAGCGCCGCCGACGCTACGCCGGTTCGAAGCGGGGGATCCGGTCCGTGTCGCTGGCCGGCTCGAACCGGACGCGGACGGGCTGTCCTACGTAGACCCCTTGTGAATCGTCTGTGACGTTATTGGGGGTGACGTTATTGGGGGTGACGTCAGTGGGGGTGACGATGTTGGTGAGGAGGCGGGGGCCTTCGGCGAGTTCGACGTAGGCAACGATGTAGGGCGCTGCTTCCTTGTACGCCCCGGCGCCCCGGCGGATGATCGTGAATGAGTACACGGTCCCGAGGCCGCTCACCTCCACCCAGTCCACCGAGAGGCTCCCACAGAACGGACAGAACTGTCGCGGGTACCAGATCAGTTCCGAGCAGGCGGTACAGCGGGGCAGGACGAGCCGGCTCTCGGCGCAGGCATCCCAGAACGGTGCCGTCTCCTCCGTGCGTCGCGGGGGTCGAATCGGCAGCTCAGGCATCGTCCCTCCCGAGGATGACGGTCGCACTGACGTGGCGAGTCGTCAGGGCGCCACCGGTGCCGTGGGCGAGTACGAGTTGGCAGTCCGGCACCTGGACGGCGGGATGGGCCTCACCGCGCAACTGCCGTACCGCCTCGATGATCTTCGTCATGCCACCCCGGTTGGCCGGGTGGTTGTTGCACAAGCCGCCGCCGTCGGTGTTGAACGGCAACCGCCCGAACGGTGCCACGAGCGCGCCATCGGACACGAAGCGTCCACCCTCGCCTTTTGCACAGAACCCCAGGTCCTCCAACGTCATGAGGACCGTGATGGTGAAGCTGTCGTAGATCGAGACGTAGTCGATGTCGGCGGGGGTCACGCCGGCTTCGGCGAACGCCGCCGGACCGGACCACACGGCCCCGGTGTGCGTGAGGTCGGCGCGCCCGCCGGAGGTGTGCTTGACCGCTTCCCCCTGGCCGAGGACCTTCACGCAGCGAGGACCGAGTGCGGCCGCCACTTCAGGGCTGACGACCACGAGCGCCCCGCCTCCGTCGGTGATGACGCAGCAGTCGAGACGGTGCAGCGGATCGGCGATCATCGGCGAATTCACGACCTCGTCCACCGTGACAACGTTGCGGGAGAACGCGTTCGGGTTGTGGTGGGCATGGAGTGATGCCGCCACCTTGATCTCCGCCAACTGCTCGCTCGTGGTGCCGAACTCGTACATGTGCCGCTGCGCGCCGAGCGCGTAGTAGCCCACGACCGAGGCGCCCCATAGGTTCTCGAACTCCGCTTCAGGCGCGCCCCCGACATTGACGTCGGAGCCGGGTTGAGCACCCCCGGTTCGGGGACGGCCGGCGAGCGTGATGAGTGCGACGCTCGCATGGCCAGCGGCGATGGCGGCGGCGGCGTGACCAACATGCAGCAGGTAGGAGGAGCCGCCGGTCTCGGTGTTGTCCATCGTGCGACAGCGCAGGCCGAGATAGTCCGCCATGGTGAGGCCTCCGAAGCCCGGGGCATCGCCGGCACAGTAGAACGCGTCGACATCGCGGATGGAGAGCCCGGCATCGGCGAGGGCACCCACCGCGACCTCGGCGTGGATCTGAGCCACGGTGCGATCGGGGATCTCGCGCCTCGGGTGTTCGAAGGCACCCGCGATGAAGGCACTGCCGCGGAGCGTTCCACCCATGCCCACACTCAACTCGCGCGACGCGGTCGCGCACAAGCCACAGGAGCGGATCTACCCTCTGCGTATGAGCCTCGAACCGTTCGACGTCGTGATGATCGAGCAACTGCTCAAGAAGTACGGGCACATCGTTGACGCCCACGAGTGGGACCGCTTCGGGGAGTTGTTCACCGCCGACTGCGCGCTCGACTACACCCGCGTCCACGCCCCCAAGGTCTTCCACGGCATCGAGGAGATCCAGGAGTACTTCCGGGCCGCCAACCATCCCGCCGCTCATCACGTATCCAACATCTGGGTCGAGCTCGTCGACGGTGAGCACCGGGTGAAGAGCAAGTTCTTCGTCCCGTTCACGCGCGAGACGCATACCCCGAAGCGCTGGTACGGCGGCGACTATGACGACGTGGTGGTGCGCACACTCGATGGCTGGAAGTTCGCCCACAGGGCCTGCTCGGAGCGTTGGCAGTTCACTCCGGGCGAGGGTCTGGTTCCGAACGGTCGTGCGACGTTCTGAGCCAGGGTGAGCGGGCTCTCGGTAGCGTCGAGGTGGTGAGCGCGTGTGTGACCCCGGCTGCGCTGCACATCGGGCCGTATCAAGTGTGGCCGCCCGTCGTGCTGGCACCGATGGCCGGCGTCACGAACGCCCCGTTCCGATCGCTGTGCCGTCGGTTCGGCCCCGGTCTCGTATACGTCAACGAGATGGTGATGACCATGGCGCTCATCCATGGCAACGCCAAGACCGAGCGAATGGTCACGTTTGCGGCCGACG
>JBKJJS010000189.1:0-3257 GCA_046597895.1 Ilumatobacteraceae bacterium
CCCTCGGGAACTTCGAACGAGGAGGGCGGGAAACTGCACTGTGCGTTCGAACTTCCTCGTTGGCGGGCGGTGCGAGTCTCAGTCGAACTTCGGCCACACGCGCTGCTGGCGGCGGCGCAGGCCTGCTTGGCCGAGCGTGCGGTGTTGTGACAGCTTCCACTGACGGCGCCAGCCCGAGTACTCCGGGCCGGCGAGACTCGGGTTCGTCCGCTGGGCGGAGCGTTGCCGGGCGCTCCACCAATCCGTCGACGCTTCGTCGCCGAGTGCGGTGACCGCCTGCTCGATGCGGTCGTTGAAGCGGCGTGTGCTCTCGCCCTCCACGGGTGGCATAGGGCGTCCGAAGACGACCTTCGTGCGCCCGGGCTTGATCCGCTTCATGCCCTTGCCGAAGATGGCGCCGGCACCGTCGACGAACATCGGCACTACCGGGGCACCCGTACGCGCCGAGAGGTACGCCGCCCCGCCCTTGAACGGCTGGCCCCACCCATCCGGTGATCGCCCGCCCTCGGGGAACAACAGCAGGCTCCAGCCGTCGTCGACGAGTTGCTTCGTAAGGTCCGAGGAACGCCGACTCAGCGTCTCGCGATCGATCGGGATGGCGTTGAGCATCAGGGCCGATGCCGCGGCCGTGAGGCGGGTCGTGAAGAAGTAGTCCGCCGCCGCACCCACCACGATCTTGGAGCGCCACGGCTCGGGGATGGACGCGATGCACAGGGGCGTGTCGAGGTGGCTGTGGTGATTCGGCGTGAAGATGAGCGCCGGCGGGTCCCCACCACCCGACGGGCGATAGTCGGCGAGGCGGTCAAGTCCTTCCACGTCCGGATCAGCGATCACCTTCACGAGGAGGCGCATCGGGCCTGCCGTGAGCACTTTGCGAGCGGCCCTGGCCGGTCCCTCACGGGCCCAGGCCGTCTCGTAGTTCGCCTCGAGTCGGGACAGTTTTTCGGGAACGGTGATGCCACGGGGCACGGTAGGCGCGCGGTAGGGAAAGCCCGTGGCGCTGACCCTGCGGCGGACCTTGGTCGACAGTCGACGGCCCTTCATGCCGACGGCCCGCCCGACGAACCGCATCTCCCGGAGTGGCTCCGAGAACTGGCTCAGGCGCTTCGGCATGTCATTTCACATCCGCCATCAGCAGCGGCGGAGCGTGGAGGTGGGTGATGGTCGGGTATCGGCCGACGACGTCCTCGGCCATCTCGAGCGCATCGTCCATCGTGGTCGCCGGGGTGAATCCGAGTCGGCGTACCGCTCGCGGATTGCCACCAACGACGATGATGCGCCCGAGGTGCGCCATGGCGTGGCTTGACCAGTACCACATGTAGAACGGGTGCACGCCGTGGTACGCGTAGCCGGTGCGGTAGAGGTGGCGGTACCACTCGTCCTCGGCGAACTGCTTCTCGTACTTCGCTTCGATGACCGCGGGGTCCGTGGTGTCGGCAAGGACCTGTTCGAAGAAGTCGATGTAGCTCGGGTGATGGACGGGGTTGAACTCCCAGTACGTCGGGTGGGTCATGATCACGACCCCGCCCTCGCGCACGAGCGGCATGCCCCGGTACATGTTGAAGTAGTACCCGAGCCCCATGCACGCCACGAGGATCGGATTGAGTATCGAGTTGACGTTGTACGGCGAGATGAACGGGATGCCCATCGTGAGGATGTCGGTCTGGCCCTTCACCTCGACGAGTTGCTGCTGGTAGACGTGCTCCGTCGTGATCTTGTGGACGGCGCCGACCTCGCCGCACTGGATCGAGGTCATCTGGTGCGGCGCCTCGATCGAGTGGAAGATCTTGCGGGCGAGGCGGTTCGGGGTCCGGTTCAGCGCCTGCTTGGTACCAACGAACGTCGCCCGGTCGCGCGCCGACCACTCCCATTCTCGCTTCGAGAGGAAGTCGAACGGCGACGGGAAGGTGTCGGTGTTCAGTGTCGTCTCGATCTGGAACACCTTGACGCCCGAGTCCACCAGTACCTTGCCCATTCGCCAGTTGGACTTGTGCAGTTCGCTGCGGTGTTGGTCCATGAAGCTGCGCGACTGGCGCATCGTCTCCACGTTGTGGTGGTGGCGCAGGCTGCGGTAGCTCGCCAGCCCAGTTGCCGTGGACTTCCACCCGCCGTCCATGGCCACGAGGTTGATGTTCACGTAGATGAGCAGATCACTCTCGGCGGCCCGCTTGTTGATCTCGACTTCCTCACCGTTCGGCGTCTGACCGAGGTAGGACAACGCATCAGGGTCTTCGGCATCGTGCTGGTACAGCAGACCCCGCGGGGCGAACGCGTCGTAGACCCGGTCGCCGACGGCGTGGCGCAGTTCGTCTTCGGTCATGCGGCGGTGCAGCGCGAGCGCGGCGATCAGGTGGACGTCGTCGACACCCGCTTCGGCGGCCATGTCGAGCACGGCTTCGATCACGCGCTGGCGGATGTCGGGCTTGCGCATGGGCGGCAGTGGCAACGAGATGTCGTCGAACGCGATGGTCAGCCGCATCCCGGCGGTCAGCAGCACCGGCAGCGGCTCGCTGTTCGTCGGCTCGAGCAGGGCGCGGCGGATCGCGCCGTCGACGTCGCGGATGCCCGGCAGCGACTCGGGCGGGTAGATGACGCGCGTGCCGCGGGGGAAGGTCTCGAGGCGGAACCCCTCGCCTTCGTGGACGACGAGCGGTGGGGTGCGGTCGTCGACCTCCAGCACGAATCCTGGGCGGCTCACGAGCGACTCCTTCGGTGGATCAGCATGGTCATCATGCGCGGCTGCGGACGTCGAAGCAGACCTTGACGGTGCCGAGCCGGCCCGCCGAGTGGGCGTGGTCGAGGGCCTCGCGCCAGCGGTGCAGGGGGTAACGGCCACCGACGACGCCGTCCAGCGGCGCGAGCCGAGCCAGTCCCATCGCCACCTCGAACGCGTCGCCGCTGGAGGCGTACGTCCCGGCGACCTCGAGCTCGCGGAACCAGGCGGGCGAGAGGTCTGCGGCAGCGGGCATCCCCGACAGCACGACCCGCCCACCGGCGCGCGTCGAGCGCAGCACCGTGTCGAGCGACCCGGTCGAACCGACCGCGTCGACCGCGACGTCGACCCCGCCGAGCAGCATCTCGCCGGCCCCGCCGACCAGCCGCGCAGCCGGGCCCGGCAGTGGTGCGGGCGCGACGCGCAGCGCCCGGGTGGCTCGGCGGACGGCGCGCATGGCCTCGTCCGGCGAGCCGACGTCGGTGGCCCCGAAGGCCCGAGCGAGGTCGGCCTGCCGGCCGTGCTTGGCGATGACTGTGATCCG
>JBKJJS010000304.1:0-5143 GCA_046597895.1 Ilumatobacteraceae bacterium
GTAGCGCCGCAGGCCGGACGCCTTGCGGGCGATCGAGCGGCGGGCGAACTCGCGGGTGGTGAGATGGGCCAGGTATCGCCGTAGCACGATGCGGTCGACGCCATCTGGCCCCTCCACGCCAAGGCGCTCAGCCCACTCCGCGAAACCCTCGACATCCTGGCGATAGGCGATCACCGTGTTCGGTGACGAGGCTGTCAGCGACGCCAGGAACTCGTCCACACGCCACGCCGTCACGGAGGCCATGACCACAACCGTACCGATCACGACCACGGCGCCGGTGGAGGGCCTGGCACGACGCTCGGCGCAGGAAGGGCCTCGAACCAGCCGCCCGAGCGGACCACCCATCCCGCTGCCTCCATACGGCCGAGGCTGAGGGCCACGTCGACGAGTTCCTGACATGACCGGAGTGCCAACTCCTCGAGCGTCACTGCGTCGCCGCCGATGAGGTCGAACAGCGCTCGTTCCTCGGCGGCCAGCGGCGGGCGGGGATCGAAGCGGCGCCGGTTGGCGCGGCGTGTGTCCAGCCCGAGCGCGACGAGCACGTCGGTGGCGTCGAGCGCTGGGACGGCAAGGCCATCGCGCAGCAGTTCGTTCGTCCCCTCGCTGGCCCGGCTGGCGAGGGAACCCGGAACGGCCATCACGGTGATGTCCCGTTTGGCCGCCTCACGAGCCGTGAGAAGTGAGCCGCCGCTCGATCTCGACTCCACCACCACGACGAGTTCCGAGAGCGCCGCCAGGATGCGGTTTCGTTCGGGGAAGGCACTCGCCCGCGGCGCCGTGCCAGGGGGCCGTTCCGAAAGGAGCACCCCACACTCGCCGACCTTGGCCCAGAGATCACGGTGTTCCCGCGGGTAGACGACGTCGAGCCCGCAGGCCACAACCCCGACGGGGGGCGCCCCACCGCCGGGGGCCGCCAGGGCGCCCCGATGGGCGTAGCCGTCGATGCCTCTCGCCAGGCCCGAAACGACGCGAACGCCCCGCTCGGCGAGACCAAGGCCGAACCCCGTGGCGAGACGACGCCCGGTGGCCGTGGCATTCCGGGTACCGACGATGCCCACCCTTCGCCCATCGAGCACATCGAGATCACCGCGGTAAAAGAGAATGCTCGGCGCCTCGGGGTCTTCGACGAGGCACTCGGGATACGCCGCATCTCCGTACAGCACCGCGCCGACTCCTGCCGCCATGAAGCGCTCATATCGGGCCCCGACCGTCACACGGTCGAGCGCCTCGCGCCAGCACCGCTGCCAGTCCGTCCGGTGGGGACGGCGGAGTTGTGAGCGCACGAGGTGGTCGACAAATACGCTGTCGGCGGCCTCGCCTCGGGCGACCGCCACAGCCGTTTGAGGGTCGTGACGGCGTACGAGCATTCGCAGCCGCAGCGGTGTCATACCGTCGAGCCCGCTGAGTGCCACTACTGAGGCAACGTCGATCGCTGACGGGGTCACGCCGCGCACCCGGCCGACTTCAGGACATCCACCCGCATGTAGAGCGCTCGCACCACGTCCCGCTCCGTGACGACCTCGGCGCCACCCCGCAGGTCCGCGACGGTGCGAGCGACCCGCCGGATGCGGTGCAGACCCCTGCCGGACAAGCGACCCTGGTCCAGTTCCCGACGAAGGATGAGGCGCGCCTCGGGCGACAGGGGTGCTACCTCGTCGAGCATCCCGATATCGAGCGTGCTGTTCGCGCCGTGACCCCGTCGGTCCGC
This sequence comes from Ilumatobacteraceae bacterium, assembly GCA_046597895.1. Classification (GTDB taxonomy): domain Bacteria; phylum Actinomycetota; class Acidimicrobiia; order Acidimicrobiales; family Ilumatobacteraceae; genus WLJO01. The sequence continues at coordinate 1,709 of JBKJJS010000304.1, forward strand.
GTGGGCTCGCGCCGCGGCGACCCGCTCACGTACCACCCACGTCGGCTCACCCTTTCCACCGTCCATCAGTTGGTCCGGAGCGGGACGGTCGACGTACACCCGCAGATCGAACCGGTCGAGCAGCGGGCCCGAAAGGCGGCGGAGGTACCGGGCCTTGGCGGGTTCACTGCACTGACACTCTCCGGGCCGGCCGCCTCCGCACGGGCACGGGTTGGTCGCAGCGATCAACAAGACACGGGACGGCATCGTGACTGTGGCCCTGGCCCGGCTGACGCGCACGACTCCTTCCTCGAGCGGCTGGCGCAGCGCATCCACCACTGAGGGCGGAAACTCCCCGAGTTCGTCCAAGAACAAAATTCCGCCGTGCGCGAGCGAGATTTCGCCGGGACGCATCGCCGCCGTGCCTCCTCCCACCATCGACACCAGCGAAGCCGTGTGGTGAGGGGCCCGGAACGGAGGGCGCCGAACGAGCCCGTCGGGCGGAAGGGCCAGGCCGGCGGCCGAGTGGACCATCGTGGCCTCCAACGCCGTCTCCGCATCAAGCGGCGCGAGGAGGCCGGCCAACCGCTGGGCCAGCATTGTCTTGCCGGCCCCCGGTGGACCGGTGAGCAACACGTGGTGGTGCCCGGCCGCCGCCACCTCGAGGGCCTCGCGGGCCAGTGGCTGCCCGCGTACGTCAGCGAGGTCGGGCACGATGTCCGCCTCGGGGCCGATCGGTGGAGGCGGGGGTGTTGGCCACGGCAAACCTTCCTTGAGAATCCCGACGAGTTCGACGAGCGTCGACACGACCCGCACCTCGCCATTCCCGGCGACCTCGGCTTCGGTGGCGTTCGCGACTGGCACCACGGGAATGATGGCCGGCTGGACCGCGTGCATGGCCGCCACCATCGGAGCCACCCCGGCCACCCGGCGGAGCGAGCCGTCCAACCCCAGTTCGCCGATGAACCCGAACCCCGCGAGCGGCGCAACGGGGATGACCTCGGAGGCGGCGAGGACCCCAACGGCGATCGGCAGGTCAAGCCCGATGCCACTCTTGCGGAAGCCGCTCGGGGCCAGGTTGACCGTGATTCGTCGGTTCGGCCACGTGAGTCCGCTCGACAACAGGGCCGCGCGGACGCGGTCGCGCGCTTCGCGGCACGACTCGTCCGGCAGGCCGACGATGGTGAACCCAGGGAGGCCCACACCCACGTGGACCTCGACGGTGACGGCCCGACCGGTGGTACCGACCAGGTTGGCGGACTGCACGGAAGCGAGCATCCGGGGGCCTCCTCAACATCTCGGCCGGCTGAGCAGGTACGCGACGCGCATCTCAGCCGGGAGGGAGGAGGACAGGTAGGCCGGTCCCCGAACGGGTACCGCGCACGCTACCGGCGCCCGGCGACGGCACCACCTCAAACCTTTCGCCCTCGTGCCGCGACTCATCGACGCCGGGCTGGGAAACTGGGCGCATGGCCCGCCTTCGACCGCTCCTCAACGCGCCCATCGCGGCCGGGCTGTGCGTCATGGTGGTCGCCGGCTGCGGCGGCGGCGACAACCGTGACCCTGCGACGTTCTGCGGGCGGCTACGCATCGCGCAGCCTGCTCTGACGGACCCGAATGACCAGGTCGCCCTCGTTGCCCTTTACCAGGATCTCGATGACGAAGCCCCGCTGCAGATCAAGGACGACTGGCACCAGATCACCGTGCTGCTGAGCAGCATCACCAACTACGACACGTCCGACGAAGCCGAGACGCAGGCGGTGTTGGCGTCCGTGCTGCGCAGCCAGGCTGCGGTGACCGCGGTGGCGGTGTGGGCCCGTGACACCTGCCGTATCGAACTGGGGCCGATCCCCACGGTCGTGCCGATCGGTGGCACCGGCGACAGTCTCCTGTCGGACACCGACAGCAGCTGAGGACTCAGCCGCCCAGCCCGGCGAGGATGTCCTGGAACGAACGGAGCCCGACGGCGAGTGCTTGGGCGAGTTCGTTCAACTGGGTCTTGCTCACATCGAGACGGATCGGCAGATCGAGCTTCACCGGCACGTTCGCGTTGACAGGGACCGTCTCGTTGATCGGCACAGTGATCACGAGGTCGATTGGCACTTCGATGTTGACAGGCACGGTCACGTTCAGCGGGATCTCGGTCCCGAATGGACCGGCGATCTTGATCGTGGTCTTGAACGACTCGTTGATCGGAAGCGTCGTCTTGATCGGCACCTGGATTTCCTTGTTGATCACGACATCAGTAGTGAACTGGACGTTCTCGTCAATCGGGACGCTGAACTCGATCGTGGAGGTACCGAACGACTCGAGTCCGGCAATCGCTTCGTCCAACCCTGCCGACACTTCCGGAGCGAGGTCGCTGAGCTGCTTCTGGAAGCCTTGGACCTGACCGGCGAAGAGAGCAGCGCCTGCCTCCACGCGGTCGAGATCCTTTTGTGTCTCTTGCATCTGGGACATGAGGAGCGCGATCCACACGAAGGCACCGATGAGGAAAAGGCCGAAGGCACCGAAGACGACGCCGAGATGGCGATGCAACCATGAGGTCATGGCAACTCCTGTCTGTTCGATCGAGTGTTCGGGCGACGCATCGCCAGGGACGGAGATAAGAACTTCTGGCTCCGGGTCGCCGGAGGGTCGGCGCATCGCCAACGCCGCGCCGACGCCGATCGCCGTGACGGCGGCGGTGGCGAGGAAGGTCTCGGCAATCGCTTTCGAGGTCAGCTGTTCCGAGGCGCCGCGGAGGGCAGACTCGAAGCCAGGATCGGTGAGCGGAGGCAGGTCAATGCTGCGGCGCAAGCTGTTGAATCGCCCCAAACCCCACGCCGTGAGCGCTGAGAGCCCGACGCTGAAACCGAGCAGCCGGGTGACCATGACGAGCCCGGCCGCGGCTCCTCGCTGGTCGGGAGCGGCGGCGGCGATGACCGCGTCGTTCGTGGGTGCCACCGTGAGCCCGAAGCCGGCACCGAGAACGGCCAACTGCAACGCGATGAGCACGTACGAGGTGTCACCGTCCCAGGTGAAGCCCATGGCCACATAGGCGCCGGTGGCCGCCACAAGACCCACGGCGATCGGCAGGCCGTACCAGGTTCGCTCGGTGAGGCGGCCGCCCACGTATGCGGTGAGCGCCATGGACGCCGTGAGCACCGCAAGTACCCAGCCGGCGACGAGTGCCGATCGCTCGAGATCGACCTCGACCGCGTTGACGAAGATCGGAACGTCCACCATGGCAATGACGAGCGCGGCGCCGACCGCAAAGTTGGCGAGGAGCGCCAGCCTGACGTTTCGGCCGGCCAACAGGCGTGGATCGATCAAGGGGTCTCGGGCACGCCGTTGGTGCCACGCGAACGCGCCTGCCGCGGCGACGGCCACGAAGTACAACCACCGAAGGTCTGCTCCGCCGCCGCCCGTCAGCTCATCGAGGCCGGTGACACTCTGGATCTCGGCATTGCCGAG
>JBKJJS010000311.1:0-4591 GCA_046597895.1 Ilumatobacteraceae bacterium
CCAGCGCCGGCCCCGACCGGCATCGACTACCTCGGTCTGCTCGCCGCGGGAGCGCCGACGCTACCGACGCCTGCCGCGCTGCACGAGGCGTTCTTGTGGTCCGAAGTGCGCACGGTGACCAAGACCGCAACCGTCTCGCTGCACGGCAACGCCTTCGAAGTCGACGCCGCCCTCGTCGGCTCACGCGTCGAGATCGTCTTCGACCCCTTCGCAATGGAAACCATCGAGGTTCGCTTCCAAGGCCGCTCGATGGGCAATGGCATCCCGATGACGATCAACCGCCACTCCCATCCCCAGGCCCGACCCACCACCGCCCCAGCGCCGGCCCCGACCGGCATCGACTACCTCGGTCTGCTCGCCGCCCGCCGCGAAGCCGAACTCGCCGAGTCGATCAACTACGCCCAACTGTCGCTGCCCACCATTCGCCCGCCCGCCGACAACGACCACGACCACAACGAGGCCCAGTCATGACCATCGACCGTCTCCGCGCCCACTGGGGCCTGACCCGCATGCCCTTCGCCAAAGACCTCGCCCCATCGATGTTCCACACCCACCGCAGCCACGCCGAAGCCGCAGCACGAATCTCCTGGTGCGTCCAAGAACGAGCCATCGGCCTGATCACCGGCGAAGTCGGCGCAGGCAAGTCCGTCGCCGTGCGCGCCGCACTCGCCGGACTCGACACCAGCCGCCACACCATCATCTACGTGTAGATATGCGGGTGGAGCAGCAGTTCTTCCCGTGACCACTCCCGGCCTTGCGGGCCCCTACTGTTCGAGGAGCGCCCCGCATGACGTGGTCACCCTTTCTGGTTCGTTCTGATGGCGCGTCCGGTGTCGCGCCAGCGGTCTGTCTTGGCCACCCCTTGGTTGATGATTACCTCGCGTTCGTGGCGGCACGTTGCCGACCGAACACCTTGCTCGCCGCGGCGTTCGACTTGAAGGTGTTCTTCACGGTCATCGCCAAGGAACCGTCGACGGTCACCACGGCCGATGTGTTCGCTTTCATCAAGGCGCAACGCGCTCCCCGGCGCGGGTCGATGGTTGTGCGTCTCGAAGATGGCGAGGCCGGACTATCGGCCCGCACCATCAAACGGCGCTTGGCGAGCGTTGCGGGTCTGTTCTCCTATCTCGTGGCGCGCGGTGATGCTGGTGTCGTGGCGAACCCGGTCCCGAGGGGCACCGCCACTCGGCGGCCTAGCGCTCATCCGCAGCGTTGGGGAACACCGCTGATCCGCACACCACGGACGTTGCCCAGGGTGCTGTCGCCAGCCGAGGTCGACGGGTTCATCGCCGCGTTACGCACGAGCCGGGACCGGGCCATGATGCAGGCGATGCTGCTCGGCGGGCTCCGTCGTTGCGAGGTCCTCGGGTTGCGACTCCGCGACATCAGTGTCGGGGAACGGCGTCTGTTCATCGCTGAGGGCAAGGGCGGTCATCAACGTATCGTGCCGGTCTCGGCCACGTTCTTCGCGACAACCGCGAACTATCTCGACGAGGAACGGCCACGGACTTCGACGACGGACCGGTTGTTCGTCGTGCTCAAAGGAACCCGCCGTGGTCAACCCTTGAGCGCTGCGGGGATCGATGAAATCGTCGCCGGCGCCCGCCGGCGGGCCGGGATAGAGCATCTCACCTGCCACCAGTTACGCCACACCTGCCTGACCCGTTTACGCGAGGCAGGCATGGAGTTGGAAGCAATCCAAGCCCAAGCCGGGCACCGGTCAATCGAATCGACCCGGATCTACCTACACCTGTCGAACACGTGGCTCGCTGACGAATACACCCGGGCGATCAACGCGATCGAGACAGAAACGCGGTCCAGCGAACCATCCGGGCCACCCGCGGCACAAGACAGCGAGGTGTCGTGATGCCCGCCGCGTTGATGCTGAGCGTCGAACACGACGACCTCATCGAAGCGTTCCGCCGATCGAGAGCAGCGGCAGGGATGAGCACACGACCCGAAGCGATGTGGCGAGCGAAAGCGTTCTGTGACCGTGTCGGCAACCCCGACGACTGGGCCCGGCTCACCCTTGACCAGCAACTTGGATTGCCGGCAGCGGTCCGGTCGTTCGTGTCGTGGTTGTTCGTCTCAGGCCGTGTGGCAGCGACACCCGACTACCTCGTCGCGACGCTGCATCTCCTCGGGACTACCGCCCGCCGCTACCACCCCGTGTTCCACCTGCAGTTCACCGACGCCGCGGCCGGATACGGCTTCACCACCGACTCAGCCCAACGGCAATGGGACGCGCTCGTCCGGGTCGCCGCGTTGCACCAGGTCAGACCCGATCAGGTCACCGACGCCATGCTGAACGCCGGACGCACCGCGATGGTCGCGGCGGCTGAGCGGCGCCGGATCCCGAGCCGGGACCGGCTCAAAGCGCTCCACGGCGCGCGGGCCACACTGTTCCACCTCGGGCAGATCGATACCATCCCAGCGAAGGGGGTCGTCACCGCTGCGACAGGACGAACCGCCCGGCAACGAGCCGGCTGGGCGAAGATCCCTCCGCTCATGGCATCGACCATGCGTGGCTACATTGAGCAACTCGCACTGACGCAACGACCAGCGACGACGACCCGCAACGAAGCCGGCCTGCGCGAACTCGCCGCGTTCTTGCTTGACACCGCGCCCGATGTTGTGTGCGTCGCCGACATCCGACGCCACCACATCGAGGCCTACAAGACGTGGCTCGCGACTCGACCGTTGCATCATCGGGCCGGGACGATGCACAGAGCCAGCATCACCAACAGACTGACCGCGATCCGTCTGTTCTTCACCCGGCTACTCGAGTGGGGAGCCAACGACGCCCCGATCGGGCCGCTGCTGTTCGCTGGTGACATGCCGATCCCTGAACGGCCGCTGCCACGATTCCTTGACGACGCTGCTGCCGCAAAACTGCTCCAGGCCGCCCGGGCCGACACCGACCCGTTCATCCGGCTCGCCATCGAGATCCTGGCTCGCACCGGGATGCGCAAGAGCGAGCTCGTCAACCTGACCATCGACGCGGTCGTGCAGATCGGGTCCGCGTACTGGTTGCGGGTCCCGCTCGGCAAACTCCACACCGACCGCTACGTCCCGCTCCACCCCCAACTCAAAGTCATGATCGATGACTGGCTCGCCCGCCGCCCCGACGGACTGCGCTCGCACCTGTTGTTCATCGACCAGGGCCGACGAATCAATGTCCGAAGAGTCGACATCGCACTCCACAAAGTTGCTGCCGCGGCAGGCATCGGACATGTCACCCCGCACCAACTTCGCCACACGCTTGCGACCCAAGCCATCAACCGGGGCATGTCCCTGGAAGCCATCGCGGCGCTGCTCGGCCACAAGACGCTCACCATGACCATGGTCTACGCCCGCATCGCTGACCGCACCGTCGCCGACGAATACTTCGCGGTCAGCGAGAAAGTCGAAGCGCTCTACAACCGGACCGACCCCCTGCCAGCCGACGCCGAAGGCGCCGAGATGCTCAAGCTCCGCAAAGAAATGACCCAACGCATGCTCGGCAACGGCTACTGCGCCCGCCCCGTCGAACTCGATTGCCACTTCGAATCAATCTGCGAGTCATGCACCTTCTTCGTCACCACCATCGAGTTCAAACCAACCCTGCGCCGCCAACGCGACGACGCCGCCGCCAAAGGCCAAGCAGGCCGCGAACGCATCTTCAACGGCCTCCTCGACCGCCTCGACAACCAAGCCTCCTGACCCCGTCACGACCCAACGAACGAGCACGACAACAAGACGCCCCTTGACAAATCACCCGCATAACTCGGCAACCCGTCAATCGGGACAAGAGGCCTCTACACAACCATCGTCGCCACCCTCGGCGGGACCCCACGCTTCCACCGAGCCTCGCTCATCCCCCAAGCCGCCGAAGCGCTCGCCACCGAAGAACACGAACGCGGCCGCAGAGTCGTGCTCGTCCTCGACGAAGCACACCTGCTCGACGCCGAACAACTCGAAGGCCTCCGCCTGTTGACCAACGTCGACATCGATAGCCGCTCACCATTCGCCTGCCTCCTCGTTGGCCAACCCACGCTGCGCCGACGAATCCGTCTCGGCGCCTTCGCCGCACTCGACCAACGCATCGCTCTGCGCTACTCGATGACCGGCATGGAACCATCCGAGACAGCGAGCTACGTCGCCCACCACCTCAAACTCGTCGGACGCTCCGACACCCTGTTCTCCGACGACGCCCTGACACTCATCCACCAGGTGTCACGCGGCCTACCCCGAGCCGTCAACAACCTCGCCGTGCAATCACTCGTCGCCGCGTTCGCCGACAGCAAAGCAATCGTCGACGAGTCCTCAGCCCGAGCAGCCGTCACCGAAGTCACCACCGAGTAACCATCCCCCGGGTTCCGCCGCCAGCCAGACCATCACGCCACCACCGATGAACACCAACACGACACGACGTTCACGAACTGATGGTCACAAAACGTGTCGCCTACGTGCTCATCAAGCGTGGCGGGCGACAACCGCTCCGATCGGCAGATCTGGGCGGGTCAGTGATCCCGGCGACGAGGTCGAGACGTGCGTTGCCGAGCAACTCGAGGACCTGCGTCATCCGGCGAGCGAGCGCTGAGGCGGAAAT
>JBKJJS010000340.1:0-3722 GCA_046597895.1 Ilumatobacteraceae bacterium
CGCGTTCCTGGTTGGGCGTCGCCTTCCCGAACTTCTCCTCCCTGTCGAGGATCATCACGTCGTTGTCGTGATTTCCGACGAGCCATTGCAGCGCGTTGAGACGGGGGCCCGTGATGGTCACGAACAAAATCTCGCCTGGTGAATCATCCGCGGTCACACCGTCGGGGAGCGACACGAACCCGACCCGGGACTCGACATCGTCAGCAGTTCCAGGCGCGTTCGCCCAGCGGTCGACCATCACCACGTTGGCCGCCAACGCCAACGCCGGGACCACCAGTCCGATGCCGGCGAGCGGTACGGCCCACACCCAGTGGCGCTTCGATAATGTCCGCGGCCCCACCTCCGAGGGAGGGGTCGGTACGATCGGAGTCGGAATGGAGTCGTCGGGCATGGAATCGTTGAGCATCGTGGAGAGGGCGCTGACTGAGCGGGTCGGCTGGACCGTAGGCGGCGCCGTCCTGGTGCTCGTAGTTCTTGGCAGGGTAAAGACTGTCAGAGGCAAACGGCCCTTGGTACGGCGGCTGTGGGAAAAACTCCCGTTCGTCAGACCCCAGATCGTTCCCCGGCTCGAGGTCGAGTACCTCCCGACGGTGCTCTATCGGCGACCGCATGTGTGGCAGAAGGCGTTCGCCGTGGTCGGAAGCGGCGTTCTCAGCGTCGTGATGGGCGCCATGCTCGCGCTCGCCATCGGGGCGAGCGCCGTATGGGCGGTGACGACGCTCACCGGTCGGCTGAAGTGAGCCGACGACGCGAGATCGCCGAAGCAGGACACCTCGGCGATGCGGTGGCGGCGAGGGCCGCCCTGTTCGATCCCGAGGCATCCGTGCGAGCCACGGCGATCGGGGCGCTCGAACGACTCGGGGCACTCACCGCGGCCGACATCGTCACAACTTTGTACGAGCCGGGTGATGCCGTGGCCGCCGTACGGCGCCGGGCGGCCGAGGCGGCGGCCCGCTTCCCCGGCGTCGGACTGCGACAAGCGCTCGATGACCGCGACTGGTCCGTCATCGAAATGGTCTGCTGGTCGCTCGGTGAGCACGAGGCGGCCGACTCCGACACTCTCACGTTGCTCATCCACCTCGCCAGCGACCATCCTGAGCCACTCGTGCGCGAAGCCTCAGTCGCCGCCCTTGGAGCCATCGGCGACGAACTGGGGCTCCCAGCCATCATTCGTGCCACTAGCGACAAGGCTGCCGTGCGTCGGCGGGCCGCAGTGGCGCTCGCCCCCTTCGACAGTCCGGCGGCCGCCGATGCCCTGCGCGCACTCCTCACCGACCGGGACTGGCAGACCCGCCAGATCGCCGAGGACCTCCTCGACGAGCGGTAGATCGGTGACACGAGTTACCATCGGGTAGCCATGACTCGACTCACCGCTACCGCACGGCGCGAGCAGTTGATCGACGTGGCCGTCGGGGTATTCGCCCGCCAGGGGTACCACAGCACGTCGATGAACGATGTTGCGCAGGTCGCCGGGGTGACCAAGCCCGTCCTCTACCAGCACTTCGACTCCAAGCGAGACCTCTACCTGGCCCTGCTCGACGAGGTCGGCCGCCGACTGCTCACCCGCATCGCCAAGGCCACCAGCGAGGCGACGGATGGACGCTCACAGACCGAGGCGGGGTTCCGGGCCTACTTCCGCTGGGTCGCCGAAGATCACGATGCGTTCTTGCTGCTGTTCGGAAGCGGTTCGCGTCGCGACGAGGAGTTCGCCGAGGCGGTCCGTCACGTCACCGACGAGGTCGCCAGCGCCATCGCCCCACTCATCGCCGCCGACATCGAACCGGAACACCGCCGGACCCTCGCCCACTCCATCGTCGGGATGGCCGAAGGAGCGAGCCGACGGCTCGTCGATGCTGGAACACACTTCGATCCCGATGACCTGGCGGACCAGGTCGGCGCGCTGGCATGGGCGGGCCTGCGCGGCGTGCGCCGAACGCCATGACCGCTGACGTCGCCCCGGCGGAGGCTTGCGAGGTACTCGATGCTCTCGATGCTCTCGAAGCGCTCATCGAGCGCCGCCGGACGAGCTTGCTCGTCGATCCGGAACGCGCCGTCGACCCCGGCCTCATCGATCGGCTGTGCGCGTTGGCGATGTGGGCCCCCAACCACAAGCGGACGTGGCCATGGAGATTCGCGGTCTTTACCGGCGACGCTCGGGGCAGGTTGGGCGAGGCGTTCGCCGAGGACCAGATCGCCGTCGGGGTCACCGATCACGCCACGCTCACCAAGACCCGCGAAAAGTACCGTCGAGCCCCCGTCGTCGTCGTCGTGGGCGCCGAGCCCGGGGAGAGCGACGAGCGCACCGGGGAGAACCGCGACGCCGTGTCGGCAGGGATCCAGAACATGCTGCTGGGCGCGACCGCGGCGGGCTTGGCGAGCTTCTGGTCGTCGCCCCCGGTGCGCCACGGCCGCCATGCCTTGGCGGCCTGCTCCTTCGCGCAGGACACCACGATTGTGGGCGTGCTGTACTTCGGCTGGCCCGCTGGCGCCGTCCCGGTCCCGCCCCGCCCCTCGCCTCCGATCCGTCGTCTGAGCTGACCCCCCGGTAGGAAGAATGGATATGCCGACGGCGCTCGACGACCTCATTGCCTTGCTCGACCTCGAATCGATCGAAGTCAACGTGTTCCGTGGGGTGTCTCCCGAGGAGAACCGCCAGCGCGTCTTTGGCGGTCAGGTCGCCGGCCAGGCGCTCGTCGCCGCCGTGCGCACGGTCGACGACGCCGAGCGTCGCGTCCACTCCCTCCACGCCTACTTCCTACGCCCGGGCGATCCCGCCGTACCGATCCTGTATCTCGTCGACCGGATCAGGGACGGGCGCAGCTTCACGACCCGGCGAGTGGTGGCCGTCCAACACGGCCAGGCCATCTTCAATCTTCAGGCGAGTTTCCAGGTCGCCGAGGCCGGTCTCGACCACTCTGCCACGATGCCTGAGGTTCCGGCCGCCGAGACGTTGCCGGACTTCAGGACCCGGATGGCGCCGTACAAAGAGGTGATGGGCGACTGGTACGACCGGCCGAGGCCCATCGACATCCGGTACGTCGACGGTGGCCCGTTCGACCGCAAAGAGACGAGTTCATCCACGCAACGGGTGTGGCTGCGGGCCGACGGCCGACTGCCGGACGACCCTGTCCTGCACCAATGCATCGCCACCTACGCGTCGGACATGACACTGCTCGACACCGTCGCCATGCCGCACGGACTGTCGTGGGACGACCAAGGGGTGCAGATGGCGAGCCTCGATCACGCCATGTGGTTCCATCGTCCGTTCCGGGCCGACGAGTGGTTGCTCTACGACCAGTTCACCCCGTCCTCATCGAATTCACGCGGCCTGGCCACCGGAGCGATCTATACCGCGGATGGGCGCCTCGCGCTGACGGTCGTTCAGGAAGGTCTGCTCCGAGTTCGCCGATGAGTCCCCGTCTCGTGCTGTTCACCATCTCGTTCGCCCTCGCGGCGGCGGCATGCTCTGGCACCCCCGACGACGGTGGCCCCGTGGACAGTGGCCCCGTGGACGGTAGCGGCAACCCGTCGACCACCCGGCTGACGCCAACATTTCCTCGGCGACCGACGGTTCCCATCGTGTCGTCGACGGCCACCACGCGTCCCACCACGCCCTCGTCCGAGGCGACCACCACGACTACGTTGGGCGCGCCAGGCGACCAGGCCATCGCGTTCGTCGAGGTGGCCTCCATCGAGCAGCCAGTCGCTCTCGCCGTTCGGAC
>JBKJJS010000406.1:0-3072 GCA_046597895.1 Ilumatobacteraceae bacterium
GGATCATCGGTAAGGGCAACGTCCAGTTGTCGATGTGGGACGTCGACGGCCAACTCCCGATCTGCACAGTGAGCAGCGTCACCCGGCTCACTGTGCAGATCGGGAGTTGGCCGTCGACGTCCCACATCGACAACTGGACGTTGCCCTTACCGATGATCCCTGCGGCGAGGAACGTGTAGCGCCCGGTGGAGGTCCGGGTGAACGTGATGGGCCCTCGGGTGGCGAACGTCTCGGCCGAGTTCAACGTGACGGTGGAGTAGAACATGCCGGAGCCCGGCGCGGCGTGCGCCGTGCCCGCTCCGATCGGGATGGCGATGGCCACGGTGGTGAGTGCGGCAATGGCGAGGGCAAGGGGACGTTTCATCGTTCTCGATTCCTTGGTGAGGTTCGGGTCAGTCTTGTACAGCCGCGGTCAGGCCGCGAGGACGTTGCTGGTGGACACGGACTGGCTGAGGAGGCCACCGGCAACATTGATACAGCGGGCCACGACGTAGAGGTACGGGATCGGGTCACCGCTGCCGGAAGCATCCCGGTGGAGGTTGCACCGGTGAGGGCCGTAGTCGCTGATCACGATGGCAGTCGTGGGGGCGGCGTCGGTCCCGCTGAAGCGCATGACAGTCTCGGCGGGGAACGCTCCACCGGGGACCCTCACTTGGTAGTTACACGGATCCTGGCGGTGGACAAGAATCCTCGCCGTCCCGGAAGACCGGTACTGGGTGGTCGGCCGGTGCGTCTCGACCGTCGAGTAGGTGGTTGTCAACCGGACGAGGCTCGGGGCTGTAGTACCTCCCTTGTCGGGTCGCGACCGGTTCGTGTACGTCAAAAAGAACTGGCCGACGTTGATGGGCACCCCAGCGGGGTCGAAACAGGCGACGGTGAGACGGGTCCGGTAGCCGATCACCTTGACCGTACGCACCGACCACATCGGGTCGTTGGCGTCCCCGTCGACGTGCCACATCGTGAGATGAACCGTGCCGATATAACCGTTGTTGCCGAGGACGTCCACGTAGATGCGGCCGGTGGAGATTGGTCCGGCATTGATGCCGGCACCCGTCGAGTTGAACAGGTACTCGGTGACGACGTACCCATTTCCCGTCGGCCCGATACCGACGAGGGCCGAGGCATCGTCGGTGGTGACCGCTTGGGCGGCAGGGACCGGTAACGAGGTACCCGTCCCGAGCCTTTGCAAGAATGGACCTCGCACGTTTTCGAGGAATCTTCAGATGGAGCCGGTCAGGGCCCTCGCCTGAGACCCGTGACCGGCCGCCATCCAGCCCCCGCCATCCACGCCCACCCGGCGCGCGTGGATAGCGGGGAGCCCTGGTTCCCGCTTACAAACGTCGAGAGGCGGCTCCGGTGACGTTCTGTCACTTTTCCCGCTGCCACTTTTCTCAGCGGTAACCTCGCCGCGTGTCCACCCGGTTCGTCATCATCGGCGGCGGCCCCGCCGGCAATATCGCCGCCACCCACGCTGCCCGCCTCGGAGCGGAGGTGACGGTCGTCGAGCGCGATGTCATCGGTGGGGCGGCCCATCTGTGGGACTGCATCCCGTCCAAAACCATGATCGCCACGGGCGGAGCGATGAGCTTCACCCGGCGTCTCCACGGCATGGGCCTGGAAGAGCAGGACGCCGAGATCGACCCGGAGGCGCTCGCCGATCGCATCGAGGGGATCAAGTCGCACATCCGAAAGGGGATCGAGGGCCTGCTCACCAGCCAGGGCGTTCGGCTGATCGCCGGCACGGCCACGGTGACGGGGCCGCACGAGGTCGTCGTCGACACCGGCAGCGGCCGCGAGACGCTGCAGGCCGACGCCATCCTCATCGCCACCGGGTCCCGCCCGAGGGTGCCGCCGTGGTGCGACCCCGACGGCGACCGCATCCTCACGACGAGGCAGTGCTACCCGCCCCGCCAGATCCCGACGCACATCACGGTCATCGGGTCCGGTGTCACCGGTGTCGAGTTCGTCCACATGTTCTCGTCGCTGGGGTGCAAGGTCACATTGGTGGTGAGCCGCCAACAGGTACTCCCCGCCAAGGATCCTGAAGTGGCTGCTGTCCTCGAAGACGACTTCCTGAAGCGCGGCGTCACCCTCTTGAAGGGAGCGCGGGCGATCGGCATCGACCGCTTGAGCGATGAGGAGGGCGGTGGTGTCCTGGTGCGCTGCGACGATGGGCGCCAGGTTCGATCGAGCCATGCCGTGCTCGCCATCGGCTCTATTCCCAACACCGATGGCCTCGGGTTGGAGAACGCCGACGTCACCATCGACTCAAGCGGTTACATCACGATCAACCAGCACTGCGTGAGCAACCAACCGCACATCTACGCCGCTGGCGACGTGAGTGGCAAGCTCCCGCTGTCATCCGTGGCGTCGATGCAGGGTCGCAAGGTGGCCGAGCACGTGATGGGCCTCCACACGCGTGAGCACCGCCACCTCGACTACGACAAGGCGGCTTCGGCCATCTTCACCGAACCCGAGATCGCCGATGTCGGCCTCGCCGAAGCCGAGGCGTTTGCCGCCGGACGCAAGATCCGCGTCACGAAAGTGCCCTTCTCCGCCTCAGCGAAGGCGCTCATCAACAACGATCCCCGCGGGTTCGTGAAGATCATCTCCGACCCCGCGACAGGAGTGGTGCTCGGCGGCTCGATCGTCGGTCGCCACGCGGCGGAACTGATCAGCGTCATCGCGCTCGCGGTGACGGCCAACCTCAAGGTGAGCGACATCGTCGAGAGCCTCCTCGTGCACCCGGCGCTGTCGGAAGCACTCGCCGAAGCCGCCGACTAACCCCAAAACCGCCCACATCTCGCAACTCTTGCGGGATTGGGCCGCGCGGACGTCACAATTCCGCGAGACTTGCGGGAATGGGGTGGTCTGGGCCGTGCATCCGGGACCTGCCCGCTCGACTCTTTAGGCGATCACGACGACGATGTCTCCGGCGCCGACGGTGTCGCCTGGCTTGACCTTGATCTCCTTGACGGTGCCGGACTTTTCGGCGGCGATCTGGTTCTCCATCTTCATGGCTTCGAGCACGACGACGGCCAGGCCATCGAAGCGGGCCAGGCCGTCGTCGTG
>JBKJJS010000050.1:0-3720 GCA_046597895.1 Ilumatobacteraceae bacterium
CCCGATCGATCGTCGAGACGTGCTCGCCGAGCACGGCATCGTCATCAACGACCACGGCAAGATGCCGGACCTGGTGGTGTGGCTGCCGGACCGCGACTGGCTCGTCCTTATCGAGGCCGTCACGACTCACGGCCCGATCAATCCGCTCCGCAAGGCCGATCTCGCCAACCTGTTTGAGTCGCCGCTAGGGCTGGTGTTCGTGACGGCCTTCCCCGACATGGCCACGTTCATCCGGTACGCGCGCGATGTGGCGTGGGAGACCGAGGTGTGGATCGCCGAGAACCCGAGCCACCTCATTCACTTCAACGGTGAGAAGTTCCTCGGGCCGTCCGAATGAGCACTGCCTGGGGCGCCGTCCTCACGGGCCTCATCGGCACCCTGTTCGGCGCCGCGATCGACAACCGACCGGCTCCGGGCGGGACGATTGATGAAGCCCTGCGGGCAAGTGTGTACGTGGTGTGTATGTCGTCCGCGAAAGACGCCTGCTAGATTGACGTTTTCCGCAGGTCAGACTATGTAATGACGGTGAGCCAGTCTGTAGGCGGGATTCTGTCCGGCGGCGATCCTCGCGAAACGACGCCTGTGTGACCATCCATCTTTGCGGCCTACCCGAGGGTGCCCTGTTGCCAGGACGGACGGGCCGCCCATCCCTCTGCTCGGCCTTGCTCCTGGAGGGGTTTACCAAGCCGCCCGGGTCACCCCGGGCGCTGGTGCGCTCTTACCGCACCGTTTCACCCTTGCCTGTGGCCGTTCCGGCGAACCGGACCGGCCCATCGGCGGTTTGCTCTCTGTTGCACGTCCGTCAGGTCGCCCCAACCTGGCTCTCACCAGCTCCGTGCCCTTTGGAGTCCCGACCTTCCTCAGCACGCCGGCGTTGCCGCCGACGGCCGCGGTCACCCGACCGACTCACCGTCGAGACGAGTCTATGGCCGCCCGCCCGCAGTAGGGTCGGTCGGCAAGGGGGAGCGAGCCACCGTGGCGACGTACAGCATCAACATCGTCACGATTGACCGTAACGAACACGGCAGCCGGAACTATCTTGACCACACCATGCGCTCGCTCGCACGATCTGGTCTGTTCGAGTGGGACGACTTCGCAACCACCCTGTGGGACTCCGGCTCGGGCGAGTGGGCAAGCATTCAGGGGACTCCGAGATCTTGATGAAGAACTACTTCCGTACGGACGAACTCCTGCTGACGAGCGTGCCGTCGTTCGCGCAACACATCGGCGTCGAGTCGTCGATCCAGCAGGACGCGTCGGAGCGGACATGCCCCTGCTACCCCGGTGAGGACTGGACCTCGTGAGCATGGCGCCCACGTACAGCATCAACATCCTCACGTTCGACCGTTCGGCCAATGGCCGCCAGAACTACCTGGCGCCAACCATGCAGTCCTTGGTGCGATCTGGTCTGTTCGATCGCTCGGACTTCGAGTTCACCATCTGGGATTCCGGATCTGCCCGACTGGACCACGTGGACGCCGTGCTCGCGGATCTGTCGCCCGACGCCCGTGTCCGGGTGCGGGTCGTGTCCAATCCGACGCGGCTGGATACACACGAGAACATCTCTCGGGCGTTGGAGGCGGGGGCTGGCAGCGGCTGCCGATATGTGGTGGTGCTCGAAGATGACATCGTCGTGGTCAGCAACTGGCTCGGATGTATCGATCGCTGGCTTGGGCGGTACTTCGAGAACCGCGAGTATCCCGTGGCGACTTTCTTCACCCCGTACATCGAGGTCCTCCGGATATGGGTGGCGACGAGTCGACGGGTGGGCTGGTGGAAGTATCCCGCCCGCGGCTTCTGGGGTACTCAGTGCTTCGCCGTGCACGCCGAGACGGCACAAGAACTGGCCGAGATGATCAGGGAGCGCCGGCACCCCGGCTATCCCGACATCCTCATCAACCTTCACTATGGCGACGGGTTGTTCCTCGCCAGCGTGCCGTCGTTCGCGCAGCACATCGGCGTGGAGTCGGCTTCCATCGACAACGCTCCAGTGCGCGAGTGTCCGTGCTTCCCCGGTGAGGACTGGACGTGGGAGGACGGCGCGCCTCCTGCGCTCAGAATAGGGTCTTCGCCGCCGGCTTGAGGACCTTGCCCATCACGTTGCGGGGGAGTGTGTCGACGACCCGAAGCAACGTAGGGAGCTTGTACGGCGCCAACTCCGACCGAGCCCACGAGCGCAGCTCATCCAGGGACAATGACGCGCCCGCTCGCAGCACAATCGCGGCAGCGACCCGCTCGCCCCACGTGTCATCGGCGATGCCGAGCACGCAACACTCCACCACTGCTGGATGGGCCATCAGGACGCTCTCGATCTCCAGCGCCGAGATCTTGTAGCCCCCGCTCTTGATGATGTCCGTCGACAGGCGCCCGGCGATTCGGTACGCCCCGCTTTCGAACGCGACGTGATCGCCGGTACGAAACCAGCCATCGTCGGTGAAGCCCTTGGCGGACTCGTCCGGGCGACGCCAGTACCCGGCGAAGACGTTGTGGCCGCGAACCTGCAACTCACCGACGACGCCGTCGCCGGAGAGCACCTGCCCGTCGTCGTCCACGAGTCGGACCTCCATGCCTGGGACCGCGACGCCGACGAAGCCCGGCCGCCGCTCGCCGTGCAATGGGTTGGTGAGCACGATCCCGACTTCGGTCATGCCGTAGCGCTCCAACAGCACATGACCCGAGATGACCTGCCAGCGTTCGAGGGTCGGGATGGCCAGGGCCGCCGAGCCGGACACCATAAGCCGCAGCCGAGCGCACCCCGCCGACCACCGCTCCTGGGTCGCGCCGTCGGCGGTCTCCCACGCCTGGATGAGCTTGGCGTACATCGTGGGCACAGCCATGAAGAGTGTGAACGGTTCGTTCGCCAGGCGCTCGAACACCGTGACGGCATCGAACCGCGGCAGCATGTCGCAGCGCGCACCGGCCCAGAGTGGGCACAGGAGTTTGTTCACGAGGCCGTGCACGTGATGCAACGGCAAGCAGTGGAGGATGCGATCGGCCTCGGTCCAGTCCCACGCCTCGATGAGGCAGGTCACCATCGCTCGCACCGTGCCGTGTGTGTGGACGGCCCCCTTTGGTCGGCCCGTCGTACCGCTCGTGTACAGCATGAGCGAGGCGGTGTCGTCGCCGAGCATCGGCCGATCGAAGGCCGCCGTGACCGTCATCGCACCCGTCATCGCACCCGTCAGCGCACCCGTCATCGCACCCGTCAGCGTTGGCATCAGCGGGCGTATCGGCAGCCCCACGATCGGCCGAGCGGTCGGGGGAAGCAACGACTGGAGCGCGTCGTCGCACACCACTGCGGCTACGTCAGCGTCCTCGAGGACGTATGCGATCTCGGCGGGCGGGTGCTCGGGACACAGCGGCACCGCCATCGCGCCACGCATCCAGATGCCAAGCAGGCCGGCGACGTACCCGATGCCGGGCGAAGCGAGCAGCGCAACTCGCTCCGGAGTAGGCGGGATCGGGCCAAGGGATCGGGCAACGGAGGATGCTGCATGAAGCAACTGCCGACCCGTGTACGACCCGTTGGCGTCGGCGATGAGCGTCCGATCCGAGTGATCCCGGACCCGGGCGAGAATGTCGCTCAGCACGCCTCGTCTTCATAGAGGTACGAGTTGAGGCTGGGGGTCTCGAGGTTGACCGGCTTGCGTGTGACACCCTCGGCAGACGGGCCCACCGTGAGCGGGATAGGGGAAAGCCAGCCGAACGCCCCGGGGATGG
>JBKJJS010000080.1:0-7982 GCA_046597895.1 Ilumatobacteraceae bacterium
CCTCCGGGGCGAGCGCATCACGATCGCCGCCGTTGTCGATCACTCGGTCGGCGATCTTGCGCCGGTCCTCACGCGTGGCTTGCCGACTGATCCGGGCTCGGGCATCCGCCTCGTCGAGGCCACGGGACCTCACGAGGCGTTCCACGGCGATGTCGATCGGGGTGTCCACCACGATGACGGCACTCACGTGGTAACGCCGACGCCCATCGTTTTCCGCCATGAGCGGCACGTCGAGCACGACCACCCGGTCCGTCCCTTCGTGAGCGGCGACCCTGGCGCGGATCTCCGCGCCGACAGCCGGGTGCACGATGGCGTTCAAGTCCTTCAGCGCCTCCGCATCGGTGAACACGAGGCCAGCCACTTTGGCCCGGTCGAGTTCGCCGTCTGCGCCGACGATGTCGTCGCCGTACCGCTCGACCATCTTGGTGAACACCGGCATTCCAGCGCGCTGGAGTTCCTTGGTGATGGCATCGGCGTCGACGATGATCGCCCCACGTTCAGCGAGCCCCGCTGACACCGTCGACTTTCCCGATCCCATACCGCCTGTGAGCCCCACCACGATCATGGTCTGCGACCGTATCGAACGAGAGGGGCGCCGACCGGAGCGACCGGAGCGCCCTGCGTGATTGGCTGCTACTCTCCGTGGTGCGGCTTGGCGGAACCGGTCGCAGAGGCGGACAACTCATCATGGACGTAAGGTCGGCGGACCACACGCGTTTTCGGGGCACGGACGAGCGCGACTTCTCTTCGTTGGGACGGGTCATGCTCGTCGCCAGCCACCGGACCATGCGCCAGGCGCTACGCCAGGCACTCGAGGCGCTCGGACTGGAAGTCACGACCGACACGCCGCCGGGGCGCGAGGCACTCCTCGCCGCGCTGTGCGCCCACCCTCACGTCGTCCTCGTTGACGTGGCGACGGATCCATCGAGCGGCATCGAGACGTGCCGCCAACTGCGTCACGCGTCGCCGGCATGGAAGCTCATCGCGCTCGCTCCTCGCATCGGTCCGGCCCACGAGGCCGCCCTCGCGGCGGGCGCGTACGGCATCGTGACGACGGATACGTCTGTCGCCGACCTCGCCACCGTTCTCGTCGCGGCAGCGCGTGGAGGACGCCACCCATCAGCCGCCGCCGCCCCGGCCAACGGCTCGAGTGTGCTCACACATCGGGAGCAGGAAGTCCTCGCCCTCGCCGCCACGGGGTTGACCGACGGGCAGATCTCCCACAGTCTCTACATCAGCCACAAGACGGTGAAGAACCACCTTCACCACGTCTACACCAAACTCGGCGCCCGCGGCCGGACGGATGCCGTGATGCTCGGCCTACGCCACGGCCTCATCTCCCTGTGAGACCCGGTACGCCGTCAGCCGGGGCATTTGATGGAGTCCCTCACCTCGGTGCAGAGACGCCGAGCAACCCACTGGCCCCGACCTCGACGTATCCCGATCCGTCGAGCACGAACCACCGCACGCGGTGCTCAATAGGGTCGGCCACGACGATCTCATCGACACGATGTCGGGCGTAGAAACCGAACTTCTCGAACGTCTCGTCGTGCGGTGACAGCACCTCGACGACGATCGCCGCCGTGGCGATCCACACGCCGTCTGGCACGGTCCGGTGATATCCACCGTCGGGGACCCGGAAGTCGTCGGCATCCGAACCCAGGTTGAAGGCGCCGGTCGCGCGAAGCCCGACGCGCTGCGCCGCTGGCGCAAGCGCGTTGAGCAACTCCACCTCGACGATGCCGTGATGGGCGTGGGGGGCCGGAGCCACGTGGTACGCCCCCTCCCAGATCTCGTCGTGAAGATCCTGCCCGAGCGCAATGCGCTTGGCGATGAACGATTCGAGTTCAGGGGGAGGGTTTCCCAACACCACCGTCTTCATCGACGGTCATTGTACGACGGCCCGGCGACGCCGGACTGCGGCGTCACTCCGGCGCTGGCGTGCCTTCGGCCTCGTCGGCCTCGTCGGCCGTACCATCGGTGGCACCGTCGACTTCGGCCTCGTCCGTCGCTGCCGCGTCGCCACTACCCGCTTCCGCGGGCGGGGCACCGAGCTCGCCATCGGGCGGGTTCTCGCCGTACAACTCGAAGTACTCGGCCCATGCGGCTTCGCGCTCGGAGTCGTCCGGAACGGCGCCGCCGACCCAGTTGCCGTGCTCGTCGAGTTCGAAGTGCTGGCGATACTCCTCGGCCAGCACACCGCCCTCGGCGGCCTGCTTGATGGACAGGCTGATGCGGCGACGCTGGAGATCGAAGTCGATGATCTTGACCCACAACTCCTCACCCGGCGTGACGACCTGCTCTGGAGCCTCGACGTGATGCGCCGACATCTCCGAGATGTGCACAAGGCCTTCGATACCCTCGCCCACCTGGACGAACGCTCCGAACGGGACGAGCTTGGTGACCCGGCCGTACACGAGCTGGCCCACCTCGTGGGATGAGGCGAACTCCTGCCACGGATCCTGCTGGGTCGCTTTGAGGGACAAGCTGATGCGCTCGCGCTCGAAGTCGACATCGAGCACCTGCACGGTGACCTCGTCGCCGACGGTGACGACTTGACCAGGGTGCTCCACGTGCTTCCACGACAGCTCGCTGACGTGGATGAGCCCATCCATGCCGCCGAGATCGACGAACGCACCGAACGACACGACCGAGGACACCACGCCATGGCGCACTTCGCCCGGCTTGAGGTTGTTCAGGAAGTCGTCGCGAGCTTCCTTCTGCGTCTCTTCCAGGTAGCCCCGGCGAGACAACACGACGTTGTTGCGATTCTTGTCCAGCTCGATGATCTTGGCCTGGAGGATCTTGCCGACGTACGGCTGGAGGTCGCGCACACGGCGCAGTTCGACGAGGGAAGCCGGCAGGAAGCCGCGCAGCCCGATGTCGATGATGAGACCGCCCTTGACGACCTCGATGACCAAACCTTCGACGACACCGTCGACTTCTTTGACCTTCTCGATGGTGCCCCACGCCCGCTCGTACTGCGCTCGCTTCTTGGACAGGACGAGTCGCCCTTCCTTGTCCTCCTTCGTGAGGACGAGGGCCTCGATCTTCTCACCCAGCTTCACGATGTCGTGGGGATTGACGTCGTTGCGGATCGAGAGTTCCCGGCTCGGGATGACTCCCTCCGACTTGTACCCGATGTCCAGCAGCACCTCGTCCTTGTCGATCTTGACGACCGTGCCATTGACGATTTGGCCGTCCTGGACATCCACAAGGGTGCCGTCAATAGCTTCTTCGAACGAAGTTCCCAGATCATCAGCGGTGATCTGGCGGGGGGTGTAATTACCCTCCTCGTCGAATGAGCCCATAGAGCTCGAGGGGGTGGTGATCGTGTCGGACAAGGGGGAGGTCACTTTCGAGGAACAGGGATCGAGGGATGGGATCGAGGGACAGGAACCCGGGAAGGATACCACCTGGTCATTCTCCCGCCCTCACGGATCGCCAGCCGTTCGGACGCCGTTCACCGAACCTTCGTGGCCAGGAGGAGGTGCTCGGGCGTCTCGATGCTGGGAGGACGCTCCGCGTAGTCGCCGGGCGTGACACCCCAGATGGCGTCCACCCGCAGTCCTGACACTCGGGCCAGGAGCCGCAACTCACGGGGCGTGTAGCAGGCCGTCCATAGTTCGGCGGCGCGAACGTCACCATGCTCGTTGCGCAACTCGGTGTGTTCGTGGGCGATGCCGCGGTCGGCGTCGAAGTCGGCGTCGTCCTGGTACTTCACCGAGAAGTAGGCGTTGAAGGCGCTCAGGGCCAGCCGCCCACCGGGCTTGAGCGCTCGGGCGATACCGCGTAGGACTGCCTCGTCCTCATCCCCCGCCGTCATCAGCCCGAACGCACCTTGGCACAGGCAGATCGCCGCATCGAATTCGTTCTCGAACGGCAGATGGCGGGCGTCGAGCCGCTCGAACGTGGCACGTTCAGGCGCATCGACCCTCGCCAGCTCGATGAACCGGGCGCTGATATCGATCCCGTGTGTGGCGATGCCCCGACGCGCCAGCTCGTGGGCATGGCGGCCCGGTCCACAGCCGATGTCGAGCACTCGCATCCCGGGCGCGAGCCCGAACGTCTCGGTCACGGCGTCCACCTCGGACACGGTGCCCTTGGTGAAGGAGTAGCGAAGATACGCCACTCCGAGATGCTCGGCCAGCGGCTCGAACCAGTGGTCATGGCCGGGTGTCGGCTCCATCATTGTCTCCCTCCTTCTGATCGACCACTAGCAGTAGTTGACTCAAGTCACTGTGTAGTGCAAGACTGCGCCGGCTGACGGCACCTCCGGGGGTTGTATCGCTAGCTCACTCTGTCGAAGGCCATCAATCACTTTTGTCGTGGAGGGCTCATGACTACCCCGGAAGCGCTCATCGCGCACATCTGGCGCCGCCTTGGTTTCGGTGCCACCCGAACCGATCTCGACGCTGGCATCGCGCTCGGCCCCCAGGCCGTCATCGCCGATCTGCTGGGCCGCCCCCCGGTCCTGCCGACGGTTCAGGTGCCGGACCCGTGGGGTTTCACCACCGCGAACGACTACACGGGGGCGGACCAGTTCGCCATGCGGATGATCGAGCTGATGGCGTTCGGGCCCAGCACGACGGGGAGCGCCCAGACCGCGCCGAACTACAGTCCGATGCAGGAGCGAATGGCGTGGATCCTGCACGGCCTCGTGGTGATCGCCATCGTCGACGCGGTCTACGACGCCGACTTGCGGGATCACGTCAAGCTGCTCCGGACGTCAACGGCCGGTTCGTACTCGCAGTTGCTCGTGAACGTGTCGACCCGGCCGGGGATGCTGAAGTACCTCACTGGCTACCAGAATACGAAGTCGCACCCGAACGAGAACTACGGGCGGGAGTTGATGGAGTTGCTCTCGCTCGGCCGGCTCAGCCCCAGAACGGGAGCGGCGAACTACGACCAGACCGACGTGCGCGAGGTTGCTCGGGCCCTGACCGGGTGGCGATACGACTGGAACACCGGCGGGACGTTCTTCGACCCGTCCCAGTGGGACTCCGGGATCAAGACGTTCCGCGGTCAGTCCATCGGTGCCGCCGGGCTCACCGAGATGATCACCGCCCTCACCACCCATCCGTCGTGGCCATACTTCATCAGCGGGCGGATGTACCGGGAGTTCACCGGGCTCATCGCCACGAACGACGTCCTTGACGCGCTGGCCCCGGCGTTCGGCGCCACCGGCGACCTCACCGCCCTCGTGACCGCTATCACGAACCGGCCGGAGTTCCTGTCGGATCAGGCGATTCATGCTCGCGTCAAGGGCCCCGTCGAGCTCGTGGCAACCGCATCACGACTGCTCGGCTTCTCGACGCTCAAGTCGGATTCCGGAACGATCGGGTGGCTGATGCGCTTGCTCGGCCAGCACCCGTTCTCGGCACCGAACATCGCCGGCTGGTACAAGGGAGATCAGTGGCTCAATGCCGCCAACCTCCTGAACTGGACGAGCCTGGCGAACTACATGGCTATGCGGGGATTCAACTGGGCTGGCAACGAGGTCGGCCCGATCAACGCCGCTGTGAACGTGGTGTTCGCCAACGCGTCGGCCGCCACGGGCGCCGACTTCGTCCTGTCCTACATGGGGCTCGCCGATGCCACGCCGAGGACACGGTCCGAACTCAACGACTACGCGCTGTCCAGTGCATGGACCAAGGCCAAGGCCGCCGGCCTGCTCAACCTCGTGCTCGTTTCGCCCGAGTTCCTCGCCAACTGATCGCCCGACCGCCGGATCACAGGAGACCTTCGATGTCACTCAACCGCCGCGACTTCATCCATCAGGTCAGCGCCGTCGTCGGCGCCGGAGTGGCAACGGGGGCCGGGATCAAGGTGTTCCGCGGTGGGACCGCGGCCGCCGCGCTCGGACCCACCCTGCCTCTCGGCACACCGATCCTCGTCATGATCGAACTGTCGGGCGGCGACGACATGCTCAACACGCACATCCCGTACGCCCATGCCACCGCCTCGGGTCACTATTACTCGAGCCGCCCCTCGCTCGGCGTCAAGACGATCACGACCGCCAGGCCGTACCTGCCACCGGCGACGGGAGCCAGCTACTTGCCGCCCGGGCTGGACCTGGATGGGCAGTTCGCGCTGCACGGGGCGCTCCCCTGGCTCGCCAACCGTTGGTGGACGAGGCAGGACGTGGCGATCGTCGAAGGCACCGGAGAGAACGTCCGCCAGGAGATGAGCCACTTCGCAGCCATGGCGTACCGCTGGGCCGGCGCATTCACGGGACCGAATCTGGCCACCGGGTGGCTCGGCCGCTACAACGACCTTGCTCACCCCGGCGTCCCGCTCGGCGCCATCTCGTTGAGCGGGCTGCATCAGTCGCTCTCCGGCACCTTGAGTCCTGCCGTGTACGTCAACTCGATCGAGTCCTTCAACTGGTCCGTCGCGAACCTGCCCTCACTTGCGCAGTGGAAGTCCGACTTCCGGTCGATGGGCGATCCGACGATTCCGGCGTCCTACAACAAGGTGGCGACGGCCGCCCGGGCCATCTACGACGCGAACATTGCGATCGACCAAGTCGCCGGCATCGCTCCCCCGGCCCAGGCTGGCGGAGGACTCGCGGGGCAGATGGCAACGGCCGCCGCGCTGATCGTGGGTGGCGTGTCGTGCCAGACGTACGTGGCCACACTCGGAGGCTTCGACACCCACGGCAGCCAGGCGTACTACCACTTCACGCAACTCGCTGAACTCGACGACGCGTTGTCGAAGTTCTTCGCAGTGATCGACGCCAGTACCCGAGCGCCGGACGTGTTCGTCATGATCACGAGCGAATTCGGGCGCCAGGTGACGCAGAACGGAAGTGTCGGTTTCGACCACGGTCGCGGTTCGGCGAACATCGTGATCGGCGGCGGCGTCAAGGGCGGTAACTACGGCCTCCTGCCCGACCTGGCACCGGCGGCCCGGTTCTACGACTCGCTGGTCCCAACGGTGGACTTCCGGTCCGTGTGGGCCACGGTGCTCAATCGCCTCGGTGGCGATGCGAACCTCACCGAGGCGTCGATGGGCAAGGACGAGTCCAACAACGCGTTCGCGGATCTCGGCATCTTCACGACTGGCCCGTCGACTCCTCCCCCTCCGCCGCCCGGCGGTTCGACCACGGTGCCGCCGAACCCGACGACCACCATCAAGCCGACCACGACGATGAAGCCGACCACCACCACCGTCAAGCCGACCACCACCACCGTCAAGCCGACGACCACCGTCAAGCCGACCACCACGACGAGGCCGCGCCGCAGGAGAGCCGTCCCCAAGCGCAAATAGAGGTTGATCTACGGTGCGGCCACATGTCGGGACAGGACTTCGCCCTCCTCGTCGTGATCCTGTCGTTCGGGGCGTTCGTCCAAGCCGTTTCCGGCTTCGGGTTCGCGCTCGTAGCGGTGCCGCTCGCATCGATCGTGGTGGTGCCGAGCCAGGCAGTAGTGATCGTGTCGCTCGCCAGCCTGCTCACATCGATGCGCAACGCGTTCGCCGCACGAGGCCAAATCGAGCGCCGAGTCGCCGGCCGGATGATCGCGGCCGCGCTCGTCGCGATGCCGCTCGGCCTGGTCGTGCTCGAGACTGTCGACGATCAGGCGTTACGACTCGCCATCGGTGTCGTCGTGGCGATCGCCGCCATCCTCATCGCGCTCGGAGTCGAGCTACGTCGAGGGACAGTGGTGTCGGACCTCGTCACGGGCTTCATCAGCGGCGTGCTCAACACCAGCACGGGAACGAACGGGCCGCCGCTCGTCATCGGCCTGCGAGCCCACCGCCTCGGTATCGTCCGATTCCGGGGCACGATGGCGGTAGTGTTCATCGTGTCGGGCGTCGTGGCGCTGGCCTTGTTCGCCTTACGCGGCCGCATCCATGGGGCAGAACTCGCAGTGACGGCGGTGTCGTTGCCTTTTCAACTCGGCACCGCGTTCGCCGGGGACAGGGCAGGCCGACGACTCCCAGAGCACCGCTTCGACCACATGGTGATCACCCTGCTG
>JBKJJS010000113.1:0-4051 GCA_046597895.1 Ilumatobacteraceae bacterium
GGCGCCGTAACCGGCGTCGAACTTGCGCTGCTGCCACTCCCTGCCCCGGTTCACGTGGGCCAATTCGTCCTCGAACGACAGAACGTGGAAGACGGAGACGGTGTCCGATCCGACACCCCACTCGAATGGTTGATTCGACGATGTGCGCCGTGGCTCGGCATTGGCCTTTAACCACATCCTCGCTTCAGCACCGAACGTTTCGACGTCGATCAACCGCTTCTCCCTCTTCCTTGTCCGGATCCATGTCGCCAACCTGCCCGCCAACCTGCGCGAGAGCACCCCGGCGACCTACGCTCCGCCCATGGGAGCTTCTCGACGTTACGTGTTTCCGGAGCCCGGCGACACCTTGACGACCTTGGCCGACCGGGTGATGCCGGGCGAGCAGGACGCCGCGCAGACCTTGCTCTCGTGGAACCTGCACCTCGCCATGAGGCCATTCCCGGTCGGCGGACCGGGCGAAATTCTCTGCACAGACATCGTCTACCTCGAGCCACCGGTCGCGTGAACGCGGCGGCGCCAACGGCCACAGACCCGATCATCGTGTCGACCGCGCTCGGCCCCGGCCACGACGGCCGCGCCGAGGTCGTCGTGGAACTGCTGTACCCCAATGGTGCGCGGACATGGCTGAGCATCGGGGAAGAGGCGGCAGGCCGGGCCATTGATGCGGCCGGCGTCACGAGCCTTGACGAGCTCACCGGACGCTCGTGGACCGCGCTCGTCCAAGGTCTCGAACTCATCTGACTCAACTCACTCATCTGAAGGAACGACACAAGGGAGAATCACATGCTGGATCTCGTCATTCGTGGCGGCACCATCGTAGACGGCAGCTGCCTACCGGGGTATCGGGGTGACGTCGGCATTGCCGGCGGCAAGCTCATCACCGTCGGCCGCTCGCTCTCCCACGTGGAGGGGGCCCGCATCATCGACGCCACCGGCAAAGTGGTGGCGCCCGGGTTCATCGATCCGCACACGCACTACGACGCCCAGTTGTGCTTCGACCCCTACGCCTATCCGGCCGTGGAACACGGCATCACGTCCGTCGTCACCGGCAACTGCTCGTTGAGCCTGGCTCCCGTGCGGGCACCCCATCGGGAGGCGTTCAGCGCCATGTTCCGTCTCATCGAGGAGATGCCGGCGGCGGCGTTCGACAAGGGCGTCGACTGGCGCTGGGGCGAGAGCTTCGACGGCATGGTGGACGCGCTGGCCGGCGATCTCGCCCTCAACTTGGCGCCGCTCGTTGGGCACTCCGTGCTGCGGATGTACGTGCTCGGCGACGACGCCAAGCGGCCGGCGACGCCCGAGGAGTTGCACACGATGTGCGATCTGCTCCGGGCGTGTCTAGAGGCGGGCGCAGTCGGGCTGTCGACGAGCTTCGTGGACATGGACCCTTCGCTGTCCCCGGTGCCCAGCCGGTGGGCCCGGCACGAAGAACTGCAGGCCCTGTGTGCCGTGCTCGGTGAGAAAGGCCGGATGCTGCAGATCGTCCATGAGTTCTTCGACGCCGGGCTGACGGTGTCGCGTATCGAGATGCTCGGAGACCTGTCCCGCCGTCACGGCATCCCCACGACGCTGTCACCGTTGTTCCACAACGAGGCCATGGGGAGCAGCGTCGCCCAGGTGCTGGAGGCAGTCGAGAAGGAGTGGGCGCTCGGCGGCCGGGTGTGGCCGCAGGTGCAGACCCGGCCTATCGACATCAGTTGGACGCTCGAACAGCGCAGCCTCATGTTCCTCATCATCCCGGGCTGGTGGCCGGTGCTCTCCATGGATACCAAAGACGAGAAGCGAGCAGCCTTCACGGACCCGGTCATGCGGGACCGGCTGATCAACGGACTCAACATGCTGGGCATGATGGGCCCGGCCGCACTGTCCTTGAACCCCGCCGGGTACGTGGTCCGCCAGGTCGCTCTCGACCGCAACCGCGATCTCGTCGGGCGCACCCTCGGCGACATCGCCGGCGAGCGGGGCACCACGCCGGCTGAACTGCTCATCGACCTCGCCGTCGAGGAGGATCTCGGCACCTGGTTCGTCCGTCGCGACATCGGCCACAAGAACCCCGAGGCCGTCGGCGAGATGCTCGCCCACCCGTACGTCCACATCGGGGCGAGTGACGGTGGCGCCCACGTCGGCTCCTTCGCGACCTACGGCGACACGGGGTTCCTCTTCTCCCAGTTCGTCCGGGACCATCCCGCCATGCGATTGGAACAGGCAGTGAAGAAGATCACGTCCGACACCGCCAATATCTGGGGACTGAAGGGTCGGGGAAGTCTCGAGGAAGGCACCGCGGCCGACGTCGTGGTGTTCGACTCCGCCACGATCGGCCGAGGGCCTGAGGTGGCATCGGACGACTTCCCCGGCGAGGGCATCCGCTGGATCCGCCACCAGGTCGGCATGGACGCCGTCGTGGTGAACGGTACGGTCACATGGACGGCCGAGGACAGCTACGTCGACGGGGCGCGCGGCGGCACCATCGCGACGCGCCCGTGAAGCCGGGGCACACGGTGAGCGAGGTCAAGACGTTCTGTCGCATCTGCGAGCCGTCGTGCGGGCTCGTGGCCTCGGTGGAGGACGGCCTCCTCGTGGGGTTGCGGGCGGACCAGTCGCACCCGATCACGCAGGGCTACGCGTGTCACAAGGGGATCGCCGCGCTGGACGTGCACCGCGACCCGGATCGTCTTCGGGTTCCGTGGCGCCGGGCCGCTGACGGCACGTGGTCCAGCGCCTCGTGGGACGACGCGTTCGAGGACATCGCCCGCCGGTTGTCCTCCATCATCGAGCGCGACGGCCCGGACGCCGTTGCCATGTATTCCGGCAACCCCTTGGCCTTCAACGCACTCGGCACATTGGCCGCAGGCGCGCTGGCCGCCGCGCTCGGCACCCGGCGCACGTTCTCGAGCGGTACACAGGACTGCGCCAACAAGTTCGTCGCCTCTGAGGCTGTCTTCGGCACCCGAACCGTCCACCCGATCCCGGACCTCGCCCACACCGATTTCTGCGTCATCATCGGGGAGAACCCACGGGCCTCGCAGGCCAGTTTCTTCTCTATCGCGAACGTCATGAACGAACTGCGCATGGCGAACAGCCGGGGTGCCCGGTTGCTGTTCATCAATCCCCGCCGCATCGAAAAGCCCGAGCGCGGCATCGGCGACACGCTGCTCATCAAGCCCGACACGGATCTGTACTTCCTGGCCGGACTGCTCAACGAGATCGATCGACTGGGTGGATTCGACGAGGGCATCATCGCCCGCCATGGCCGCAACATCGAGGGACTGCGGACGTTCATCGCGCGATACCCGGTCGAGCGGGTGGCCGGCATCACGGGCGTCTCAGTGGAACAGCTGTGCTCGGTGGCTCGTGCGTGGGTTGACGCCGAGCGGCCGTCGGTGCACGCGTCGACCGGGCTCAACATGGGGCGACAGGGCACGCTCGCCTATTGGCTCGTACACATGCTGGCATTCGTCACAGGCCGTCTCGACGTCGAGGGTGGCTGCCTGAAGTCCGACGGCTTCTACCCCAACGCCCGCGCCGGAGCAGCGGTCGGGGCCGGGGCCGGGTCGCCGGAGCGGGCATACAGCGAGACCGAGTTCGGTCCGCTTCGGCGGGGCGCGCTGCCTGGCACGTTGCTGTCGCACACCGTGCTCGACAGCGAGTCACCGGTCAAGGCCATGGTCGTGGTGGCCGGCAACCCATTGCTGTCGATCGCCGGCGAAGAGCGTATGCGCAAGGCGTTCGAGCAGCTCGAGCTCGTCGTCTGCATCGACATCTACCGCAACGCCACGGCCGAGTACGCCCACTGGGTACTCCCGGCAACGGACCAGTACGAGCGCGACGACCTCAACATCGTCAACATCGGCACGTCCTACCGCCCATTCGCCCAGTACACGCCGGCTGTGGTGTCGCCGGACGGTGAGCAGCGGCCGGAGTGGTGGATCATCGGCCGCCTGCTGCAGGCACTCGGCCGCCCATCGATCCTCGACGAGACCGGACCGGACGGGTCAGGGCCGGACCCGTGGGCCAAGTACCGCTACATGCTCAGTCGCAACGGAATCGTGTT
>JBKJJS010000164.1:0-6109 GCA_046597895.1 Ilumatobacteraceae bacterium
GGTGAGGTAGAGCCCCGGTACCGCAGTCTCGTAGCGCGTGAGTTCGGGGTTCTCGTTGCGCAGCGCGGCGAGTGGCCCCCCGGCAAAGCCGGTGGCATGGCCGAGCGGCATGCCGAAGTCGCTCTCGTACCGATCCGGCGTCATGGCGCGCCAATCGGTGACACCATCGAGGAATCCGGGCTCTACAAGGGTGGCGTACTGCTCGAGCCAGCGGTGCGGTTCCGCTGACCCGGGCCAGCCTCCCACGAGGCCAAACGGTGTATAGATGCATTCCAAGCTGAAGACGTGTTGGGAGGGTGGGCTCATCGTCGGGTCGAGGACGCTCGGGACGTTGGCAAAAAACACGGGGCGATCCATCACCCGACCTTGGCCCATCATGGAGTGACCCCTCACGAGTTCGGTGGTCGACGGGGCGATCATGGCCGACGGTCCGAGCGGATCGAACCCGAGCCGAGCGGCGACCGCGGGGTCGACGCTGCGGTAGCGGGGCGCCTCGCTGACCACGGCGTCGATCTTCGACTCGTAGCCCTCTCGTGCGGGGATGTCCCGCCATCGGCGCAGCATCCGCTCGGCGGCACCGGGTGGGTTACGGAGCCAGCGCAGGAACGTGGCATGGGGATCGCAGGCCGAGACCACCGTGGATGCCTCGATCTGAGAGCCGTCCGCCAATTCGACGCCGCGGACCCGGGTGGCGTCGCACAGAATTCCGGTGACCCTCGTACCGGTACGGGTGACACCTCCTGCCGCTTCAAAGGTTCGCTGAAGGGCGCGTGGGACCATCCCGCTGCCACCGACCGGCCGGCCGATACGAGCGGCGTGGCGCATGGCGAGCGTGAGGGCACCGAGACCAGTTCCGGGCATCTCGGGAGACACCCCCCACACGACCGGACCAGTCGCCAGTGCGGGGCCGATGATCGCTTCGTCAGTGAAGTAGCTGCGCAACACCTCGGCGGCGCTCCGACGGCTCCAGCGCAGCAGCGTCGCCACCGCCGCTGGCCGGTTGGCCGCCAATTTGGTGAGGACACCGGGGCGAGGCGGCTGGGTGGCGGCCGCCAGGATGAGTTGCAGCGCGGGGACGGCCGCCTTGGCGTAGCGCCGGTACCCCTCGGCCTCGGCGGGGTACAGGAGCTTCAGCCCGTCGATGGTCCGCTCGACGTCGTGGAACACCGGCCAGGCGGGTCGGCGGTCGTCGGGGCCTGTGGGCCACGGCACGCTCAACTGACCGGGATCGACCTCCAGGTAGCGCAGACCGTGGCTTTCCAAGTTCAGTTCGTCCATCACCGGGGTGGTGCGGAACGTGATGTGGTCGCAGTTGCAGATGTTGACGGTGGCGCCACCGAACTGCTCGCTCGACGCGCACCCTCCCACGGTGTCCCTGGCTTCGATGAGCAGCGTTCGTCGCCCGCCTTTGGCCAGGTAGGCGGCACACACGAGCCCGTTGTGACCGGCTCCGATGACGATGGTGTCGAAGTCGGCCATGTCAGTTGGTGTCGGTGGCGCATCGGTCCATCAGTCCATTCTGTAGCTTGCGGACATGAACGACGCGCCGATCGAGCCACGGATCAATCTGTCGCGGCTCCTCGAGCGGATCGAGGCGCTCGGCGAGATCGGTCGTGTCGACGGGCCCAAGGGCGAACGGGGGTGTGCCCGTCTCGCTCTGAGCGACGCCGACCGGGCCGGGCGTGATCTTGTGGTGACGTGGATGCGTGACCTCGGGATGGACGTAACGGTCGACCGCATCGGCAACGCCGTCGCCACGCGGGCCGGATCCGAGCCGGATGCGGCAGCGGTGATGACGGGCTCACACATCGACACGGTGCGCACGGGCGGTCGCTTCGATGGAAACCTCGGCGTCTTGGCCGGGCTCGAGGTGGTGGAGGTACTGGCCGAGGCTGGAATCACGGTGCGTCGGCCGATCCAGGTGGCCTTCTTCACGGATGAGGAGGGCTCCCGCTTCTCTCCCGACATGCTCGGGTCATTGGTGTATGTCGGTGGCTTAGCCCTCGAGACGGCGCTCGATTCGAAGGCTCACGACGATGGGGCGCGCCTCGGCGACGAGCTACAACGGATCGGCTACGACGGATCCATGCCGTGCCCTGCCGCGACGTTCCCTCACGCTTATGTAGAGCTTCATATCGAGCAAGGACCTGTACTTGAAGATGAGGGTATGACGATCGGTGCCGTCACGGGTGTGCAGGGCATCTCGTGGACCGAAGTCACGGTCACCGGGCAATCGGCCCATGCCGGGACGACGCCGATGCAGTTGCGACATGACCCGCTCGTGGTGGCGGCACTTGTCGTGGCCGAGGCGCGGGCCATCGCCAGGAGACTGGGTGGAACCCAGGTCGCGACAGTCGGACGTATGGACGTCTTTCCGGACCTCGTGAATGTGGTGCCCGGCACGGTCACCTTCACGGTTGACCTGCGCAACACCGACGAGCTGCGTCTGCAGGAAGCGGAGCAAGCGCTCTTCGCCTTCGCCCGCCGCATCGCCGCCGACGAGGGCTGCGAGCTCGTTACCGCATCCTTAGCCCGTTTCGAGCCCGTTGAGTTCGCGCCTGAGATGATCGACCTGGTGGAGGCCACGGCCCGGCGCCTCGGTCACTCGGTGAAGCGGATGCCGTCCGGTGCAGGGCATGACGCCCAGATGCTCGCCCGAGTGTGCCCGACCTCGATGATCTTCGTGCCCTCAATCAATGGTCTCAGCCACAACATCGCCGAGGACACCGCTCCGGCCGACATTGAGGCAGGCGCCAACGTGTTGCTGCTCACGATCCTCGACCTCGCCCGGTAGCGCGGCGCGTACGATCCGGCTATGAACTCTCATCGCCGGATGGCCGATCTCCGGGCATCTGAACTTCCGGGCCGTGTCTCGGATCGCTCGACGCTCGTCCTGCCGATCGGAGCGATCGAGCAGCACGGTCCACATCTTCCCTATTCGACCGACCTACTCGTGGCCGAGGCCGCCGCGGCCGGAGTGGTGGAGGCAGTCGGTGACGACCTCGACCTGTGGCTGTTGCCACCGCTCGCCTACACGAAGTCCAACGAGCACGCCTGGAGCGCCGGCACCGTCTGGCTGTCGGCCACCACCATGTTGGCGGTGCTCGACGACATCGGCCGGTCCCTCGCCATGACAGGTGCCCGCAAGTTGGCCCTGCTCAACGGCCATGGCGGCAACACCGCGCTCCTGAACGTGGCGTGCCGCGAGCTACGGCTGAAGTACGGGTTCCAGACATTCCTCCTGCACCCCTTCGTGCCGCCGGACCACGGCGGGGCATCCGCGGCCAGCGAGCTCGGTATGGGCATTCATGCCGGCATGGACGAGACGTCGATGATCCTGCACCTGCGCCCCGATCTCGTCGACATGTCGCTGGCCGTCCGCAACGTGCCGGAGCTACTAGCCGACAATCGACACGTCCGCTTCGGGGGATCCGTGAGCTTTGGATGGTTGTCCGATGACTTCGGACCGTCCGGCGTGATCGGCGACCCGACCGGAGCGACGGCTGCCCACGGCGAGATGCTCTTCGCCGCCTGTGTGAACACCTTGAGCGAGGCGTTTGCCGAGATCGCTGAGTTCGAGTACGGAATGTGACCCGAGCAAGACCAATGACCGACGTTTCCTTGAGTGTCATTGAGTCAACGTTGACATATTGGTAGATCGATCTCGACCGAGTGCAGTTCGATCGTCGCCACCAACTGCTCGTCGGCGGGGGTGCAAGCGTCATGCTCCGGGGTGTGGCTGTTGCGGTCGTAGCAGGGAAAGCGGGATGCCGACAGCGAGAGTCGCATCTGTTGGCCCTGCTCGACACGTATGGCGATCGGACGCAAATGGAGAGTCCACGACAGGCTCTCGCCGACGGCCGAGGGGTTGAGCCTTCGCTGGGCGTAGCCCGTGACCGTTCGGGCGCGTCTCTCCGGGTCGAGGACCGAGAGAGTGGCCACCAGATCGTGGCGGCGACGGTCGCTCGTGGTGATGACTCGGACCACAGGCGACCCGGCGATATCGAGCGCCTCCTGGAGCGGTGACGACGTGAAGCACGCCACATCGCGCCGGTCATGGGCGGCGCCATCGTCCTGGTAGTCCACCGGATCGCCGGGATGGGCGTCGTGAGGCTGAGCAACGAGCACGGTGGAGGGCCCGGACGAGAAATCGGCCGAAAATGGCAGTAGGGCTCCGTCGCCCCAGCGCGAATTGGCGTTTCCCGCCTCCGAGGAGCCGATGAACGTTCGGTTCGTGTGCGGCGGCGGCCACGACGACGCCTGCCGCCAGCCCTCACCTATGGCGAAGTAGCGCACCGGGGCCGCGGGCCGCTGGACGCCTTCGCGCCCGAAGGTCCGGTCGAAGAAGGCGACCAGGGCGTCCCATACCGGGGCGGGAGAGGCGGCGGGGCCGAATTCGATCCCGCCGTGACGGGTGCCCCACGGCATGTGCGCCCATGGACCGCACCACGCCTCGGCGCCGAGTCGATCGATGAGCGTTGCCGTGCCCGATGAGAAGTCGTCGAACCAACCCATCACCGTAAATGCGGGGACATCGATGCGCGCGAGGTCCGGCCGCCGGGCCGCCCAATATGAGTCGTCGTGGGGATGGGCCAGCCACTCCGTGAACCACACCGGGGGCTCAGGGCCGAGTGCTCCAGAGATCGGTACCGCACCGAGATCAAACGGGACTGGACCGGTGCGGATGTCGTGGCCTGCCAACTGCGCCGCCCAGAAGCACACGAACGGCCACCGCAGCAGGCCGCCCTCGTAGGTCCAACCTTCATACGGATCGGGAGCGCACATCATCGGAGCGATCGCGCGAAGACTCGGCGGCCGCTCGGCGGCGGCGTACAACTGCGCCAGCCCCTGATACGAGAACCCGTATGTGGCCACCCGTCCGTCACTGAACGGGAGCCCTGCGGCCCACTCGATGCTCGCCGCACCGTCGGCCGCCTCATCGACGAAGGGCGTGAACGTACCCGTCGAGTCCCCGCGGCCGCGGCAGTCCTGTACGACGACGGCGTACCCCCGGCGGGCGAACCACACCGGGTGCGGCAGCACCGGTGTCGAGGCGACGGATCGCCCATACGGCAACCGTTGGAGTAGGACGGGCCACGGCCCACCCCTCGCGGGGTGCCAGGCATCGGCCACCAGAACGGCGCCATCGGCCATGTTGGCCGTAAGCCCGACTCTTCGCACGACCTGGTCATCGATGTTCATCGACCAAGACTTGCCAACGGGCGTGGTTGGGTCAACGATTCAGCTGATGTTGTTTCAGGACGTGCTGCGTGACGGTGCGGAGCGCACCCCCGACAAGGTCGCCTTGCACTAGGTTGAGCGCGATGGCGCACTGACCTATGACGGCGCCGTTGCGCAGATGGAGCGGTCGGCAGGGGCTCTGGCGTCGCTGGGAGTGGGGAAAGGGGATCGGGTGGGTGTGTTCGCCCTCAACGGCATGGACTACCTGATGGCCCTGTTCGGAGCCTGGCGGCTAGGAGCTATCTCGGCACTGGTGAACCTGCAGTACGCCGATTCGCTGGACTACTTCGTGAACGACGCGCAACGGGCGAACCTTGCGAGTGTCGAGCACTACGTGTGCATGGACGGCCCGCAGCCCGGAGCGCAGGGGTGGGCCGAGCTCCAGGCGTCGGCTCCCCCCGCTCCACCGGATGTCACCGACGAGTTCGATGTCGCCCACCTGTCCTATACCTCGGGCACCTCCGGGCACCCCAAAGGGGCGGGTTTGGCCCACGAGCCGACGGGTCGAGCCACGCCGTGTATCGCGGAGCGGCTACGGATGATGTCCGCCGACGTGAGCCTCGGGCCCACCGCCCTGTCGTCTTCGTACCAACTCGTGGCGAAGCTGCTCCCGGTGCTGCACGTCGGTGGCACAGCGTGCGTGATGAGTCGTTTGGACGCGGCACTCGGATGGGACGCTGCCGAGCGTCTCGGTGCCACTGTGCTCGCGGCCAACCCGACGGTGCTGCGAGACCTGCTCGATGAGTCGGGCCGGCGACAGGGAGCCCCGAGCCGCCTTCGTGCGGTGGTCAGCGGCGGGGGACCGGTACCGCCCGAACTTACGGAGGCGTTCCGAGACACGCTCGGCCTCCCGCTGTGCGAGAGCGGC
>JBKJJS010000195.1:0-4807 GCA_046597895.1 Ilumatobacteraceae bacterium
CCACAAGGACGATGGCCATCGGGAGGTAGGCCAGGCTGAGCCAGGCCAGGTACGGCGCCGCCGACTCAAAGCGGGGTCCATAGAGGAGCCGGATCCAGAAGCCGGCGCCGATCGCAAGGATCGCCGCTAGTGCTCCCGACGTCGCGGCCGCCATCCCCATGGCCTGTCGGAGCAGATGGCCGCTCGGGCGGCTGGCGGCGGCCTCCGAGGCAACCATCGGGAATAGGGCGATCACGATCCCGACCGGGAGCCACAGCACCGACTTTGCCAACACCGAGGCGGCGGCGTACTGGCTCGCCTGCTCAGCCGGCAGGAAGACCCGGGCGAGGACGTAGTCAAGCTGGGTCATGGCGACGAACGCGAGGTTGCTCACCGTTAGGAGGACCGCCTGGCGAGAAGCGAACAGTCTGTCCGAAGCAGGGGCGATACCCCGTGGGGACGGGGAGCGGCTGACGCGCGCCCAGATCAGTGCCGCACCGATAGTGGTGGCGACAGCGAAGGCCCCCATGGCGCCGTCAACGCCAAGACCAACCGCGACCGCCACGAGGCAGCCGATCAGCCGGAGGACACCGTTCGTGACGGTGAAGACTCCAAGACTCACGAATCGATGCGCGCCCTGAAACAATGCGAGGCCGAGAGCGCTAGCTGCATTCGCACCCACGGCCACCCATAAGAGGACGACGACAGAGACAGTAGGCGCCTGAAGTAGTCCCGCAATTGCCCCACTGCACAGCAAGCCGACTCCCAGTGGGACCGCAACGCCGATGCCCAGCTCGCGGACAGCCTGGCGGCGGATTGCGGTTACCGCCGGGTGGTCCCCTTGCCCAACAGCCCTGGAGATCGCCCGTGTGACTGTGAGTACGGCGGCCGACAGCGGGATCGCGATCACATTGAACAGCCCCAAAAGCGCCGCGAAGAGCCCGTAGTCGGCGACAGAAAGCGTTCTGCCCATTGAGATCTGGAGCGCGTAAGCGAGGACGCCCGCGGACGCGTTCGCGGCAAACAGGAACAGCCCAACCGCTGCGAAGCGGCCGCCACTGGCGGACGATACGAATGGCTCAGCCGGCTTCAAGGTCGCGGCTGTCGGACGACCTTGGCGCCCCAGACCCACAGGTAGACCGCCTTTGCCAACGCTCGGGCCCGCGCCCTCGGGACCATTCCCGGAACAACCCTCCGGCGGGCGTCATCAGCGATCCGCCAGGCGACAAGGGGGTTCGCTCCACGTCGAATCTCGCGACGCACAACGACGTCCATGACGAAGTATGCGGCGAATGCATCGGCTCGCGAGTGCAGACGCGCCGCCATCACGGCATCGAGCCCAGTGTCGAGCATGGCGAGGCTTGCTATGGCCCGGATGTCCGCCGCCCAGTGAGACACATCTTGCTGCGTCGTCAGGTTGCCGCCGTGCTCGGTGTACCGGCACACATCTGCGTCAACGAACCCGACGAATCCGACCTGTTGCCCGACTGCGACGGCGGCTGCCAGATCGGCCGCTGCGCCGAAGTGCGCGCCGTCATACCCGCCAATCGCTGCTAAGTCCGCCGTGCGAAAGAGCGTGCTGCACGGGTAGATCGCGCGGCTGTGGGCGAACAGTGCGCTAATGAAGCTGATCAAGGTTTCGCGACCACTGCCTCGCGAACTGCGCCACAACACACGGTCTGCGGGATCGACGACGATGGACCGGCCATAACTGATCCCGACTCGGCGGTCCGGGTGGTCGTCGGACAAGCGCTCTCGCAGAGCGCGGAGCCCACCTTCACAGAGGGAATCGTCGTCCGAAAGGAGCATAAAAAACCGACCGCGCGCCACCTGAAGGCACGAGTTCCAGTTATCGGTCATCGTCAAGCGGCGCTCGTGGCGCTGAAATCGGATTCGAGTGTCCGCGAACGACTGGACGACGCCCTCGATGTCGCCCTCGGACGCATTGTCCGAGACCACGATCTCGACCGACTCGCCCTCCTGGGAGAGGGCGCTCGCAATTGCCCGGCGAAGGAAGACCGGCCGATCGATGGTGGGGATGGCGATTGTTACCTCGGGGATGGCGACGCCATCATTACCGCGTCCGGTCACGGCTCGAGCAGCCCGCCGGGTGCACGTTCCATGCCCCGGAGACCCTCGTCCAGCGCAATCCTAGGTGCCCAGCCCGAAGGACCAGGCAGCCTTCGTGGCGCCATGACCTCGCGGGCCCGGTAGGGGCGGCCACCCCAGACCACCGGGACGTTCCGGCCGACCGCAGCCTCGTACGCGGCGACGACATCTTGGAGCCGGATTGCGGACTCGGAGAATAGGCCGTACTCAGTGAACCCAGTCGAACCGTCAGTCATAAGCGACCGTGCGACGTCGAAGAATCCGCGTGCACAGTCGACAACATGAACGAGCTCGAGGAGTTGATCTCCGGGACTCATTGCGAGGGGCACCCCGGTCAGAACCGCCTGCCGTAGCTGAAAGAAAAGTTTGTGGCGCGGGTCGGCGGGCCCATAGAGGTCGCACACCCGAACGTGTGCTGCCGACCAATCGCCAGCAGCCGCGTAGTACCGCAGGAACTCCTTCGCCGCACGACGAGTAGCCGCATAGAGATCCACGGCCTCTGAGTCATCGTCAGACCGTTCCTCCCAGAAGGTACCGGCGGCGGCGAACCGACGAACTCCTGCCGCGCGGGCTGCTTCCATCGCCATGACCGGGAGCCGGACATTTGCGTCCACGAGCGGTTCGACGTCCTCGGCCTGATGCTCGGCCACAAAGTGTGCGGCCAGCATCACCACGACGTCTGGACGCGTGCTTCGCATCAACTCGGTGATCTGACCCAGCTCACCGCTCCAGCGAACGCCACAGTGGCGTGGGCCAATGGTGCCAGCGAGGGTCGATGCCGCACCAGTTCTGCTGGTCATTGTGACGTGCCACCCTTGGGTGGCGAATTTGCCCACGAGATGACGACCGACGAATCCGGTGCCGCCAACTACCAGCACGCGTGCCGGCCGATCCGCGAACATCATGACTCAGCCTCGTCTTCGAAGACGAACGGCGACTGGTACTCGTCTATCGGGGGAAGGCCCGAGTCCCGCTCGGACACCACAGTCGGACTGATTGGCCAAGAAGCGCCGATGGAGTCCCACCGTACGCCGGTGTCATGTACGGAGCTGTAAGGCCGCGTCGTGCAGTAGAGAATCACTGTGTCATCAGCCGTGGTAAGGAAACCGTGCGCCACCCCTGGTGCAACGAGAATGGCGCGGCCGCACCCACCAGACAGCGTGGTCTCGAACATCTGGCCCTCTGTGGACGACCCGCACCTGAGGTCGATGAGCACATCGTGCGCTGCCCCAGAGATGCAGAAGACGAGCTTGTGCTGGTCAAACGGTGGCTCTTGAAGATGCATCCCGCGCAGCACCCCGAGCCGCGAATGGGTGACGAACAACTCGCCGAGCGTCAGCGGTCCCGGCACACCCGGCAGGTCGGATCCTGCCGAGAACAACTTGGTGAAGGACCCGCGCCCATCAGCAGCATGGAATGCCTCGATCTCGAAGCAGCCGGCCAGGGCCAACCGCCGGGCCTGCATCAGGCGCGGCGTAGCGGCCGGTAGACCGGCCGCCGAGGACCAGCCAGGCGAGAAGGTGTCCTTCACAGACGGAGCTCCCGGGCGAGTACGTCGGGATCGAGGAGCGGCGCCAAGTCCTCGAGCGGCCGCGACGCCATGGAGCCGTCCGGAAGCACCCGGGATGTGGCGCGCGGCTCCGCGATCTCATCCGGGTCGCCGTCGATCACGCAGATCACCGGGTCGTCACCGGCCAGAACCTGGTCGAGAACCCGGGGTAGGTCGGCATGACGGGAGACGCGCGCGGTCCGCAAGCCATACGCCTCCGCGACCCGGAGGATGTCTGGAATCTCCAGGCCGCTGGTGGCGTCGGCGCCAACGAGTCGACCCTCGAAGTGCCGGCGCTGGCTCGCACGGATGGACGCGTAGCCCTGGTTGTCGAGCACGAAAACCTTGACCGGGAGGCCAAGCCGATGCAGTGTCGCCAGCTCCTGGATGTTGAGCTGGAAGCCGCCGTCGCCGTCCACCAGTACAGTGCGCCGGCGGTCCGCGCCGAGGCATGCACCGATGGATGCCGGCAGGCCGAACCCCATCGCGCCCAGGCCGCCGGTGAGGAACGCGCGCTGCCCGAGCGGGGCGGAGTACGCGAGCATGAAGGTCTCGATGGCGGCCCCGGAGCTCCCGATCACCAACGTGTCCGCCGCCGACAGTCGGGTCGAGAGCGCCTCGGCGAGCACGTACGTGCTGACCCGGTCCGCGAGGTCACGATGGCGCGCC
The DNA here is from genome assembly GCA_046597895.1 of Ilumatobacteraceae bacterium. Classification (GTDB taxonomy): domain Bacteria; phylum Actinomycetota; class Acidimicrobiia; order Acidimicrobiales; family Ilumatobacteraceae; genus WLJO01. Next base: position 4,307 of record JBKJJS010000195.1, read on the forward strand.
TCGGTGACCGGGTACCGGACCTTCCAGCCCCTGCAGCGCTCGGCCCAGGCCGCGCGGGCAGCGGCAGCCTCGGCTGGTACGCCGGCTGCCTCGAGGCGCGCGGCGAGCGCGCGAAGGATGGGCCCGGCATCGGCGACGAAAGGCACGTCGATGGGCGGCGTGATCTTGGCGATCTCATGCTTGTCGATGTCCACCATCACCTTCCGCGCATTCCGGCCGAAGCCGGCCCAGTCGTAGGCGACCTGGATAGGGTCGAGGCGGCAGCCGATGACGACAATGAGGTCGGCCGTCTGGAGCGCCCAGTTGGCGTATCGGGCCGCCATCGAGCCCGGTCGGCCGAAGTACAGCGGGTGGTCGCCCGGCAGCACGTCGATGCCGTTGCGGCGGCTGGTGAGCAGCGGCACGCCCGAGCGCTCGACGACCTCGCGGAGCGACTCGATCGCCTTCGCAAGGCGCACGCCATTCCCGGCGAGAATCACCGGCCGGCTGGCGCGGCTGAGC
>JBKJJS010000362.1:0-4547 GCA_046597895.1 Ilumatobacteraceae bacterium
CCCGACACAACCGGCTCAAAAACCGTGGCTACACCATCACCCGCGACCCCACCGGCCGCTACCACACCTACCGACCCGACGGCACCGAAATCACCTAAACGGACGAGTCGGTCGGCAACACAACGCGATGAGGAACCACCGACCTGCATTCCCCACGCCAGTTGTGCCCTTCGCTCGCGAGTGCCTCGGCGGCAATAGGCGGGATTGTGAAGAGCCGCTGACCCCCGAAGTCCGGAATCAGCGGCTCTCACATGATGTTGCGGTGGAGGTGTGGGGAATTGAACCCCAGGCCTCAACAGTGCGATTGTTGCGCTCTACCAACTGAGCTACACCCCCGCAAGGCGGTCGTCAGTCTACCGCCCGGTCCAGAGCGATCTGTAACCGGTTTTGCATCACGGCGATCGTGATGTCGCCCCGCGTACGCTCGATCACGGCCCGCAGAGCATCAAGCGTGCGACGCAGTCCGCCGGTGATGGCGTCGGGGGCATCGATGGTGACGAGCTCACCGAATACCTCGTCCATCCGGGCCAACAACGCTTCGGACACGTCGAGTTGCCCTTCCCGCAACCGATCGAGTGCGTGACGTCGCAACTCGCTCGCCGCCTCCGCCAGACCGTTCAACCACGCCGCGGGCTCGACCCCTAACTCATCAGGCCCCGGCAATGGCTCGCCGGCCACCAACGCGCTGGTCGCCCGCGCCTCGACGTACTCCTTGGCCGCATCGTGCAGATAGCCGGCGTGGTAGATCGACGGATACGGCGCCAGTGCCGCTCTCGCCGCGGCGAGAGCCGTGCCGGCCTCAGCGGTGCGCTGGGCCACGACCTCGGGCTGGCGCAGGTGGACTGCGCGAATGGCGCTGCTCGACGCTTTGATCACGGCTCGACACGCGACGAGGCCGGCTTCCCGGGCCTTGTTGACCTCGTGGAGCCGGCCGGCGATCGCCGCGACCTGGTCGCGGAAGTCGTTCATCAGTGACGGAGCCTCAGGCGGCCCGCTGCCATCCGTCCATGGCGTTGAGGTCGGCGTCCCGGCGGATGCGAAGCAGCATGGCGCAATAACCGATGAGTGACAGCGTGAAGAACGCGCACGCGTAGACGAGCATCGGGCTCTTCGCCAGCATCGCCAGGATCGCTGTGGTAACGGACAGGAAGAACAGGATCCGCACCATCTGCTCGCGCCGTTGGCGCTGCATCTCGTGACGGTTGTGCGGGCGAGCCTCGACCCGGCGCTGTAGCTGCGCGGTGTGATCATCCTCACCCGTACGCCGGGTGGCGTCGTAGTTCACTCGACGCAGGCGGGGATCGGTGGGCGGGCGACGCAGCGCCGCCTTGGCGTACGGATCGGCCTGGCCTGGCCGGGTACCGGCAAGCGGGCGGGCCATCGACTGCATGGAGTGCATGCGGGACGGGGCCGTCTTTTGAAGAATGGAGAGGTGCCGGCGGAAATGGTCCACCGACGAGTTCGGGCGGCTGTCGCCTCGAGAGCGCAGCAGCGGCGGTACCAGGACGGCGAGCCACACGGCTCCGACGACGAGAAGGACGAGTTTCTGCATCAGTTCCCTCCGCTCCGGACAGAGCGTTCATTCTTGGTTCTCACTCGGTTCATGGCGCCTCGTGGTGATCCAAGCTCCGGTCTGGAGCCGCGGTTGGGTTGTTACGGTTTTACTACATTCGTGACGGACTCGGCAATAGTAGCCGAACGACGGAAGGTTCCGGAGCGACCCCCGGTCTTCTCCCACAGCGCGAGATCGCTGATGACCATCTCCCGGTCGACCGATTTGCACATGTCGTAGATCGTCAGCGCGGCTACTGAGCAGGCGTGCAGCGCCTCCATCTCGACCCCGGTGCGATCGACGGTGTCCACGTGGGCTTCGATCGCCACGAAGTCGTCGCCGATCTCGAAGTTGACGGTGACGGCACCGACGAGCAGCGGATGGCACAACGGGATCATGTCGGACGTGCGCTTGGCGGCCTGGATACCGGCAACACGGGCAACCGCGAGGACATCGCCCTTGCTCATCTCCCGGTTGGCAATGGCGACGGTGGTCTCGGGCTTCATCAGAACCCGGCAACGGGCCACGGCCCGACGATGCGTCGGTTCCTTCGGCGTGACATCCACCATTCGTGCCCTCCCCAGGGGGTCGAGATGGGTGAACGTGACGTCGGACACGACTGCCATGGTAGTGACAATCGTGTGACGGAAGGTGGACTAGCCGCCGATCTGGCTCATGGAACGCTTCGGTCGGATGAAGTTGACCTGGCCGATCTGATGCCCCGCCCACTTCGTGCCCACGGCCCGTTCGATCTCGGCCGCCAACTCGTCGTCCGTTGCGCCAGCCCGTAGTAGCGCCCGCAGATCGAACTCGCGAGTCTCGAACAGGCATGTGCGGAACTGTCCGTCGGCCGTGAGGCGCACCCGATCGCAATCAGCGCAGAACGGCTTCGTAACGGTGGGGATCACCCCAATAACCCCGCGGCCGTCGCGGTATCGGAACCGGTCGGCGGGCGCGGCGCCCCGTGCGGGCACCTGCTCGAGCGGGAAGACCGCGTCGATGGTCGCCACGATCTCGTCCTGGCTCATGACCTGTTGGCGGTTCCATCCACCCTCGGCGTCCAACGGCATGAACTCGATGAAGCGCACCTCGACACCGCAATCGCGGCCGAAGCGGGCGAGATCGATGATCTCCTCGTCGTTGACGCCGCGCTGGACGACGGCGTTGAGCTTCACGGGCGAGAAGCCGGCTTCCTTGGCGGCCTCGATGCCGTCGAGCACCCGGAACAACTCGTCGCGCCGCGTCATCTCGATGAACCGATCGGCCTGCAGCGTGTCGAGACTGATGTTGACCCTGTCGAGACCGGCGTCGCGCAGTTCGTGGGCGACCAATCGGAACGTAGCCCCGTTTGTGGTGAGTGCCAGGTTCGGTTTGCCACCGGCGAATGGCGACGGGGACGTTGTCGGAACCCGCAGACGGGAGAGCTTCGATACCAATACGGGGAGGTGGGCGCGAACAGTGGGCTCACCACCCGTGAGGCGAATACCGTCGACGCCGTAGCGCTCCACGAAGATCCCCGCTAACCGTTCGATCTCCTCGAACGTGAGCACCTCGGACCGCGGCAGCCACTGCATCCCCTCGGCGGGCATGCAGTACGTGCAGCGGAAATTGCACCGGTCGGTAACCGAAATACGCAGGTCGCGAATCGTGCGTCCGAACGGATCGACGAGATCCATGGGGAGCACTCTAACGAGGACTGGCGCCGCCCCACCGCTCAGTTGAGCAGCAGGACCTCGACCGAACCTCCCGGTGCCACGCCGTCGCCATCTGTCACGACCGCGATTCCATCGGCCTGCGCCGTCGCCGCCAGCTGATGACTGCCCTGAGCGCCCGAGCTGCGGACGTGTAGTCGGCCGTCGTCGGCAAACGAGCCGAACACCCGCACAAGGTGGGTCTTGCCATCCGGGCGTCGTCCCAAGCCTTCGTCGGCCACTGCCATCAGTCGCGGCCGATCGGCCATGGACAGCGAATGACCCATCATCAAGCGCAGGGCGGGCCGAGCAATCATTTCGAAGCTCACCATCGACGACACTGGGTTGCCGGGCAGACCGAACACCGGGACCCCATCGAGCAGCCCGAACGCGAACGGCTTGGCCGGCCGGATGGCGATCTGCATCCACGTCATGTCGGCGATTCGCGAGAGGACAGCCTTCACCACGTCGTAGTCGCCCATGCTGACTCCGCCGCTCGTCACGATGGCATCGCACGACCTGGCCGCCTCGCGTAGCACCCGCTCGAGTTCGGCCTCGTCGTCCACGACCACGCCCAGGTCGACGGCGACGGCGCCAGCGCGGCGAACCATCGGAAGCAGCATCGTCTTGTTGCTCTCGCGGATCTGGCCGGGCCGAAGCGGAGCGCCATCACTGACGAGTTCGTCACCCGTTGACAGGACCGCGACCCGAGCCTTCGGGTAGACGGAGACACTCCGGCGGTTGATGCTGGCGAGCACGCCCATCGAGGGACCATTGAGGATGGTGCCGGCGGAAAACACCCGCTCCCCCACCCGCACGTCGTCACCGGCACCCCGCACGGCATCGCCGACGCGGACGGACCGGCCGATGCGTACTCGGTCGCCGCCGGCGAGGCGTTCGGTGTCCTCCACCATGACGATGGCGTCGGCGCCGTCGGGTATCGGCGCCCCCGTCATGATGCGAACAGCCTGGCCGGCACCCACCGTGAACGCCGGCGCCGCCCCCGCCGCGAGTTCCCCAACGACGTGGAGTTCGACGGGTGGGTGGGCCGTGTCGGCCGCCCGGACGGCGTAGCCATCCACCGCGGTGTTGTCGAACGGGGGTACCTCCTCGGCCGATGTCACGTCTTCGGCCAACACCAACCCGTCGAGTTCGTCGATCGGTAGCGTGGCGGGATCAAGGCGTTTCACCAATCCGAAGATCAGCGTCCTGGCATCGTCCAGCGGGATCACGACGGCGACGGTAGCGCCACGCCGGGGCCGGTCCACGCGGCCTGGGCCTCGTGGGACGGCACGTGCGTCGAG
>JBKJJS010000144.1:0-3790 GCA_046597895.1 Ilumatobacteraceae bacterium
CTTCGGGTATTTCAACGCCGGCCAGGACTGCACCGCGTCGTCGCGCGTCCTGTGTGGCCCAGGTGTGTATGACGACTTCGTGGCCGGCCTGGCCGAGGCGGCCGCCTCGCTGCCGATCGGCGACCCGAACGACGCCGCCACCGAGCTGGGCCCGGTCATCTCCGCCGAGCAGCGTGACCGAGTCGCCGGCTTCGTCGAGCGGGCCGCTGCCGCTGGCGGGCGAGTGGCCACGGGCGGCCCAACCGGCGCCGGCGCCGGCTTCTTTTACCGTCCCACCGTCATCGCCGATGTCTTGCAGGACAGCGAGATCGTCCAGAAGGAGGTGTTCGGCCCGGTCGTGTCCGTGCAGCGATTCGGCGACGAGGCCGAAGCGATCCGCTGGGCGAACGGGGTCGACTACGGACTCGCCGCCTCGGTGTGGACGAAGGACGTGGGACGAGCGCATCGCGTCGCCAACGCCATGCAATTCGGCACTGTATGGGTGAACGACCACGGTCCCCTCGTGTCCGAGATGCCGCATGGCGGATTCAAACAGAGCGGAATGGGTAAGGACATGTCGATGTACTCGATCGAGGCCTATACCGACCTGAAGCACGTCATGATCAAGATCGCGTAGGCGGCAGGAATGGCGGTGAAGCACACGAGCAGCGGTGTCGATGACATCGATCGGGCGATCATCGAACACCTGCAAGCCGATGGCCGACTCCCGTACACGCGGCTGGCCGCAGCCGTCGGGCTGTCCGAGGCCGCGGTACGTCAACGGGTGCAGCGGCTGATCGATCAGCGGGTGATGCAGGTGGTCGCCGTCACGAACCCACTCTCGCTCGGGTACCGACGGATGGCGATGATCGGCGTACGGGCCGAGGGCGACACATCGTCCATCGCCGCCAAGCTCGAGGCGATGCCGGATATTGACTACCTCGTGGTGACCGCCGGCTCGTTCGATTTCATGTGCGAGGTCGTCGTGCTCGACGACGCCATGCTGCTGGAGATCACGAACCGCATCCGCACTGTCCCGGGAGTGCGCTCGACCGAGACGTTCATCTACCTCGACCTCGTCAAGCAGACATTCACCTGGGGGGCCCACTGATGGCACCGCGACGAGCACCAGCGCTCCAGACAGTCGGCGTGCCGAAGGAGACCAAGACGGCGGAGTACCGCGTGGCGATGACACCGGATGGCGTGCGCGAACTCGAGCGGCACGGTGTCGAAGTGTTCGTCGAAACCGGGGCAGGCGAGGGAGCGTCGATCAGCGACGCCGACTACGAGGCGGCGGGCGCGACCATCGTTGCGACGGCGGCCGAGGCCTGGTCGCAACAGATGGTCGTCAAGGTGAAGGAGCCCAAGGCCGAGGAGTTCGCGTTCCTCCGTCCCGATCTCACGCTGTTCACCTATCTCCATCTGGCGGCGTATCCGGAGGTCGCCAAGGCCCTCATCGCCAGCGGCGGCACCGCCATCGCCTACGAGACGGTGCAGGTGGAAGGCGGAGCGCTGCCGTTGCTCGCCCCGATGAGCGAGGTGGCGGGCCGCTTGGCGCCGCAGTTGGGCGCCCACTATCTGGAGCGACACAACGGCGGTCGCGGTGTACTCATGGGCGGCGCCCCCGGTGTGCGCCCAGCCAAGGTCGTCGTGCTCGGCGCCGGCAACGTGGGCTGGAACGCCGCCTGGATTGCTGCAGGGATGGAAGCAGAGGTGGTGTTGTTCGACAAGAACATCGACCGATTGCGCTGGGTCGACCAGATCCAGAAGGGGCGGGTCGTCACGCTTGCCTCGAACCGAGGAGCGATCGAACGCAACGTGGCTGACGCCGACCTCGTCATCGGTGCCGTGCTCGTGGCAGGTGGGCGCGCACCAGTAGTCGTGAGCGAGGACGTCGTACGCTCGATGAGGAAGGGGGCGGTCATCGTCGATGTCGCCATCGATCAGGGCGGATGCATCGAGACCATCCACGAGACGACGCACACGAACCCCACCTACGAACTCCACGGTGTCATCCACTACGGGGTGGGCAACATGCCAGGAGCAGTACCCCACACGTCCACGTACGCGCTCACTAACGCCACACTGCCCTACCAATTGGAGGTCGCCGTGTACGGTCCAACCGCTGCCGCCGAGCGCGATCAAGCGCTGGCGCTTGGCGTCAATGTCGTTGCGGGATGCGTCACGAACCGTCCCGTGGCAGAGTTCCTCGGACTAGACCACGTCGACCCACTCGTCGTGTTGCGGAATCGATAGGAGATCGTCATGCTGAAGCAACTTTCAGGGGTGGATGCCGGCTTCCTCTACATGGAGACGGGCAGCTCCTTCGGCCACGTCAACAGCCTGTCGATCTACGAACGGCCCAGTCCGGGCTACGAGCCGTACGAGGCGTTCCGGGCCCAGCTCGAACCCCGTCTGCCCGACCTCGAGCCGTTCCTGCGTCGCCTCGTCCAGGTGCCCTTCGCGTTGGATCACCCGTACTGGATCAACGACCCAGACTTCGACCTCGACTTCCACCTTCGCCACATGGCACTGCCCGCCCCCGGCGACGACGAGCAACTGGCGCTGCAGGTGAGCCGGATCATCGGTCGCCCGATGGACCGGTCACGGCCGCTCTGGGAGGTCTACGTCATCGAGGGCATGGCGAATGGCGACTTCGCCGTGCTCACGAAGGTCCACCACGCCACCATCGACGGCGCGGCGGGAACCGAGCTGATGGCGATGCTGCTCGATCCCCATCCGGATCAGGCTCCGCTCCCGTCGACCGGGACATGGGAGACCGACGCTGTCCCGTCCAATGGCGAACTCGTCTCGCGGGCACTCGTGAACTTCGCCCGTCGTCCGCAGCGCCTCGCCAGTCTCCAGCTGCGCACGCTACGTGAACTCGCGACGATGACACGAAGCGTCGGCCTGTCCAAGCTGCTCGAACGGGCTCGCCCCCATCGGCCCGTGACTCGCGAGATCAGCGGCACCAAGAACGAGCAGGATCGGCTGCCGCGACTCCCATCAATCGCCGCCCCCCGGACCCCGTTCAATCGACCGATCACCGCGCATCGTCGATTCGCATTCCGCTCCGTGCCCCTCGACGATGTCAAGAACATCAAGAACGCACTTGGAGCCACGCTCAACGACGTGGTGATGGCCGTGTGCGCGGGGGCATTACGTCGCTACCTCATCGCCCACGATGCGCTTCCGGATCGCGGCCTCGTCGCCGGTATTCCGGTGTCGATTCGCACCGGCGCCGAGGAGGACCGGTGGACGAATCGGGTCTCGATGCTGACCGCTGGCCTCCCGACGGACATCGAGGATCCCGTCGAGCGGGTTCGTGCCGTACACGAAGTGATGATCGCCGCCAAGAGCCGGTTCGATCTGATACCGGCCGACATGCTGGTGGATCTGGCGGCCCTGGCGCCGGCGATGCTGTCGACACGAGCCATGCGCCTTGGCAGCAGGCTGCGCATCACCGACCGGCTCAACCCCCCGATCAACCTGATCATCTCCAACGTGCCGGGGCCCCGCCAAGCGCTGTATCTCGGTGGGGCGAAGCTCAAGCACTTCTACCCCGTGTCGACGGTGGTGGACGGCCAGGGATTGAACATGACGGTGCAGAGTTACCTGAACACGCTCGACTTCGGACTCGTCTCGTGCCGCGAACTTGTGCCAGATCTGTGGGATCTCGTCGACCTGTGCCTCGACGAGGTCGAGGTGCTGAAGCAGGCCTGCGGGCTCTCGGAGGCCGCGGCAACCAAGAAGACCGCCGCCAAGAAGACCGCCGCCAAGAAGACCACTGCCAAGAAGGCGACACCGAAAA
>JBKJJS010000413.1:0-15508 GCA_046597895.1 Ilumatobacteraceae bacterium
GCCGGGTGCTCCCAGGTGAAGCCGATGCCACCGTGGATCTGGATGTTCTCGGCGGTGGCGTGGAAGTACGCCTCACTGCAGTACGCCTTGGCCAGCGACGCCACCGAGGGCAGCTCGTCGTTCATCTCGGCGGCGCACCACATTCCGTAGTAGGCGGCGGACTTGGCCGACTCCACCTCGAGCAGCATGTCGGCGCACTTGTGCTTGATGGCCTGGAACGAACCGATCGGCCGACCGAACTGCACGCGCACCTTGGCGTACTCGACCGCCATCTCCAGCACTCGCTGCGCCCCACCGACCTGCTCGGCGGCGAGACCGACGGCGGCGAGGTCGAGCACCGTCGACAACGTCTTCCAACCATCGCCGTCGATGCCCACGAGGCGGGCGGGCGTGTTCGCGAACTCGAGCCTGGCCTGCTTGCGGGTCTGGTCCATGGTGGACAGCGCCGTACGGGTGAGCCCCGCGGCACCACCATCGACCGCGAACAGGCTCGTGCCCTTAGCCGTCTTGGCCGCCACGATCAGCAGGCCGGCCGTGTGGCCATCAAGCACGAACATCTTCGTACCGTTGATGGACCATCCATCACCGGACGCCGTCGCGGTGGCCGTGATACCGCTCTCGTCCCATTTGCCGGACGGCTCGGTGTACGCCAGCGTGGCGATCGTCTCGCCACTCGCGATGCCGGGGAGGTACTCGCTCTGAGCGGCCTTGTCGCCCGACTGGAGCAGGGCGTTGGCGGCGAGCACGACAGTGGCGTAGTACGGCGCGCACAGCAACGCCCGACCCATCTCCTCGAGCACGATGCCGAGTTCCACGAACGTGAAGCCCGATCCACCGAACTCTTCGGGAATGGCAAGGCCCTGGAGGCCCATCTGGTCGGCCATCTGCTTCCACACGGCGGCATCGAGGCCCTCCGTGGTCTCCATGAGCCGCCGGACCTCGGTCTCGGGCGACTTGGATTCGAGGAAACTGCGGACGGTCTTGCGGAGCTCTTCCTGCTCCTCGGTGAAGGCGAAGTTCATGGATCAATTCTGGCCGACCATCGGTAGACGCTCCAGTCCGAATGTGTACACTCGTGTACCTATGCGAGCCATCGGCGTTCGAGAGCTTCGTACCTCGGCCGCCACCACCATCCGACGTGCCGGGGCGGGCGAACGCATCATCGTGACGGTGGGGGGACGGCCGGTCGCCCAACTCGGCCCGGTCGAGGCCGAGCACAGCGTGGTGTCCCTGCCAGATCTCGTCGCCGCCGGGCTGCTGGTGGCGCCCCGGCGTGGCGGGACCCCCTCGGCACCCGCCGAGCCGGTACCCGCGTGGGCGGGCGCCCGCCTGGATCGCCTGCTGAGGGATCTACGCGGTTGACCATCTATGTCGACGCATCGGCACTCGTTGCCCGCCATCTCGACGTGCCGGCGCGTGCCGTCGCGCGTGACGCGCTTGCCGCGCACACCGAGTGGTGCACGTCGGCCGTGACGCTCACCGAGAGCCTTGCCCTCATCGACCGCCTGACCGACGAGGTCGAGCTACGCGAGGAACTCGAAGACCGCGTGCGCCTCGATTGGGACCATATCCACCTTGTTCCCGTCGACCAACGCTGCCTCGACCGGGCCGGGGTACTGGCCCGCCAACAGCCCCTTCGGCTGTCCGACGCCATCCACCTCGCCGCCGCCGATCGACTGCCTCGCCCCCTGGCCTTCCTCACGTTCGACCCCGCCCAGATTCCCGTCGCGCTGTCGCTCGGGTTCGATGTGGTCTCGACATGAGAGAATGTCCCCCATGACCTCTCTGCACTGGACCGACGGCCGCCTGGAAGTCCATCGGGTCGTCGTCGGGCCGTACGACAACAACGTGTTCGTCCTGCGCTGTCGGGAGACGGGCGAGGCCGTGCTCATCGACGCCGCCAACGAACACGAACGGCTGCTCGAACTGTGCCAGCGCCTCGGCGTGAAGCGCGTCCTCGAGACGCACGGTCACTGGGACCACATCCAGGCGATACCAGCGATGCGGGAGGCGGGCTACGAGGTTGCCGTGACGGCGAAGGACGCACCGCTCCTGAAGGATGTCGGGTACGACATCTTCCTTGACGACGCTGAGATCATCGAGGTTGGACGCCTACGCCTGCACGCCATCACGAACCCTGGCCACACGCCAGGCTCGATCTCGTTCAAGGTGGAAGGTGCTCCTCTGTTGTTCACCGGCGACACGCTGTTCCTCGGCGGACCCGGCAACACCACGTTCGAGGGCGGCGACTTCGCCACCATCATCGACTCGATCGACAACCGACTCCTCACGTTTCCGCCGGACACCATCGTCCTGCCCGGCCACGGTGTCGACTCCACGATCGGCAACGAGCGACCGCACCTACAGGAGTGGATCGATCGGGGTTGGTGACCGCGTGCGTTACGACGAGCGACCGGTCGATGACTCGCCCGTCCACACCGACGACCTCCCACCGACACCCATACGCGACCGGAACATCCCGGCGACGGCGTGGATCGAAGCACCAATTGAGCTACTGACGCTCGGTGACGATCTTCCCGGGCGGCCCGTTGCCGAGTACAAGCGTCGGATCGCTCAGTGGTTGCTCTGGCGGGCCGGGCCGGCGACGGATGCCGATGCCCGCTACTGGGTCGCCGATGCCTCGGATCTCGGTCGACAGTTCACCTTCCGGCTGTTCCCCGACGGAACTGGCGATGGTGTTGGCCCGAGCGGGTCACGTCACGCTCGTTTCCGCAATTGGAAAGAGGACCTGGCCGGCCGCGATCGCCCCGCGACGTAGGCTGCCCGATTATGGCTTCGGAAACCCTGCCACACCCCGCCGTCAAGATCATCGGTATGGACACCATCATCGATGACAGCCTCACGGACGAAGAACAGGCCCTCGTCGACGCGTACGACGAGGAGGAAATGCTGATGAGCGCCGGGCTGCCGCACCTGAATCTCATGGTGCGCATCTATCAGGGCCTCCGCGTCCATTTCGAGGGCCGCGACGACGTGTTCGTGTGCGCCGACCTCGCCTGGTTCGACCAGCACGGTCAGGCGATGGCTCCCGATATCGCGGTGGTATTCGGTCTCCACCAACACGATGTTCAGTCGTACCGTCAGGACAAGGGCATGCCGCCCGCCAGCGTCGTCATCGAACTCGTCTCCCCTCGCGATACGCCGCAACGGAACCGGGCCAAGATCGAGCGCTGGTCGAGTGCCGGGGCCGGTGAGTTCTGGCTACTCGACCCCGGCACCGGCCAGGTCAGCGCGTTCACACCGTTCGACGGTGTGCTGCGCTTCAATCCCGAGCTTGGGGTGTCGAGCCCACTCCTCGGCGGCATCCACTTCGGCACTGAGCCGGACGGCACCATCGTGCCGTACTTTCCCGATGGCACGGCCTTTCCCGAGGACCTCGTCTGCATCACCAAGGACCTGCGAGCGACGCATGCGGCGTTGCAGGCGGCCCACGCCGAGGCCGAGTCAGCCGGGCGGCGGGCCGACGCACTCGAGGCGCAGCTTCGAGCGCTCGGGATCGAGCCTGTGGCGCCCCGCTGAAGGCTGGGCGAATCGGGTGTGATGAACTAGCGCCTCTCCACCACGCAACCCGGGAAGTCCATGAACCTCCTCGTCCTTCTTGAGATGTCCGCCAGTGCCATGGGCGAGCGCGTGGCCGTCGGCGGGCGCGATGGAGGCCTCACCTTCGAGCAACTCTTCGATCGAGCGGGCCGAGCCGCTACGTGGCTGCGAGGCCTCCCCGCGCAACGGGTGCTCTACGCCGGGGTCTCGTCGCCCACCCTGCCCGTCGCGCTCTACGCGGCATCGTGGGCGGGCCTGCCGTACGTCCCTCTCAACTACCGCCTCGCCGACGACCGGCTGCGTTCCCTCATCGCCCGCCAGGCCCCAGCTGTGCTCATATGTGACGAGGGCACGGGTGATCGATTCAGCGGCATCGACGGAATCGAGGTTGTCACGACGGACGAGTTCGAGGCCATCATCGGTGCCCAGGAGCCGGCCGAGCCGGACTGGCCGATGGACGAAGACGACATCGCGGTCCTGCTCCACACGAGTGGTACCACGGGAGACCCGAAGGTTGCCGTCCTGCGCCAGAAGCACCTGACCTCCTATGTGCTCGGCTCGGTCGATTTCATGGGTGCTGACGAGAACGAAGCCACGCTGGTGAGCGTGCCGCCGTACCACATCGCCGGCATCGCGGTGCTCGTCACGTCGGGGTTCTCGGGACGGCGAATCGTGCAGCTCCCCGCGTTCGAGCCAGCGGAGTGGGTGAACCTCGCCCGCGACCAAGTCGTCTCCCACGCCATGGTCGTACCAACGATGCTCGGGCGGATCCTGGACGAACTCGCCGACGGTCTTGGGTTACCCAACCTCCACCACCTCTCGTACGGCGGCGGTCGAATGCCCCTGCCAGTCATCGAGCGGGCGATGGCGCTCCTCCCCCATGTCGACTTCGTCAACGCGTACGGTCTCACCGAAACGAGTTCCTCGGTCGCCGTGCTCGGTCCCCAGGATCATCGCGACGCCCACGCCAGCGACGATCCAGTGGTGCGGCGGCGGTTGGGCTCCGTCGGCCGGCCCCTGCCCACTGTCGAGATTTCGATCCGCGACCCCATGGGCGAAGAAGTCCCCGCAGGCGAGAAGGGCGAAATCTGGGTTCGCGGCGACCAGGTGTCCGGTGAATACTCATCGCGGCGGGCGCTCGACACCGAGGGATGGTTTCCGACGAACGACGCCGGGTCCTTCGACGAGGAGGGGTACCTGTTCATCGATGGCCGTATCGACGATGTCATCATCCGAGGCGGCGAGAACCTCTCGCCAGGCGAGATCGAGGACGTGCTGCTCCAGCACTCGGCTGTGAAGGAAGCCGCCGTCGTCGGCGTTCCCGATACCGATTGGGGCGAGGCGGTAGTGGCCGTGGTCGTCACCCACGAGGGCGCCGAGGTCACCGCTGACGAACTGATTGCGTGGGTGGTGCTCCACCTGCGCTCGTCGCGCCGGCCCTCCCGGGTCGAGTTCCGCGATGAGCTCCCCTACAACGAGACGGGCAAACTCCTGCGCCGTCAGCTCAAGGCGGAGTTCTCACCCACCGAGTAAGCCCACCCATAAGGAGGTCCCCGCCACCATGGCAGTTGAACGCTTTCCCGTCGAAGCGAGCCACATCATGATGTTCGCCCGCGCCGTCGCCGACGCCAACCCGATCTACTACGACGCCGACTACGCCGCTGGCACGGAGGTCGGCGCGATCATCGCCCCACCCACGTTCGTGCAAGCGAGCGCCCAGTTCGATCCGGACTACTTCCTACGCCCGAAGGTCGGCCAGCCGTGGTTCGGCTCGGGCAAGGAAGCCACATCCGTCACCCGCCAGCCAGGAAGCGGCGGAGGTGGCGGCGGGGGGCTCCATGCCGAGCAGCACTACGAGTATCACCGCCCGCTGACGGCCGGAGAGGTGCTGACCGCGGTGGTCATGCCCACGACCTACTGGGACAAGGAGGGTCGCCGCGGCGGCAAGCTGATGTTCAGCGAGACGATCACCGAGTACCGCACCCTCGACGGCGAACTCGTCGTCACGGCGCGCGGCGTCGGGGTCCGCACGGAGAAAGTGGTGGAGCAGTCATGAGCCTCAAGGCCACCGATCTCACGGTCGGCGACACCCGCGAAGTGGTGATCGTCGACGACCTGTCGCGGACGCAGATCGTCATGTATGCCGGCGCGTCTGGCGACTACAACCCCCTTCACTCGGACAACATGTTCACCACTGAGGTTGCCGGCTACCCGAGCGTGTTCGCCCACGGAATGCTCACGATGGGAATGACCGGCCGCGTCCTTACTGACTGGGTCGGCGATGGCCGTCTCACGAAGTACGGCGTGCGCTTCTCGAAGCAGGTGTGGCCGGGCGACACACTCACCACCACCGCCACCGTCGAAGCGATTCGTGAGGAGCTCGGCGTCAGCTACGCCGACTTCAAGGTCTCGACGCGCAACCAGGACGGGGACGAGGTCGTCGTCGGCTACGCCTCCGCCCGACTCGACTAGCGAGTCGCCGGGTGGGCCGCCTGACGACAACGAATTCAGATCAACCGGCCTGTCTCGTGGTGGGTGCCGGACTCACCGGTGCCACCGCGGCATGGAGCCTGGCGCGGCAAGGATTCCGCGTGCGGGTCATCGAGCACGAGAACGTCGTCGGCGGCCACATTCGCAGCGAATGGCTGCACGGCGTCCCGTACGAGCCGAATGGCCCTCACCTCTTCCACACCAGCGATGAGGAGGTCTGGGAGCTCGCATCGTCTCTGGTCGACTTCGAGCCGTACTTCCACACATCGATGACGCGAGTTGATGGGCGGGTGATGTCGTGGCCGATCCAACTCGCGGAGGTACGGGATCTGCCGGAGTGGCACGCGATCGAGCGGGAACTGAAATCTCTTCCCCCGCACCCCGATCCGCAGAACTTCCGGACGTGGTGCGTCACATTGATGGGAGAGACACTCTTTTCCATGTTCATCGATGGCTACACGAAGAAGCAGTGGGGACGTGACCCATCCGAGTTGTCAGCATCATTCGCTCCGAAGCGCGTCGAACTGCGCACGGACGGCTACCGCGGACTGTTTCGCGACCCTCATCAAGGTTGGCCACGCGACGGCTATGGCGCGCTCGTCGAGCGGTTGCTGAAGAACGTCGAGGTCGAGCTGTGCAGCTATGTCGATGCCGGGAACCTGCCGTCATTCGTCGATCGGGGACTTCCGGTCCTCCTCACGTGTCCGCTGGACAGCTTCTTCGGGGAGCGCGCCGGCCCTCTCGAGTGGCGAGGGGTGAGGGTCGTGCCGCACTGGTTTCCCGACACGCGGCTTGCGCTCGAAGCGATGGTCGTGAACGAACCCGACCGCCGCGTGCCGTACACACGCACCGTCGAGAGCAAATGGGTGTTTCCCGAGCAACACGACCGCGTCGGCACGGTCGTGGCGTATGAGTTCCCCGGTGCCACCGCCAAGCACTACCCCGTGCTCGATGCCGACGGGAGGAACGTGGCGCGCCAGCAGGCGTACGAGCGGCTCGCCGGCGCCTACGAAACGAATCCGATCTTCATCGCCGGCCGCCTCGCGCGCTACCTGTACATCAACATGGACGAAGCCATGCGCCAAGGTCTGGACGCCGCCGCGAGAATCGCCGCTCACTGAAGGCTTCCCGTACCCTGTCCTCTGTGGCGTAGTACCTTCCGAGGAACGCGCGGGTAGACCCTCGACGGAGCAGACTCATCTGATCCAGCCGAAACGAACGTGATCGAAGGGGGACCAGTGGGCGCACGAGTCGTGATTCGAGGCGGCACCGTCGTGGATGGCAGCGGGTCTGCGGGATACCTGGCCGACGTCGCCGTCGAGGATGGCCGCATCGCCGAGATCGGCCAGAACCTTGTTGGCGATCACACCGTCGAGGCGGATGGTTGCGTCGTGGCACCCGGCTTTATCGACATCCACACGCACTACGACGCCCAGGTGTTTTGGGACCCGGCGCTCACACCATCGTGCTTCCACGGCGTGACCACGGTGGTGGCCGGCAACTGCGGCTTCTCGATCGCACCGGTGCGTCCGGGCGATAGGGAGATGATCGCCCACACGATGGAGAAGGTGGAGGACATGGATCCCGCCACGCTCCTCGAGGGCGTGCCGTGGGACTTCGAGACGTTCCCCGAGTACCTGGCGTCCGTCGCCCGACGGGGCCCGATGCTCAACTTTGCGGCGTACATCGGCCACACCGCGGTGCGGGTCTACGCCATGGGCGACGAAGCGGTGGGACGGGCGGCCCGCCCCGAAGAGATCGCCGAGATGGCCCGGATCGTCCGGGAGGCGATGGACGCCGGCGCCGCAGGATTCGCCACAAGTTTCGCCGTGACCCACCGAGGGGCCGACGGCCGACCCATCCCGAGCCGTTGGGCCGAACGCGACGAGATCAAGGCGCTGTGCGTCGCCGTCGCCGACAGCGGACGCGGCGTGTGCGGCATCAACGGCGGCGAGAACCTCTCCTTCAGCGACTCGTACGACATGCAGTTGGAGGTCGGCATTCCGTTCACGTACACGGCGGTTCTCACTACGCCAGGCGGCGCCCACATCAAGGCCGCCGAGATCAACCGGGCGGGTTGGGCACGCGGTGCGCAGGTGTGGCCGCAGGTTTCATGCCGCCCGCTGTCGTTCTCCATGACGATGTCCGAGCCATTCACACTCAACATCAACCCGGTCTTTGCCGAACTGATGCCGAAGTCGGCGGCCGAACGAATGGCCGCATACGCCGATCCAGATTTTCGTGCCCGCGTACGCGAGAACTGGGCCGCCGGTCGCAGCCTCGCCCCGCGCTGGGACTCGTACGAGATCATGGAGTCCACCGCCCACCCGGAACTGGTGGGGACCCGGCTGATGGCTATCGCGGAATCGACAGGGGCCAATCCGCTCGACGTGCTGCTCGACCTCGCCATCGGGGAGGCCGAGCCGAAGCACTTGCGGGTAAAGGCGGTGTTGGCCAATGACGACCCCGTCGGCATCACCATGTTGCTGCGCGAGGAACACACCACCCTCGGACTGTCGGACGCCGGGGCCCACGTCGGCCAGTTGTGCGACGCTCCCTTACCCACGGACCTGCTCGGCCACTGGGTGCGCGACCGCCAGACCATTCCGATCGAGGCCGCCGTCCGCAAGCTGTCCGGCCTGCAGGCCGACATCTTCAACTTCGCCGACCGGGGCTACCTGCGGGCCGGCTACTGGGCCGACATCGTCGTGTTCGACCCCGCCACCGTGGCTCCAGGGCCCGTTCGTAGGGTCAGGGACTTCCCCGCCAATGCCGAACGCCTCACGGCCGACCAACCGTCCGGCGTGCGCCACGTTTTCGTCAACGGCACGGCGATCCAACTCGACGGCACACCCGTCCCTGGCGCCCTCGAAGCCCGGCCGGGCCAAATGGTCTCCCCCGCCCCGCGGTAGCGGCGACGGCAGTGAGTGCCACCATTCCCGATGGCATCGAGACGCCCGCGGTCGTCGTCGACGTGGACGTCCTCGACCGCAACGTGACGTCATGGGCCACCCGCCTGACCGAGCGGGGTGTCGCCCTGAGACCGCACACCAAGACGAGCAAGTGCGCAGAGGTAGTCCGGCGCCAGGTTGCAGCCGGGGTCGTGGGGTTGACCGTCGCCACCCTTGGGGAGGCCGAAGCGTTGGCCGACGCCGGCTTCGACCATCTGTTCCAGGCCTTCCCCCTCTGGGCCGGCACAACGGATCGGGCCCGTCGGCTGCGGGTGCTCCACGAGCGGGCGGACTTCATGGCCGGCGTGGAGTCCGTCGCATCCGCTCGTGCCCTGGGTGCCGCCGTCGCTGGTTGCGACCGACCCCTTCCAGTGCTCGTGGAGGTCGACTGCGGAATGCACCGCACGGGCACCGACCTCGATGAGCTCAGGCCCGTGGTGCGGGCTTGTCAGGATGCCGGTTTGGACGTCCACGGTGCCTTCACGTTCGGCGGTCACGGGTACGCGGCGTGCGATGCCTCCCCAGCCGCCGGCCACGACGAGGTGAGCGCGCTCGCGAGCGCGGCCGAGGTGCTGCGCGATGAGGGTGTCGACGTCCGCGTCCTGAGCGCCGGATCGACACCGACCGCATTCCACTCCGCCCATGCCCCTGTCACCGACGAGCGGCCAGGAACCTACGTGTTCCAGGATCGCCAGCAGTTGGCGCTCGGCACGGCAACGCTCGACGACGTCGCCCTGGTGGTGGTGGCCACCGTCGTTGCCAGCCACCGTGACGGTCGCTTCGTTCTCGACGCCGGCTCCAAGGTGTTGTCCTCGGACCGGCCGGCCTGGTTGGCTGGTTTCGGACTGCTGCCGGCATACCCAGACGCCGAGTTGCGTTCGCTGTCCGAGCACCACGGCGTGGCCTGGACTACCGGGCCGCGCCCCGCGGTCGGCGCGGTGGTGGCCGTCGTACCCAACCACTGCTGCGTGGTCGTGAACCTCGCGAACTCGTTGACGATCGTGCAACGCGGTCACGTCGTCGATGAGTGGTCGTTGCTCAGCCGAGGCCGCAACGGGTAGCGGTCACGCGGCCGGCGCCGCCCGGGGCCGAGCGCCACGAAGCTTCCCTGCGGCGATCGCCACCGCAGTGGTGGCGATCCACAGGTCCGTCGCCGTCAGGCCAATGCGCTGGAACAACCCACTCGGCAGGCTGCTCGTCGTGAGCGCAAGACAGATCCCAGACACCGCCCCAGCCCCGACGCCAACGCCGGCCAGCACCGGATGCCCTTGCCCGCGTAGCGATCGAGCGGCCAGCAGCGGGGTCAGGGCCAACGTGACGTAACCGACGCCGGCAAAGACGGCGTGCCACCTGTCGATGGTGGCGGAGTGGTCAAGCGGCGTCGCGGCCACGCCCAACGTGGCGATTCCCGTGGCGGGCGCCATCAGCCATGCCGGTCCGCTCGTCACTCGGCGCAGCGCCGTGGCGTAGATCGGCAGGCTGACGCCGAACACGACGAACCCTGTCGTCATGAGCGGACGGCTGTCGGCCCCTACCGCGGCGAGGCGGCTGATGGCGTCGTCGATCGACGAGTACTCGCGCGTGGTCACCGCGGCGCCGGTCGCCCATGCTCCGATGAACGCCGCTGGCCCGATCACCCCGCCCAGCGCCGCCACGCGGAGCTTCGTTGGTACCCGTGAAGAGTCCCGAACCCCCACCGCACGCACCACGGCAGCGTACGCGATCCGGCGGCCGCCTGGCTCCCGGTCGATACCCTCAACCTCGTGCCCAGTAACTTTGTCCTGAAGACCGCCAACACCATTCACCGCATGGTGTTGAAGGTCAGCGGCGGACGCCTCGGTTGGGAAGCCGGGAAGATGCCGGTCGTCGAACTGACCACCGTTGGCCGCAAGAGCGGCAAACCCCGCACCGTGATGCTCACGTCCCCCCACCAGGATGCCGGCACGATTGTGATCGTGGCATCGAAGGGCGGGGACGAAAACCATCCGGCCTGGTTCCTCAACCTCCGCGACCACCCCGAGGTCCACGTGGCGACGAAGGATCAGCCGAAACACGCCCTGACGGCGCGCATCGCATCGGCCGACGAGCGGGCGCGGCTGTGGCCGCTGATCACCGAGAAGTACCCCCGCTACGCGGGCTACCAGACCAAGACCGAACGCGAGATCCCGCTCGTGCTGCTCGGACGCGCCGAGGACGTGAAGTGAGTCGGCTCGACGAGGTGGGCGCCGCCGATGGGTGGCGCTGCTGGTTGTGTGACGATTCGGTCGACCGTGCCATGTCCGTCAACGATGGGCGCGGTCCGAGTATCGACAGCATTACCACCAGAGCCAAGAGCAAGGCCCGAGGGCCCGCTGGTGGTCAGGAGCGACTCGCGCACCGGGACTGCAACACGAAGAAGGGCGCCGTCGCCGCCGTCGTCCCATGGCCGGACCGGCTCTTCGTCGTCGATCCAGCTCCGATCATCGGCAGTGTCGATCGCCTGGAGCGCAAGGGCGGGCGGGAGGTCATGGCCCGCTGCCCCACGCTCGCCGATGGGCAGGACGCGGCGACCTGGCTCGTGGATCGCCTGTCCCGGTTGCGCCCCGACCTGGCCGTCACGGCCCACGTGGAGCCAGGCGGCGGGCAATTCCTCCTCGTCCTGTGCGCGTAGTCGGCTCTGGCTCAGTCGACCGCCAGTTCAGCCCGGTGTGATGCCGTGGCGCTTGGCGACCCATTCGCGATCCCTGGGATCGGCCGCCGCAAACCTCGCCACGAGTTCGCCCCGCAAGCCCTCGAACGACACTACGGCGTCCAGTACGAGCTCACTGGCCAACCGGTACAGGTCGACGTCGGCCTCGTAGTCCGCTCGGCGCTGCGCCACATATGCCGCTCGCTCCGCAGCATCCTCGATCGCCGCGATCTTGTTGGCGAACACCGCATTCACGGCAGCCTCGGGACCCATCACGGCGATCTTCGCCGTCGGGAGGGCGAGCGTGGCGATGGGGTCGAACGCCGGGCCGCACATGGCGTACAACCCTGCGCCGTAGGCCTTGCGAACCACCACGCAGATCTTCGGCACCGTCGCCTCGGTGATGGCCGTGATCATCTTGGCGCCATGGCGGATGATGCCCTGGCGCTCCACCTGGGTGCCGATCATGAAGCCCGGCACATCCGCCAGAAACACGAGCGGCACGTTGTAGGCATCGCACATCCATACGAAGCGGGCCGCCTTGTCCGCCGAATCACCGAAGAGGACACCGCCCTTGTGCATTGGGTTGTTCGCAACGACGCCCACCGGGTGGCCGTCGAGCCTGGCGAATCCGATCAGCAATTCCGCGGCGAACAAGGGCTTGATCTCGAACAGCGAGTGCTCGTCCACGAGACATTCGACGAACCGGTGCATGTCGTATCCCGATGCCTCGTCGGCCGGCAGCACCGACCGCGTCAGCTCGCCCGCCGGGCCGGTCGCCTCATATACCGGTGACCCCTCTCGCCAGTTGGACGGGAGGTAGGAGAAGAATGCCTTGGCCTGCTCGATGGCGTCGGCATCGTCCACCGCAAGGTTGTCGCCACAGCCCGAGACGGTGACGTGCATCCGCGCCCCGCCCATCTCTTCGAGCGTGACCTTTTCCCCGATGACCTCCTCAGCCATGCGCGGCGAGCCGAGGTACATCGAGGCGTTGCCCTCGACCATGATCACGATGTCGCAGAACGAGGGGATGTAGGCGCCGCCCGCCGCTGACGGCCCGAACAGGCAGCAGATCTGGGGCACCTTGCCGGACAGGCGCACCTGGTTCGCGAAGATGCGCCCGGCACCCCGCCGACCCGGGAACAGGTCAACCTGGTCGGTGATACGGGCGCCCGCTGAATCGATGAGCCAGAAGATCGGCACTTCATGGCGCAGCGCGTACTCCGTGACCCTGATCATCTTCTCCACGGTGCGAGCTCCCCAGGAGCCGGCCTTCACCGTTGGATCGTTGGCGACCACGCACACGGCCCGCCCCTCCACCCGCCCGATTCCCGTGACCACGCCGTCGGCCGGCAGATCGTCGGCCAGGGTGTTGGCGAGCAGACCATCCTCCACGAACGACCCTTCGTCCAGCAGAAGGCGCAAACGGTCGCGCACGAACAGCTTGTTCTGGCGGGCGAGCTTGTCGGCCTCCCTGTGGAGGTTGCCGGATTCGGCCCGCTCGCGGCGGATCTCGTGGTGCTCTGCCATGCGCGGTCTCGGCTCGACGGTAGCGCCCCGGACCCTCCCGGTTGGTACCGTCGGGGTGATGCCCAAGGTGCTGGTGGCCGGAGTCAGTGGCGTCGTCGGGTATGCCGCGGCGACGCAGTTCGCTAAAGATCCTGCGTGGGAAGTGGTCGGCATCTCGCGTCGACGGCCCGACCGCCTCGACGGAGTGCAGCACGTGTGCCTCGACCTCGCCGATCGTGTGGCGTGCGAGCATGCTCTCGCCGGCCTCGCCGACGTCACCCACGTGGTGTATGCCGCCCTGTTCGAGAAGCCGGGGCTGATACCTGGCTGGTACGAGCAGGACCAGATGGAACGCAACTTGGCCATGTTCCGCAACCTCATGGATCCCCTCACCGAGGCGGCGCAGGGGCTGGAACACCTCTCGCTCATGCAGGGCACCAAGGCGTACGGCGCCCACATCGAGCCGATGAAGGTGCCCGGCCGCGAACGCGAACCTCGGCACCACCACGACAACTTCTACTGGTTGCAGGAGGACGACCTTCGCGCCCGCCAGGCCGGGCAGCCGTGGTCCTGGACGATCATGCGTCCGCAGATCATCTTCGGCGAGGCGCTCGGCAGCAACATGAACCCCATCCCCGCCCTTGGTGTGTACGCCGCGCTCCTGAAACAGCAGGGCGCGCCGCTGCACTACCCCGGCGGCGCCTCGATGGTGAGCGAGGCGGTCGACGCCGATCTCCTCGCCCGGGCGCTGAAGTGGGCGGCCACCGCACCAGGGGCGGCGAACGAGACCTTCAACGTGACGAACGGCGACGTGTTCAGCCTGCGCCACCTGTGGCCGGCCATCGCCGACGCGTTCGGTATGGAGGAAGGCGATGACCAGCCGTGCTCGCTGGCCGCTGACATGCCGGCTCGGCAGCCCGAGTGGGCCCAAGCCGTCGAGCGTTTCGGACTCTGTGCGCCCGTCGATCTCGGCGCGTTCGTCGGCCAGTCGTTCATCTACGCAGACGCCATCCTGGGGTACGGAATGGCACAGGCACCGTCGCCGTCACTCGTGAGTACGATCAAGATCCGCCAAGCCGGCTTCACGGAATGCATCGACACCGAGGACATGTTCCGCCGGCTCATGGGCCGCTACCAGTCGATCGGGCTGCTCCCGCCCCGGCACTGGTAGTCACACGAAGGAGGCAGCGCCATGACCGACCATCCCTACGTCACGGAGACCATGAAGCGACAGTTCTGGGACGACGGTGTGGTGTTGCTGCCACAGGTGCTCGAGTCGACCTGGATGCAACTCGTCGCGCTCGGCATTCAACGCAACATCAGCAACCCTGGGCCCTACTCCAACATGCACTACCGCGGCACGCCTCGCGAGTTCCTCGACGACTACTGCAACTACGCGGCGGTGCCGGAGTACCAGATGCTGCTGCGCCACTCCCCCATCGTGGACATCGTCGCCGCCATTCTCGGCACCGAGAACCTGTGGCTGTTCTACGAGCAGATCTTTGTGAAGGCCGCTGCGGACACCGTGGCGCGCCGCACGCCCTGGCACCAGGACACCACGTACTGGATCACCGGCGGCACGCAGTTGTGCGGGTTCTGGATCACGCTCGGCGACACCCCCGCCGAGGACTCGTTGGAGTTCGTACGACGCTCGCACAAGGGTCCGCTCTACGCGGGAACCGCCTTCGACATCACCGACGAGACGACGCCGTTCCAACTCGGCGACGAGTGGCCTCGCATCCCCGACATCGAGGCCGACCGAACGAAGTTCGACATCGTGTCGTTCCCCATTACGCCGGGCGACGTCGTGATGTTCCATCCGTCGATGCTCCACGGCGGCGGCGCCTCGGCTGGCGCCGCGCCTCGCCGCACGTTGTCCGTTCGCTTCTTCGGCGACGACGTCACCTACGAGCCCCGTCCCCGACCGGCGCCCACGTACCCCGGCACGAGTGCGCTCGTGAAGCCAGGCGAGCCCCTTCGCGGTCCGTGGTTCCCTCAACTGCTGCCGCGGACAGAATCGCCCCTCTGACGCGACGTACGCTTCGCGAATGCCCTCTGCCCAGATCAACGTCCCAACCGGTCTGCCCAGAGCGGCGCTACGCCAGGCGGTGACGAACGTCTCGGCGGCCCTGAGCACGGTGCTCGACGCACCGCTCGACCACCTCTGGGTGTGGGTCAACGAGGTCGATGCCGAGCTGTGGTCGGGTGGCGGCCCGTTCGTCCATGTGACGCTGATCGAAGGTCGGCCGAAGGAACTGCTGCAGCACCTGATCCGAGAGATCACCGATGGTGTCACCCACACCCAGAGGTGGTCGAGCGGTGCGTCGAG
>JBKJJS010000056.1:0-6428 GCA_046597895.1 Ilumatobacteraceae bacterium
CCCAGAACCCCTTGCCCTGCGGTATGTGGGTCTTGCGGTACTTGCCGAGGTAGGTGCCGTCCGCGTCGATGACGGCCGCCGTGTTGTAGAGCACGCCCTCCTGCTCCTGTTCGTACATCGGCACCACAAGCACCATGTTGAGTTCCTTGGCGAGCTCACACATGCGTTGCGTGGTGGGTCCGTCCGGGATGGCTTCGGCGTAGTCGTAGTACACCGTGTCCTGCACCTGGCAGAAGTAGGGCCCGTAGAACAGCTCCTGGAAGCACATGACCTGAGCGCCTTGCGATGCGGCCTTCCTGGCGTAGTCCACGTGGAGGTCGATCATCGACTGCTTGTCACCGGTCCACTTCGTCTGCACCAGCGCGGCCCGCACGATGTTGGCCATGGAAGTACCCCCTCTGGGTCGAACCCGACTTCCTGGACATTAGATCCGCCCATTGATCTTGACAACACCAACTTTGTACCAGTTTGATGCAGGACGTGGGGACGCCGCTCGAGGTGCTGGTCGCTGCCGTCGGGGAACCGAGCGCGCGGGGGATCGCGGCCGCCGCGGGCCGCCTCATCAGCGAGGGCACACTCCCGCCGGGGACCCGACTTCCGACCGTTCGGGAGGTGAGCCGCCGGCTCGGCCTGTCGCCGACCACGGTGTCGGACGCCTGGCAACGGCTGGCTCGCTCCGGAGTCATCGAGGGGAGGGGCCGGCTCGGCACGTTCGTCACCCCCCGCACCCGTTCCGGCGGTCCGCGGCGCTACCGAAGCATGACTGCAGCGGCGGGGCACGTCGTGCTCGACCTCTCGACGGGTTCACCCGACCCTGAGCTGCTGCCCGACGCGGTGTCCGCCGTGGCCCGCGTGCCCCGGGCGTCGATGGCCACGAACTACTGGGATCACCCGGTGCTGCCGCAGTTGGAGGAACTGCTGTGGGAGCGTCAACCCTTCCCTGCAGAGGCGCTCACCGTGGTGGACGGAGCGCTCGACGCGCTCGATCGGGTGGCCTCATGGGCCGTCGGACTCGGGGATCGCGTGGTTGTCGAGAACCCCACCTTCCCTCCGCTGCTCGACCTGTTGGACCTCCTCGGGGCCGAGGTGATCCCGGTCGCCTCCGACGAGGACGGGATCGTCGTGACGGCGTTGGCCGGGGTGCTGGACCTCCGGCCGCGCGCGGTGTTCCTGCAGCCCCGGGCCCACAACCCGACGGGCCGGTCGATGTCAGCGGCTCGGGCAGCCGAGCTGGCTGCGGTGCTCGGCGGATCGGGAGCTCTGATCGTGGAGGACGACCACTCGGGCGACATCTCCACGTCGCCCGACGTCTCGCTCGGCACGTGGCTGCCCGAGCGCACGATACGCATCACCTCGTTCTCCAAGTCGCACGGTCCCGACCTTCGGTTGGCGGCGGTCGCCGGCCCCCACGAGGTGATCGGCGCCGTCGTCGAGCGCCGATCGCTCGGGCCAGCATGGTCGAGCCGGATCCTGCAAGGTGTGCTGGCGGTGCTGTTGACGGATCCGGTGGCGGTAGCGGCCGTGGCCCGGGCGCGGGAGGTCTATCGGGATCGGCGGACCCGGGTGGTCGGTGCGCTGCGCGAGCTCGGCGTGGAGACCACCGGATGTGACGGGATCAACCTGTGGGTGACAGCCCGCGACGAACGGGCGGCGCTCGTGTCGCTCGCCGCCCAGGGAATCGGGGCCGCGCCCGGATCGCCGTTCGAGGTCACCGCGCTCGGCGACGAGCACATCCGGCTCACGGTCGGACTCGTCCGCTCGGGCTTCGACGACTTGGCGGCCACGATCGCCGATGCCGTGCAGGGCCGCCGCCCGACCGGCCGCCACCAGTCCCGCTGAGCATGGACTCTGCCGCGAAGTGGTGCCTCAGCGCACGGCAGGCGTGCGCTGCCGCACCACTTCAGCATGGTGGGTTGGCTCTGCCGTCCGCTCGGTGTGGTCGGACGGTGGCGAACGTTCACCCGCTCGTCACATCTTGGGGTGGTAGACGGGCTCGGCGGCGCTTTCGAGTTCGTGGGCGACCTCGTCGACGGTCCAGCCGTCCTGGTTCTTGATCCAGGTCTCCCGTGGGTGCTGCCAGAGGGCCAGCTTGGAGCCGTTGAACGTGACGAGTTGGCTGCGCAGGTGGGCGGCCCGATCGCTGCAGAGGTAGACGACGACCGGGGCGATCGTCGCCGGTGTCCCGAAGCCCATCTGAGCCGGCGTCGGTACGGGTCGGCCTGCCTCCTCGGCCCGACGCTTCGCCTGTTCGAAGACGACCTGGGTCATGTCGGTCTCACCGATGGGCCACAACGCGTTCGTGCGGATCCCGAACCTGGCCAGTTCGACGTCCCACGCGTAGAGCATTCCCATCACCCCGGCTTTGGAGGCGGCGTAGTTCGTCTGACCGACCGACCCTGTGTAGGCCGAACCGGAGATGACCTGGAGCAGGAGGCCGCCGGTGGCCTTCATCGCCCGGCCGGCGTGGCGGCTCGTCGACCATGTGCCCCGCAAGTTGACGGCGATGACCTCGTCGAACTCCTCAGGGATCATGTTCATAAGCGTGCGATCGCGCACGATGCCGGCATTGTTGACAACGGCATCGATGCCGCCGAAACGCTCGACGCAGGTCGAGATCAGTCGCTCGGCGAAGGCGTCGTCGGCGACGGATCCGACGCACGGTTCGGCCGTACCGCCCGCAGCGGTGATCGTGGCGGTGACCTCCTCGACGAGATCGGCATTCGTGCCATTCACCACGACTCTGGCACCCTCAGCGGCCAAACCGAGGGCAAAGCCCCGGCCCATGCCCCGAGTGGCGCCCGTGACCACGATCCGTTTCCCGTCCACATGTCCCATGAGCGGGGGACTGTACCGGCGTCAGGCCGTTGCGGCGGAGTCGTCGCCCGCTCGTCGCGTGGAGTCGACAAGCAGAACGCTGCAAGGCGCGTTGTGGGCCACGAAGTTCGGGACCGTGCCTGTGAGTAGGCGGTTGACACCGTGCATTCCCTTGTCGCCGACAACTACGAGGTCAGCACCGACGGCTTGTGCACATGCCACGATCGCCCGGCCGGGATGGCCCGAGTCGGTGTGCGTGGAGCACTCCACGCCGATCTCGCGTGCGAGTGCCCGCGCCGCGTCGAGGGCGTCAACACCCGCGGCCACATCATCGTGGACCGTGAGCACATGTAGGTGGGCACCGAGGGGCGCCGCGAGTCGAATCGCCGCGTCGATGGCCTCGTGAGCCGTGGCCGATCCGTCAGTCCCCACCAGGATGGTCCGGTACATGGGCTCCCTCTCTCGATTGCCGACCGACAACTCTGCGCCGCTCACGCGAACGGAAGGTAAACGACGGCTGACCGAAAGATGTCCTCCCGCTGAACGCTTCCGCGAGCAGCCCGGGCGAGTGAGAGTGGTGGTCGACCTCCGCCTTGATGGCCAGGACGAGTGGATCGCCTCCCAGTCGTTTGTCGCGTCGGACGGGAGTAGTTGTCGTGTTTCGCGCAGCATGTACTCGTGTTCTGCGACTTTCTGAACGGTCGCTCGAGTGCTACTCCCAGCCGAGCGCAGTGGCGATCACTGCGAGGAGCACGACCCCGAGGATCACGGCGTTGTAGGTGGTGTGGGCCGCCGTTGACTCGAACAGCGCCCCGCGCTCGTCAAGGGTGGATCGGTAACGGCGGAGATACGTAGTCATGAAGTACGCGCCGCCGATCGAAAGGGCCAGCGCCACGCCGATGGGGATGCCGATGAGGGCGTGGATCATGCCGAACGCCAGCGTCTTGACGATGCGGCGCCCGGTCGACCAGTGCTCGGCGCCCCGGCGGAACATCCGCTCCTCTGCGAGGGCGAAGAGCGGCAATGCCGGCATCACGAGCACGAGGAACACCAAGGGGATCAGCCATTCCCACACGGTGCCGGTCGTCTGGTCCGTCGTGCCGGTGACCGGGTTCCCTTGGCCGCCGAGCGCCGTCCACCATCCCCAGTCGAGCCCGGGTATCAGCAAGAGCACGTTGGCGACGGCGATCACGCCGGTGAGCACGAATGGGATGGGCCACACGTGGCGCCAACGAATGGTCCGCAAGACGTCGCTGACCGTCGCCCGTCCCTCAGGGCTGAAGGAGACCCGCGCCGCCGACACGAGCCGGAACCCCACCAACCCGAGCACCGCGTAAGTGACGACTTGCTCCACAGATCCAGGCTAGGAGCGAGGGGTGGCGATGATCGGCAGAGGGGCACACGACGCGGCCTCGCAACGCTCGTCAGGACCGGACGGTGAACGGCATAACGTGACTGGGGCCCACACACCGCACCGGGCGGCCGGCGCCGAGGTTACGGCGAGTGGTGGGTCGCTGGTGGCCGGCGCGCCAGCGATCTCGGTGCCATGCGGCTTCGACTCAGGAGGCCTTCCCATCGGGCTGCAGTTCGTTGGCCGCCCGATGGACGAGTCCATGGCGCGGCGCGCTGCTCGTGCGTTCGAGCAGGCGACCGAGTGGCAGACGCGGATGGCTCCCATCTGAGAATCATCCGAGCAGGTCGGCCGTCGCGGCAAACCTGACGACGAGGTCGCGCCACAAGCCGGAAACCCGACACGGCCCGCTCGCCGGACGCGACGGTAAGGTCGCCTGGAGCCGACCACCCCGGGGGGATTGACGACCATGGCATGGGATTTCGAGACGGAGCCTGAATTCCAGGAGAAACTGACGTGGATGGAGGGCTTCGTCAAGAACGAGATCCTTCCGCTGGAAACGCTGGCTGACCATTGGCGCTCCGACGAGGGCCGCCGCATTCTCAAGCAGATCACCGACCCGCTGAAGGACGAGGTGCGCCGGCAAGGTCTCTGGGCCGCCCACCTGCCGCCGGACATGGGAGGGCTCGGTTTCGGCCAGGTGAAGCTCGGCCTCATGCACGAAATCCTCGGACAGACGCCGTACGGCCCCTCGATCTTCGGGAACAATGCCCCGGACTCCGGCAATGCGGAACTCATCTCCGTCGGTGGTACGGACGATCAGCGGGCCCGGTGGATGCAGCCTCTTCTCGACGGCACCATGCGCTCGTGCTTCTCGATGACAGAGCCGGGCGCCGGCGCCGATCCCACGCTGCTGAGCACCACGGCCACCCGTGATGGCGACGAGTGGGTCATCAACGGACACAAGTGGTTCTCGTCGAACGCGTCCATTAGCGACTTCCTGCTCGTCATGGTGAAGACGGGTGACTCCGAGACCAGCGCGTACAAGGCGTTCTCGATGATCATCGTGCCGACGAAGACGCCTGGCGTGAACATTCTGCGCGACGTGCCGACGATGGGCGAGCCGGATCACAAGACCGGCGAGCCCGGTGGCCACGCCGAGATCATCTACGACAACGTGCGGGTGCCATTCGAGAACATCGTGGGCGGTGAGGCGGGCATCGGGCAGGGCTTCGCACTGGCCCAGAAACGGCTGGGGCCGGGCCGCATCCACCACGCCATGCGCTGGCTCGGCCAGAGCCGCCGGGCGTTCGACATGCTGTGCGAGCGCGCACTGTCGCGCTACACGCACGGCTCGATCCTCGCCGAGAAGCAGATGATCCAGGATTGGGTCGCCGAGAGCTACGCCGAGATGCAGGCCGCCCGCCTGCTGACGCTGAACGCGGCGTGGAAGATGGACCAACTCCATGCCGCCGGCAAGCACTACAGCGATGCCCGGGTCGAGATCGGCGTCATCAAGTTCTGGGGCGCCAAGGTGCTCTACAACGTGATCGACCGGGCCATCCAGGTCCACGGCTCGCTCGGCTA
The DNA here is from genome assembly GCA_046597895.1 of Ilumatobacteraceae bacterium. Taxonomy (GTDB): domain Bacteria; phylum Actinomycetota; class Acidimicrobiia; order Acidimicrobiales; family Ilumatobacteraceae; genus WLJO01. Next base: position 5,753 of record JBKJJS010000056.1, read on the forward strand.
CACGACCGACCTGCCGTTGGAATCGATGTACCGTGCCGCCCGCGCCGCCCGCATCTACGACGGGCCGGACGAGGTCCACAAGGTGACGGTCTCGCGCCAGATCCTCAAGCGCTACCGCGCCCACGAGGTTCCGAGCGAGCATGTACCCACCCGCCGAGCCGAGGCGCTCGAGAAGTTCGCCGACTACCTCGACGCCTCCGCCCTCAACTCCTGACTCGCCCCCGCCCCGCCCCGCCCCGCCAGACCCCTCTTTCCCGCAACTCTCGCGGGATTGTGCTGCGCGCGCCACTATTCCGCGAGAGTTGCGCAAATGGGGGGTCAGCCGGTGACGGTGCCGCTCTCGCTCACGGACTCGATCGTGGCGGCCCCAATGGCTTGGCGCAGCGCATCGGCGTCAGCCCCGTCGGCCAGATCGATGGTGCGATCGAGCGCGCTCATCTGCACAAGGTAGGTGTGCGTCACACCCGGCGGTGGGCACGGGCCGGTGTAGCCGATGTCGCCGTTGGAGTTCGTCGCCTGAATGGCGCCGACTGGGACTTCGCCGTCTTCGAGGTGTCCGATGGCCGGGTCGAGGCCGGCAATGATCCAGTGCACGTAGTCGGGGGCTTGGAGATCCGTCACCTCGATCGCAACCTCGATGGTGCCCTCCGGTAGGTCGAACCAGTCGACCGACGGC
>JBKJJS010000084.1:0-7409 GCA_046597895.1 Ilumatobacteraceae bacterium
CGCCGGCAAGGACCTCACCACGTTCTTCCTTACCGAGATCGACGCGAACTATCCGCTGCCCGGCCCCCTCACCAACACGGACTGCGACGGTCGCGAGGTCGAGTTGGAGTGGTGCCCGTCAAGTGGGGTCATCGCCGTCAACCCGGATCGCCTCCAGGCATTCCACGACTTCCTCGGCGACTGGGCGACTGCCACACTCCTGGCTCGGGCATACGCCGCCACCGCCGGGCTCTCCCCCGCCGTCACGAATTGCATCACAGGTGCCTTCGACCGCGCGCTCATCTTGGACATCGGCAGCGCTTCCGACATCTACCAACTCGAACTCTCCAGTGGCGACCTCGATGAGTCGGCCCGGGTGTTCCTACTCGAGAGCATGGACGGCGATGGCATCCTCAGCGTGGCCAATCTACGCGCCGGCCTTGTCGAAGGCCTCCCGGCGTGCGAGAGGCTCGCCGGCGAGTGAGAGGCTGGCCGGCGACTGAGGTCACTCGCCCCTGACGCGCTTGACGATGTCCTCGGCGATGGTCTTGGGGACTTCCTGGTACGAGTGGAACTGCATCGAGTAGGTGGCCCTGCCCTGGGTGCGCGAACGAAGATCCGTGCTGTACCCGAACATGTCACCGAGCGGGACCTGAGCGCGGATGGTCTGGGCGTTGCCGCGGGCTTCGAGGCCCTCGATGCGACCACGGCGGCTCGAGAGGTCACCCATCACGTCGCCCATGTATTCGTCCGGCGTCACGACCTCGACGGCCATGATCGGTTCGAGTAACACCGGCTTGGCCATCTCGGCGGCCTTCTTGAAGACCATGGTGCCGGCGATCTTGAATGCCATTTCCGAGGAGTCGACGTCGTGGTACTGGCCGTCGATGAGTGTGGCCCGGATGTCGACCGTCGGGTAGCCCGCGAGCACACCGGACTCCAACGCCGCCTGGATGCCCTGGTCCACCGCCGGGATGTACTCCCGAGGCACCCGGCCACCGGTGACCTTGTCCACGAACTCGTAGCCGCTGCCCGGGCCGGTCGGCTCGAGTGTGACCTTTACGACGGCGAACTGGCCCGTACCACCAGTCTGCTTGATATGGCGGTACTCAACAGACTCGACCTTGTGGGTGATGGTTTCGCGGTAGGCCACCTGCGGCTTGCCCACGGTGGCGTCGACGTTGAACTCACGTTGCATACGGTCGACGAGGATCTCGAGGTGGAGTTCGCCCATCCCTGAGATGATCGTCTGGCCGGTCTCGTCGTCCGTCCTGACGCGGAAGGTGGGGTCCTCGTCCGAGAGCGACTTGAGAGCCTTGCCCAGCTTTTCCTGATCGACCTTCGTCTTCGGCTCGATGGCAACGTGGATGACGGGCTCGGGGAACTCCATGCGCTCGAGGACGACCGCGTTGCTGCGCTCGCACAAGGTGTCACCGGTGGTGACGTCCTTGAAGCCCAGCCCGGCCACGATGTCGCCCGCGAATGCGGTGTCGATGTCCTCGCGCTGGTTGGCGTGCATGAGGAGCAGGCGACCGACGCGCTCCCGGCGTTCCTTCGTCGAGTTGTAGACCTCGTCGCCCTTGCTTACCTGGCCCGAATAGACCCGGAAATACGTCAACTTGCCGAAGGGGTCAGCCACGATCTTGAAGGCCAGCGCGGCGAACGGTGCCGACTCGTCGGCCGGACGCACCACCACTTCGTCGGAGTTCGGACGCAGCCCGGTCGTCGGCGGAATGTCCAAAGGGCTCGGCATGAAATCGATGACGGCGTCCAGCATGGGCTGAACACCCTTGTTCTTGAACGCCGAACCGCACAGCACCGGTACGAAGCTGAACGCCAGAGTGCCCTTGCGAATCCCGAGGATGATGTCCGCCTCGGTGAGCTCCTCGTCGTTGAGGTACTTCTCCATGAGGACCTCATCCTCGGTGGCGACGAGGTCAAGCAGCTTGGCCCGGTACTCCTCGGCCTGGGCCTCGAGTTCGGCCGGGATGTCGATGATGTCGTAGCTCTCGCCCTTGTCGTTCTCGTGATAGATAAACGCCTTCATCCGAATGACGTCGATGACACCACGGAAGTGGGACTCCGCACCGATCGGCAACTGAACAACACACGGCACGGACTCCAGGCGGTCCTCGATCATCCGGACCGTACGGAAGAAGTCAGCGCCGACGCGGTCCATCTTGTTGACGAAGCACATCCGCGGGACGTTGTACTTGTTCGCTTGGCGCCACACCGTCTCGGTCTGCGGTTCCACGCCAGCGACAGCATCAAAGACGGCAACGGCGCCGTCGAGGACACGCAGGCTGCGCTCCACTTCGATCGTGAAGTCCACGTGACCCGGCGTGTCGATGATGTTGACGCGGTGGTCCCGCCAGAAACATGTGGTGGCGGCCGACGTGATCGTGATGCCGCGCTCCTGCTCCTGAATCATGTGGTCCATCACGGCGGCCCCATCGTGGACTTCGCCGATCTTGTACGACTTACCCGTGTAGAACAGGATGCGCTCGGTCGTCGTGGTCTTACCCGCGTCGATGTGGGCCATGATCCCAATATTTCGATACTTGTCGAGGGGGTACTCGCGCTTTGCCATCTCGTTCACTTCCACGTCGACGTCCGGGGGGCGTGCCGAAGAGCAGGCGCGATCGCTCGCGGGCCCGTCCGGCAATGGGGGTCGATGCTATCGGCTGCAACGCCTGTGACCACGCGGGTGCGCTCGCGCGAAGATGGCTCCGATGATGGCGATCTACCGGCGGTGGAAAGACCGGACCGACCGAACAATCGCCTCAATTCGCCAGCGCTACGGCTTCGCCGACGTTCTCGGAGAGACGATCACCGGGTATCGCCGGAACCGGCTCGGTCGGGTGGCCGCCTTGCTCGCCCACTACGGCTTCCTGTCCGTATTTCCGCTCCTCGCATGCTTCAGCACCGTGCTCGCCTTCGTACTCCAGGACAACGCCGAACTCCAGGAAAGCATCGTGGACTCGACCCTCAGCCAGATCCCCGTCATCGGTCCGCAGCTCCAGAGTGATTCCGCGTCTGTGCAAGGCAGCGGCTTCGTCCTCGTCGCCTCGCTGCTCATCGCCATCTGGGCCGGATTGAAGGCCTTCGTCGTCGCCCAGACCGCCATCGACGACATCGAGGGGCTGGAACGCCACGAGCGACTCGGTGCCGTTGGCGGCCGTCTCCGAGCTCTCGTGATCATCGTCGTCATCGGAGTGAGCCAGATGATCACGGCGGTGGCAGCGGGCTTTCTCGGCGCGTCGAGCCTTCGTCTCGACGCGAAGTCGGTGCTTCTGCTCGTGAGTGTCCTGATCAATATCGGACTCGTCGGGTTGACGTTCGAATTGCTCTCGACCACCCGCCATCCATGGCGGGAGATGGCGCCAGGAGCAGCGTTCACCGGCGTCTGCTACGGCGTGCTTCAACTCGTCGGAACGGTGGTCGTCGGTCGGGCCATCATCCGGGCAACACCTCTGTACGGAACGTTTGCCACGGTCATCGGGCTACTGACGTGGCTCGCACTTCACGCGGTACTGGCCCTTGTCGGCTACCAGCTGAACGTCGTGTTGGCCGCTCGTCGGGCGCGGACCAGAGTTCTCGCCCCTGCCCAGTCTCTTTGAGATGGCCGTTGTCCGGCAGTGTTGACGCTCAGGTGGGGAGGACGCCGCGGACGATGGAGACTCCGCTGTGGGTCGGCACGCCGTCAACGGGCTCGATGGACACGTCGACGACAGGGAAACTCGCCGGATCCACACCGGGCGGTACCTCGTAGCGGTCGTCACCGTGGTACGGCCCGAGCGACACCATGCCGCTCACGCCTCGGTCGATCATCCAGAGTTCGATGTAGTTCTCGTCGATGTCCGGGGAATCTACGAGTTCGACATCGAGGAACAAGCGCCCGTGATCGTCGATGAGCCGTACCGAGCCCGACGGCACCACTGCGAACGCTGCCAGACCTTCGTTGGTGAGTGCGACCGAGGCCAACTCGCGACCGTCATCTCCGCGGCTGCCCACCATCCACACCGCGGCGGCCACACTGGCGGCAACTGCGAGTGCTGCACCAACGCGGACGACTCGCCCCCGCCGAATCGGCACCACGACGCGCGTGGGCGGCGCCACTGAGACACCGGTGGTCGACCTGGTGGCGGGCTCTGCGCTGTCCACCTCGGCCTCGATGCGCGCCCAGAGGTCGTCAGGGACATGCAGCCGCTCTGCGTCCTCAGCTTCCATGGTGAGCAACAGGCGTTTCAGGTCGGCCGCATCCGACAAGAGAGGCGACGGATCGTCATCCATGGTGTTCCCTCCTTCCGGTTGTGAGGCGGCGGCGTAGACGGGCGACGCCCCGACGGAGGTCGCTCTTGACCGTCCCGAGGGGTAGGTCGCAACGTTCGGCGATCTCGCCGTGCGTGAGGTCGTGGAAGTACGCAAGTTCGACGACCTCGCGAGCGCGACTCGGCGAGCCTGGCTCCGCCATGCTGCGACAAACGTCTCCTGCGCGGCATCAGCGGCGGCGTCAGTGGGAAGCGTTCGACGGCAGAAGGTGTAGACGAGCGATCCGTACCGGTCGTACACATCGCGCAGCGACCCGTCGTCGCCGCGGGCGAACGACTCGTCGAGCCGATCGTCGCCCGTGAGATCGGGAAGGGCGGACACGTCAGAGGATTCGGTCGGTGTGACCGATCCACGCGCGGGAAGCTTCATCAGGAGAGCAGCCATCGTGATTGCATGATGTCGAAAGGGCCCGGCGGACAGTTGCACCGCCGGGCCCTGGTTCGACAGCCTATGCCTGGGGCGGCAGGAGGACGGCGTCGATGACGTGGATCACGCCATTGGACGCCTTGATGTCGACGGCGGTCACGTTGGCGGCGTTGACCATGACCTTGTCACCGGCGACGGTGACCTTGATCGTTGCACCGTTCACCGTTGCCACATCCTTGCCGTTCAGGCCCACCACATCGGCGGCGAGCACGGCACCGGGAACCACGTGGTACGTGAGGATCTTGGCGAGCGCGGCCGGGTCAGCGAACAGCTGCTCCTTGGTGATCCCGAGCGCGGTCAGCGCCGCGGCGAACGCGTCGTTCGTCGGGGCGAACACGGTGAACGGTCCAGGACCCGACAAGGTCTCGGCCAGACCGGCAGCCACAACGGCCTCGACCAAGATGCTGAAGTCGGCGTTGGCCGAAGCCACGTCGACGATGGTGCCCAACGCCGCAGCAGTCGTCACCGGAGCGGCGGTCGTTACAGGAACAGCAGTAGTGGCGGGAGCGCTGTCGCTGCCATCATCGCCGCAGGCGACGGCGAGGAGCGAGAGCGAGGCGGCCAAGCCGACGGCGAGCACGCTCGACCGGCGGGAGTGATGTTTCATGTTCACGGGTTTGTCTCCATTGGGGGGTTGGTGCCCGACGAGTCAGTCGGGCGGGTGCTACCCCTGTGATTCGCGACCAACCCGTCTCATGGATGCACTTGGAGGAACATTTCCCGGGAAAAAGATGATCGCCCCACCACGAATGGCGGGGCGATCTCGATGCTCAGGTGGTGAGCGGTGAGTTACCAGCGGTAGTGGGCGAACGCCTTGTTCGACTCGGCCATCTTCTGGAGGTCGTCACGGCGCTTCACGGAGGCGCCAAGACCGTTGGCGGCATCCATCAGTTCGTTGGCCAGGCGCTGCGCCATCGTCTTCTCACGACGGGACCGAGCGAAACCCACGACCCACCGGATGGATAGCGTGGACGCACGGCGGGGCCGAACCTCCATCGGCACCTGGTACGTGGCACCACCGACGCGGCGGCTCTTCACCTCGAGCGGGGGCTTGACGTTGTCGATCGCCCGTTTGACGGTGCTGACCGGCTCTGCGCCCGTCTTTTCCTCGATGATCTTCATGGCGTCGTACACGATCTTTTCGGCCACGGATCGCTTGCCGTGGAGCAGGATCTTGTTGACGAGCTGCGTGACCAGCAACGACCGGTAGACGGGGTCCGGCGTGAGCTCACGACGGGTGGCGGGTCCTTTGCGGGACATTCAGATCACTTCGCCTTCTTCGCGCCGTAACGGCTGCGAGCTTGCTTGCGGTTCTTCACGCCGGCGGCATCCAGCGCACCACGGATGACCTTGTAGCGCACACCCGGAAGGTCGCGGACACGACCGCCACGCACGAGCACGATCGAGTGCTCCTGCAGGTTGTGGCCCTCGCCAGGGATGTACGCCGTGATCTCGACGCCGCTGGTGAGGCGGACGCGGGCCACCTTGCGCAGGGCCGAGTTCGGCTTCTTCGGCGTGTTCGTGTACACCCTCGTGCACACCCCACGGCGCTGGGGCGAACCCTTCAACGCCGGGGTCTTGGTCTTCGTCGACTTGCTCGTTCGGCCCTGACGGACCAACTGCTGGATAGTGGGCAACGCGCTACCTCTCGGTGCTTTCGTAGTGGGCTCCCGGCGGACCGGGGGTGCCGCGCCGGAAGATCCGGCGCACAGGAACGTGAAAGGATATCGGAGCGGCTCAGACTTGAGCGACTTCGTCCTCGGGGTTGTAGCCGCCGTGGAGGCGGGCCAGCATGCCGGCGGGGTCTTCCTCGGAGGAGTAGTACGCCATCGGCTGGTAGTCCGGTGCCTGCACGTCGAACTCGCGGTACTTCATCATTCCCGTGCCGGCTGGGATCAGCTTGCCGATGATGATGTTCTCCTTGAGCCCGAGCAGGTTGTCGCCTCGGCCGTCGATGGCGGCCTCGGTGAGCACCCGGGTGGTCTCCTGGAACGACGCCGCCGACAACCACGACTCCGTGGCGAGCGATGCCTTGGTGATGCCCATGATCTCCGGACGACCCTCCGCCGGGCGCTGGCCCGCTTCGAAGATCCGCCGGTTCGTATCGCGGAACACCTTGGCGTCGACCCGCTCGCCGGGCAGGAAGTCCGTGTCACCGGGCTCCTGCACGCCGACCCGTCGCGTCATCTGGCGCACGATGATCTCGATGTGCTTATCCGAGATCGACACACCCTGATCGCGGTAGACCTTTTGGACCTCCTCGACGAGGTACACCTGCGTCTCGCGGATGCCCTTGATCTCCATGAGTTCCTTCGGGTCGAACGGGCCCTTGGTGAGTGCGTCGCCCGCCTTGACTTCCTGGCCGTCCTCGGCCACGAGGCGAATCTGTGACGGCAGGGTCACCGTTTCCTCGGTGCCGTCGTCACCGACGATGGTCACCGGGATACCCCGCCCTTCGTCCTCGCCGATCCGCACGACACCGGAGAGCCGAGCGAGTCGTGCCGCGCCGCGGGGCGTGCGGGACTCGAACAGTTCGACGACGCGCGGAAGACCCCCGGCGATGTCCGTACCGGCCACGCCGCCGGTGTGGAACGTACGCATCGTGAGCTGTGTACCTGGCTCACCGATCGACTGGGCGGCAATGACGCCGACAGCCTCTCCGAGCTCGATGG
>JBKJJS010000148.1:0-44085 GCA_046597895.1 Ilumatobacteraceae bacterium
ATCGCCGCCCACCCGACGCGTGGCGTGGACGTCGGGGCGCAGGCCATCATCTGGGAGCTCATGCGTGATGCCCGTGCGGCTGGCAAGGCGATGCTGCTCATCTCCGCCGATCTGGACGAGCTCATCGGGCTGTCCGACGTTCTGCTCGTGCTCTATCGAGGCAAGATCGTGGCTCGCCTCGATCCGAGCGTCGTGACGCCTCGGGATCTCGGGTCCTACATGACCGGCGCCCGGCAGGAGGAGGTCGCATGAGGACCCGCGTGCTCTTCATGCTGGCCGCACCGGTGTTGGCCATGGCCCTCGCGTTGGGTGTGTCCGCCCTCGTCTTGAAACTCGCCGGCCATTCCCCCTTGGACGTATTCAGCCAGATGTGGACCCACATCGACAATAAGGCGAACGTCGTCATCATCGTCAACAAGGCGGTGCCGTACTACGTCGTCGGCCTCGCCGTGGCGCTCGGTTTCAAGATGAACCTGTTCAACATCGGGGTGGACGGCCAGTTTCGGCTGGCCGCGCTCGGTGCGGGCGCGGCCGGAGCGGCCGTGACGCTGCCAGCGCCTCTCCACGTGGCGTTCATGATCCTCGTGGCCATGGCCATCGGAGGGGCGTGGGCCTCCATCGCTGGCGTGTTGAAGGTGACACGCGGCGTCAACGAGGTGGTCTCCACGATCATGCTCAACTTCATCGCCACGGGGTTGACCGCTTACTTGCTCGGCGAATTCCTGTACGACGACGTCATCCTCAAGCGCACGCAGATCGCCCAGACGCAGACATTGCCCAACTCAGGCCGGTTCCCGCACCTCGACTCCCTCCTGCCCTTTGACCTTCCGCAGGACATCCACCTCCAGGGGTTCGTCCTCGTGGCCATCGTCGTCGGCGTCCTGACGCAGGTGATTCTCACCCGGACCCGCTTCGGGCTCGAGTTGCGGGCGACAGGGCTGAACCCGGCCACCGCCCGGGCGTCGGGCATCAATCCGAGCCGCATGATCCTCACCACGATCATCGCCTCGGGCGCCCTCGCCGGGTTGGGTGCCATGGCCCCGCTCCTCGGTGAGCGGTATGCCTACAGCGACAGTTTTCCGCTCGCTGTCGGGTTCACCGGCATCTCGGTGGCACTGCTCGGCCAGAACCATCCGGCCGGCATCGCCGTCGCCGCCTTGGTCTGGTCGGCCATCGAGGACGGCGCCCGTGGCATCGTGAACGGTCCCCCCGAGATCACCAAGATCATGCAAGGCACCCTGCTCCTCACTGCGGTGATCGGGTTCACGGTCACCCGCCGTAGGGCCGAGCGGACCTCCATCCGCGAAGCGGCAGCCCGATCCGCTACGCCATCTGCGGGAACGGCCGACGGGGATGTCGCCACCGGAGGGCTGGTGTCGGCATGACCGCCACCACGACGTCCCCGCCCGGGCGAATGACCTCCCTGCGGTCCCGGCTCGACACCCCCCTCAAGCGCGCGGCGGCGTATTCACTCGCGGCGTTCATCATGTTGGCCCTGGTCCGGGTGATAGCGGGGGCGGACGCCATGACCGGCTCCAACACGATCCGATTCGGGCTGGCGGCCGCCACGCCCATCCTTCTCGCCGGACTCGGCGGGCTCGTCTCCGAGCGGTCAGGCACCGTCAACATCGGTCTCGACGGCATGATCATCCTCGGCGCCTGGTTCGCCGCGTGGGCCGGTTGGCACTTCGGGGTGTGGTGGGCCATCCCCGCCGGCATCGTCGGCGGGGCGCTCGGCGGACTCCTGCTCGGCTTCGTCACCCTCCAGTTCGGTGTCAACCACGTGGTGGCCGGTATCGCCATCAACCTCATCGCTCCGGGTGTAACCCGATTCCTGTCCGGGCAGTTTTTCGTCGGCAACGCCGACGGGTCTATCTCCAACTCGCCGACCATGAAGGGGTCGATGGGGAGCTTCACGCTCCCGATCCTTTCTGGTGGCGACCTCTTCGGCTGGAAGTCGCCCGACTTTCTCGGATGGCTGGACGATCACCGCTGGTTCCTCATCTCCGATGTCGCCGGAGTTGCGAAGGGCATGACCTACAAGATGGCATGGACCACGATGTTCGCGCTCGTGGCCCTGGTGGTCGTCTGGTACCTGCTCTGGCGTACCCCGCTCGGGCTGCGGATGCGTTCAGCCGGCGAGAAGCCGTCGGCCACCGACTCACTCGGTGTGAGCGTGTTGTCCATGCGGTACCTCGGCTGCCTCATGTCCGGAGGCCTCGCCGGCGGCGCGGGTGCCTGGTTGGCCATCGACGTGAGGAGGTACCAGGAGGGCCAAGCGGGCGGACGCGGTTTCCTCGGGATCGCCGCACTCGTCTTCGGCAACTGGCGGCCACTCGGCGTGCTCGCGGGCGCCAGTCTGTTCGGCTACGTCCAGTCCCTCGCCAACCTGGCCAACACCGATCCGATTCGCGCCGTGTTCCTCCTCGTCGCCGTCGTCGTCGGCGCCCTCGCCATCCTCCATTGGAGGAGACACCTCCCCGTCAACGGGGCCTTCCTCGCCGTCACGGCGGTGGCGTTGTTGTGGTTCTTCATCATCACGGAGAAGGTCAACAGCCAACTCGTCTACGTGATGCCGTACGTCGTCACCCTCATCGTGCTCACCGTCGCCTCCCAGCGGCTCCGACCACCAGCGGCTGATGGCCAGATCTGGTACAAGGGATCGAGCGGATGACGACCGACGCCGGGGAGATCGATTGGGCGATGTTGCGCCTCGCCGCGCTCGCGGCCGCGGAGCACTCGTACGCGCCATACTCCGGCTTTCACGTTGGGGCCGCCGCACTCGTCGACGACGGTCGGATCGTGGCGGGCTGCAACATCGAGAACGCGTCCTACGGCATCGCCATGTGTGGTGAGAACTCGATGATCGCCCAACTGCACATGACAGGGGGTGGGCGTCTCGTTGCGGTATACACCGTCGGTAATGGCACTTCGGTCACCCCGTGCGGGCGCTGTCGGCAGCTGTTGTGGGAGTTCGGCGGGCCGGAGTGTCTCGTGAGCGTCGACGGCGTACCCACGCCGCTGAGCGTCCTGATTCCATTCGCATTCCCTGAGGCGTCGACGTTTCGACCCGTCCTCCACTGAGCCGCCTACGCTGCGGTCAGTGATTCCCGCCACCCCTACCAACTCGCTCCAGCGGATGCCCAAGGCTCTCCTGCACGACCACCTGGACGGTGGTGTGCGGCCCTCGACGGTCGTCGAGTTGGCCGCAGAACATGGTTACGGCGGGCTCCCCACGACTGATACCGAGGACCTGGCCAAGTGGTTCCATCGCGGCGCGAAACGCAACGACCTCGTGCTCTATTTGGAGACGTTTGCGCACACGGTCGGGGTGATGCAGCACCGCGACGCCATCGAACGTGTCGCGTATGAATGCGCCGTCGACCTGGCCGCTGACGGCGTGGTCTACGCCGAGGTGCGGTTCGCCCCCGAACTCCACACCGAGGCAGGACTGAACTTGGACGAGGTCATGGCGGCGGTACTCGATGGCTTTCGTCGGGGCGCCGACGGGACCGGTCTCACCATCTACGCCATCTGCTCGGCCATGCGCACCGCCGCCCGCTCGCTGGAGATCGCCGAACTGGCCGTGCGCTGGCGCGATGCCGGCGTTGTCGGCTTCGACATCGCGGGGGCCGAAGCCGGCTACCCCCCGACCCGTCACCTCGACGCGTTCCACCACGTGCAGCGGGAGAACTTTCACACCACGATTCACGCCGGCGAAGCGTTCGGTCTCCCGTCCATCTGGGAGGCGGTGCAGTGGTGCGGTGCCGAGCGACTCGGCCACGGTGTGCGGATCGTCGACGACATCACCGGCGAGCCCGGCGCCGAACGGCTTGGCCGGCTGGCCGCGTTCGTGCGGGACCGGCGCATCCCGCTCGAGCTGTGCCCGACATCCAACGTCAACACGGGTGTGGTGTCCTCCATCGCCGAACACCCGATCGGGATGCTCAGGCGGTTGCGGTTCCGCGTCACGGTCAACACGGACAACCGCCTGATGAGCGACACGTCGATGACAAACGAGTTCGCCCAATTGCAGGAGGCGTTCGGCTACCGCCTCGACGACTTCGAATGGCTTACCGTCAACGCCATGAAGTCCGCCTTTGCCCCGTTCGACGAGCGCCTGCGCCTCATCAACGGGATCATCAAGCCCCGCTACGCCCTCATGCGCGCCGAGTTCTGAGACATCTCGCCAGCGGGCCGCCGTCGCTACATTGCCCTCATGCAGATCACTGTGGTCGACCACCCGCTCGCCGCCGAACGCCTCGCCGACATCCGCAGCCTCGATTCCACCCGACCGGCCTTCCGCGCCGCGCTCGAGGAACTCGGCACCATCCTCGTCTACGAGGCGTGTCGGGAGTTCCCGACCATCGACGTCACGGTCACCACACCACTCGGGCCGGCGCCGGCCCGACGCCTCGCCCACCCTCCCCTCCTCGTGCCCGTCTTGCGGGCCGGGCTCGGGCTCTTGCGCCCTGCGCTGCAACTCCTCCCGGATGCCGAAGTGGCTTTCATCGGCGTCAGCCGTGACGAGGCGACGTTCACACCGAACGAGTACGTCGTCAAGGTGCCGGCCAACCTGAGCGGTCGCATGTGCATCGTGCTCGACCCCATGCTGGCGACAGGGGGCTCGCTTGAGCACACCTGCCGGCTGCTCGTCGACCGCGGGGTGGACGGCCCGATCACCGTTGTGTGCGTGCTCGCGGCGCCGGAGGGTCTCGACCGGCTTCGGAATTCGGGGCTCGATCTCCACGTCGTCACCGCGGCTGTCGATTCCCACCTCAACGAGCAGCGGTTCATCGTGCCAGGCCTCGGTGATGCCGGCGACCGCCAGTTCGGCGCGCCGTACCACCCAGGAGCGTGAGGGTCCCCTGCGGTCAGGAAGTCAGCAACTCGGCGAGGGCGTCGAGAAGCGGTGTGGGATCGGAGCCCTCGGCTTCGCCGTAGAGCTTCACTTTCGGTTCGGTCCCGGACGGACGCACCTGCAGCCGGATTGATCCGCACCACAGCCGCAACAACCCCGCCGGCGGAAACTCTTCGACGCCCGTCACCGCCGACCCACCGATCATGGCCGGCGGATCGGCCGCCAGCATCGCTACCCGCTGCGCGGCCAACGCCGGGTCCATCCTGATGGACCGATCAACGGTGACGAGGTGGCCGTACCGGGCCGTAATTGCGTCGAGATGGTCCTCCACGGTGAGGCCCTCTGCCACCGCGCACGCCGCCATCTCAGCGGCCACGACTGCGGCAGTGATGCCGTCCTTGTCGAGCGGCCGTGATGTCACCAGGTAGCCGAGCGCCTGCTCGTACCCGAACACGAACCGCAGATTCGGATGGTCCAAGATGGTGCGCCCTATCCACTTGAAACCCGTATAGGTCTCACGATGGTGTACCCCGTGGTCGGCGGCCATCCGGGCGAGCATCGACGACGACACGAGCGTCGTGATCACCAACCGATCGGCACCAGTGGTGCGGCGCAGGATGTGGTCGGCGAGGAGCCAGCCGAGCTCGTCGCCCGTCAGCCGGCGCCAACCCCCTTCCCTGGTCGGGATCGCCGCGCCGAGCCGATCGGCATCAGGGTCATTGGCGAGCGCGATATCTGCACCGCGCTCAGCCGCGAGAGCGAGGAGCAGATCCATGGCGCCGGGCTCTTCGGGATTCGGGAACGGCACCGTCGGGAAGTCGGGGTCCGGTTCCTGCTGCTCGATCACCACCGCCGGTGCCGCGAACCCCGCCCGCACGAACGCCGCCGCCAACGTGGCTCCCCCGACTCCGTGCATGGCCGTGGCGACCACGTTGACTCCACGCACCATCGGGTCCAACCGGACGAACGCGACAGCGTCGAGGTAGCGGTCGACGATCGACTCGTCGAGTTGTTCGATCAGCGGGTGATCAGCGCCGGCCACCGCGATGACGAGCCCGGCCTCGTCGATGCGGCGGGAGATCTCATCGTCGTGTGGCGGCACGATCTGGGCACCATCGCCGAGATAGACCTTGTAGCCATTGTCGGTGGCCGGGTTGTGGCTCGCTGTCACCATGACGCCGGCGGCCGCCCCGAGTTCCGTCACTGCCCACGCCAGCACCGGCGTTGGTCGGCGCCCCGGCAGCAGCATCGCCCGTACGCCTCGGGCCGCGCAGACACGCGCCGTGTCCCACGCGAACGACTCGCTGCCGTGGCGGGCGTCGTACCCGATGACGACTCCTCGTCCGGCGACGTCCGGTGCGGTGTCCAGCAGGTGCTGCACCAACCCGGCGGCCGCTTGGCGCACGATGAGGCGGTTCATCCGGTTTGGCCCCGCCCCGAGAGCCCCACGGAGCCCGGCCGTGCCGAACTGCAGGCGGGACCCGAACTGGTCGGTCAACTCCTCCATCGACCCGTGCTCGAGCAGCGCCGTGGCCTCCGCCCGGGTCGCCGCATCCGGATCAGCGGCGATCCACGCGGTCACCGATGCACGCAACCCGGCTTCATCCATGAGCGAAGGATCGCGCACCGTCAGGTCCACATCAGCAAGCCGACCTCAGAACGTCACGAGCTTGCGCAGCTCGACGAGCGGCCTCGGACCGACATGGGAGATGACCTCGGCAGCCGCGATCGAGCCGAGACGACCACAGTCGATCAGCGATCGGCCATGCGTGAGCCCGTACAAGAAGCCCGACGCGTACAGGTCACCCGCACCTGTCGTATCGACCAGATGCTGCACGGGTTCCGCCTCAACGGAGACGACACCGTCGGACGTGACCACGACCGATCCGTCCTTGCCTCGCGTGATGGCGGCGAGCGGACAGTCTCGGCGGACGGCGGCGACCGCTTCCTCGAACGTCGGCACCTCGTACAGCGAGCACAGCTCCTCGTCGTTGCCGAACAACAGGTCGACCTCATCTTCGACGAGGCCGCGGAAGTCGTCGCGGTGACGATCCACGCAGAAGGAATCGGACAGAGTCAGGGCCACCTGGCGTCCCGCTTCATGCGCGGTGCGAGCGGCGAGCCGGAACGCCTCCTTGGCCTCCGGCCGATCGTAGAGGTAGCCCTCCAAGTACACGATTCGGGCGGCGGCGATGACGTCGCGATCGATGTCCCCGACGTGCAGTAGTGACGACATGCCGAGGTACGTGTTCATGGTGCGCTGGGCATCTGGGGTCACGACGATGAGGCAGCGCCCAGTGGGAACGTCGCCGTCCGGTATCCCTGGCCGGAATACAACGCCGACGGCGCGCAGGTCGTGAGCGAAGACATCACCGAGGTCGTCGGGGGCCACCTTGCCGATGTACGCCACCCGCCCACCGAACGAGGCGATCCCGCACATCGTGTTGGCCGCCGACCCGCCGCTCATCTCCACTGCGGAGCCGAGTGCGTGATACAAGCTGACCGCGCGGTCGGTGTCGATCAGTGTCATCGAGCCCTTCACGAGCCCTTCGGCATGGACGAAGCGGTCGTCGGCATGGGCGATCACGTCGACGAGAGAGTTGCCGACGCCAACAACATCGAAGGTGGCGCCATCGAAGGTGGTGTCCAGCCCAAGCACGGCGGAGCACGCTACTTCCGGCTTCCGGCTTCCGGCTTCCGGCTTCCGGCTTCCGGCTTGCGGACAGAGGATCTCGTCACTCGAGCCACGCCCGTATCCTCGTGTCGTGGAGATCGACCCCTATCGCCTGCCCAGAACCTGCCTGCCACGGCGATATGACGTCGAACTCCGCCCCGATCTCGGGTCGGCCACGTTCACGGGCCGGGTGCGAATCGAGCTGGATGTCCAGCATCCCGTCACCGAACTGGTGCTGAACGCCGCCGAACTCACGATCCACGAGACCCTCGTCGACGGAGTCCCGACGCCATGCTCGTTCGATCCTGCGCTCGAGCGCATGACCGTCACACCCTTGTCAGCCCTGTCCACCGGTCCAGCGGTCCTTGACATCACGTTCGCCGGCATTCTCAACGACAGGCTTCGTGGCTTCTACCGCTCGACCTTCCGCGGTGACGCTGGCGAAGAGCATGTGATCGCCGCCACACAGATGGAAGCCACCGATTGCCGTCGGGCGTTTCCCTGTTGGGATGAGCCGGACTTCAAAGCCGTCTTCGGGGTGACGCTCGTGGTCGATGGCGATCATCTGGCCATCTCGAACGGCGCCGAGACGAGCCGGACCGTGATGCCAGACGGAACGCAGGTCGTTCGGTTCGCCGACAGCATGGTGATGTCGTCGTACCTGGTGGCCTTCGTCGTCGGTCCGCTCGTGGCGACGGCGGCCGAGGATGTCAACGGCACGCCGACGCGGGTGGTCCACGTCGCCGGAAAGGAGCATCTCACTCAGTTCGCGCGAGATGCCGCAGTCGCCGGACTCCGGTTCTTCCAGGAGTACTACGGCATCCCCTACCCAGGCGACAAGCTCGATCTCGTCGCGCTGCCGGACTTCTCCGCCGGGGCCATGGAGAACCTCGGCTGCATCACCTTCCGGGAAAACCTCCTGCTGGTCGACCCGATCACCTCGACACACATCGAGCAGCAGAACGTCATCGAGGTCCTCAACCACGAACTCGCGCACATGTGGTTCGGCGACCTCGTCACCATGCGATGGTGGAACGGCATCTGGCTGAACGAGGCGTTCGCCACATTCATGGGAGTCGACGCCACCGACCACTACCGGCCCGAATGGAAGCGCTGGACGACGTTCGCGCTCGACCGCAGTGCGGCGTTCGAAGTGGACTCCCTTTCGACCACGCGGCCAGTGGAGTTCAAGGTCGACTCGCCACGTGACGCCGAGGGGATGTTCGACGTGTTGACCTACCAAAAGGGCGGGGCGCTGCTGCGAATGCTCCAGCAGTATCTCGGCGAGGACCCATTCCGGGAGGGGATCCGCCACTACCTCACGCTCCACGCGTATGGCAACACGGAGACGAGCGATCTCTGGGATGCACTCGAACAGGTGACCGACGAGCCGGTGCGCCAGATGATGGATTCTTGGATCTGGCAGCCGGGATTCCCGCTCATCACGGCGTCGCTCGAGAACGACCAGCTCGTACTGCGCCAGGAGCGGTTCGGTTACTCCGCCGAAGCGGCGGACGACCCCGCACGCTGGATGGTTCCCCTCCACATCCGTGAGATCGGACCGGAGGGTGATCAGGAAACGACGGTGCTGCTCGTCGACGACCGCACCGTGGTGGCGCTGGCCGACCCTGATTCCACCGTTGTCGTCAACGCCGGCGGCCATGGCTTCGTCCGGGTCACCTACGACGTCACGCTGATGGGCCGACTCGGCGGCAAGGTGCTCGCCGCACTCGGCGCCATCGACCGGTACAACCTCGTGGCCGATGCGTGGGCCTCTGTCGTGGCCCGCCGGCTGGGCGCCGCCGACTTCCTCACGTTCGCCCGCGGTTTCGCCGACGAGACCGACCTCGCGGTGTGGCAGGCCCTCATCACGGGGCTGAACGGCTGCGACCGGCTCGTCGACGACGCCTCCCGGGTTCGCTTCGCAGCCACCGTCAGAGCGCTCATCGCGCCCGCCACACACCGGCTCGGGTGGCAGCCGCGCGACGGGGAGGACCAGCTCACGTCCCAGCTGCGGGCGCTGCTCGTCCAGACCCTCGCCGTGCTCGGCGACGACATCGACGCCCGCCGACGATGCCGAGAGTTGTTCGACCGCGGCCAGACCGAGGGTGTCGATCCGGAGCTCCTCACGGCCGCCACCAGCGTCGTGGCGGCCGGTGGAGACCTCGGGACATACGAACGGTTTGTCGATCTCTTCCGCGCCGCTGCCACACCGCAGGAACAACTGCGCTATCTCTACGCGCTCGCGGAGTTCGAGAACGAGGATCTCGTGCGCCGCACGTGTGAGTTCGCGTTGTCCAGCGATGTCAGGACCCAAAGCGCCCCGTTCGTCATCGGACGAGCTATCGCGAACCGGCGCCACGGTGCGACGGCGTGGCGCTTTCTACGCGAGCATTGGACCGAGGTCAACGAGCGCCTCCCCGCGAACACCATCAGCCGCATGGTCGACCCGGTGAAGCTGCTCAACCGTGACGAGGATGGGCCCGACGTCCAGGCGTTCTTCGCCGAGCACGATGTCCCCCAGGGCCACCGACTGCTGACGCAGGTGCTGGAACGCCAGCGGGTGAACATCGCGCTGCGGTCGAGCCAGCAGGACAGTCTCGCGTCGTATCTCCAGTGAACCGGCTCTGTGCACAGGGCGTTCGGTAGTCTGAGCACTTCACGACACGACACAGAGGGGTACGTGGCCATCCGTACATGGATCCTGGCGATCGACTTCGGTACGAGCTACACCGTGGCGGCCGCGCTCGTTTCGGGGCGGTCCGCCGAAGTCATTGAAGTCGACGGGAACCGTCGGGTTCCGTCAGTAGTACTGGCCGAGGGCGACACCTACGTCGTCGGCAAGCTGGCCGACGAGTTGTCCGCGGCCTATCCGGGACGAACGCTGAGGGCCCCCAAACGCCGCATCGGTGACGCCTCCCCAGTCGTGTTGGACGGCCGACCGCACCAGGCCGTCGACCTCATCGCCGCCGTCCTCAAGCACGTCTACGACGAAGCCGTGCGCCAGTACGGCCACCCGCCGACCGAAGTACGCCTGACCCACCCGGCAGTGTGGGCCAGGCCGCAACTGAACCGTCTGCTCGAGGCAGCCACCAAGGCAGGAATCGAACACGCCGTACTCGTGTCGGAGCCCGTCGCCGCGGCGCTGGCGTATGCCACCGAGGTCGGTGTCGCTCCTCAATCCCATGTGGCGGTGTACGACCTGGGCGGTGGCACCTTCGACACGGCGGTGGTCACCCCGACGGACTACGGGTTCCAGATCGTCGGTCGTCCCGGCGGCGATCGATCGATCGGTGGCGAACTCTTTGACGAACTGCTCGCCGAACACATCGGCTCCCAACTCAATCCCGCCACGTGGGAGTCCATCCAATCCTCGGACGACCAGATGTGGAGGCGTCTGAGCGCCAATTTGCGTCATGAGATCCGCCGGGGCAAGGAGATGTTGTCCGGCTACCCCGTCGCCGAACTCTTGGTGCAGGTGCCCGGCGAACTCATCCAGAAGCGGGTGACTCGGGAGGAGTTCGAGGCGCTCATCGAGCCTCATGTCGCTTCGACGATCGAGCTGCTGGAGCGTTGTATCCGCGACGCCGGTATCGATCCAACGCGCCTGGCCGCGGTGTACCTCGTCGGCGGAGCGAGCCGCACGCCCCTCATCGCCCGCATGATCGAGGAGAGGTTCCCCGGCATCCCCATCAGCCGCCGGGGCGACCCCAAGACATCGACGGCCATCGGTGCGGCGTTGGCCGTGCGGTCGGAAGAACTGAGCTCGAGCGATGCGGCGCAACGAGCCGGCCAGGGCCATCCGACGCCACCCCCTACCCCGTTTGGTGCCATTCCGATCTCGAAGCCTCCTTCGGTCCCACCGGCGCCACCCACGGGCCCGCCGGAGGCAGCAACGTTCGTGAATCCGAATCCCCAACCCCGCCGCCGGCGGCGCAAGGGGCTGTGGATCGGTCTGGTGCTGCTGGTGACCGCCGCCGGCGTCGGGACCGGCCTCGTACTTGCCACGTCGAAGGACGACGGCGCCACTTCCGAGGTCGGCGGGCCAGCAACGACACCCGCCGACCTCGACGGCGCCACTTCCGAGGTCGGCGGGCCAGCAACGACATCCGCCGCAATCACCAACCCGGCGTCCACGGTGACCTCTCCCGGCAAGGGACCTCGCTGCGTCCGCCCGGACATTGATTTCGCTGGGCTTCGGGATGCGCCATCCAAGGACGCCACCCTCTTGGACCAGATCCCCGCTGGGTCGTGTGACGCCACCGTGGCGGGCCGGGAGGAGGGCGCCACGGGCGAGTTCTGGCTGAAGCTGAGGTGGAACGGCCAGGATGGCTATTCCATCGAGAGTAACTTCCTCATCCCCGGAAGCGTGGCTACCGCGATGCGCGACGTACTCATCGATTACTACGCACGGACGATCGACGGCGACTTCCCCACCGCGTGGTCATACCTCACCCCCGATGTCCAAACGGGTCTTACGTCGTTCGAGAATTTCGTGCAGATCTTTTCCCGCTTCGAAGCGATTGAAGTCTCCCGGTTCAAGGGATGCAGCGCGGCGACTGCGCCGGCTGACTGCTACTTCGTCACCCAATTCACCAACAAGAAAGGCGGAATCTCCGAATGGGACTTCCGCTTCGGGTTCGTGCAGGAAGGGGACAGTGTGCTCATTTCTTCCTCCCAACAGGAGTTCATCAAATGCATCCGCATCAACCCTGGCGAGAGTGACTGCGCCACGGACTGAATCCTGACTTTTCGTACAAGGTCCGCGATCCCTGGGCCGGCGCTGCCTAACGTCGATCCATGTCGGTTCGTCTGGTCGTGCTCGCGTCCGGGAGCGGCACGAATCTCCAGGCCATCATGGACGCCTGCGCTGGCGGGCTGTTGTCCGCCGCCGTTGTCGGGGTCGTCACGAACCGGGCCGATGCGTTCGCGCTCACCCGAGCCGATCTGGCCGGTATTCCCTACACCCTCGTGCCGACCCAGCCCGGTGAGTGCCGGTCCACATACGACACCCGACTTGCGGACGCCGTTACCGTTCATGAGCCCGACTGGATCGTGCTCGCCGGCTGGATGAGGATCCTCACCATGTCGTTCCTTGGTCGATTCCCCACCCGAGTCGTCAACTTGCATCCCGCCCTGCCCGGCGAGTTCCCGGGCACCCATGCCATCGAGCGGGCGTATGCCGAAGCAATGGCGGGCCAGCGCACCGATACGGGCGTCATGGTGCACCTCGTGGCGGACGAGGGCGTCGACAATGGACCTGTCCTCGCCACCACCACCGTGCCGATCCACCCTACAGACTCCCTCCGCGACCTCGAGGACCGGATCCACACCGCCGAGCACCGCCTGCTCGTCGCCACGCTCTCCGCGCTCTGCACCACCACCCAGGAGGCCAGCCGACTGTGACCACACCGTCTGACCGCGAGTTGTTCTTCGATCGCTTCGAGGCCCTCACCTTCGACGACGTAGTCGTCGTACCCGGCTACTCCGAGGTGCTCCCGGACATGGTGGACACCACCGCCACCTTTGCCGCCGATATCGAGTTGGCCGTGCCCATCGTGTCGGCCGCCATGGACAAGGTCACCGAGGCCCGCATGGCCATCGCCATGGCGCGTTGTGGCGGGCTCGGCGTCATCCATCGCAATCTCACCATCGCCGAACAGGCCGCCGAGGTGCTCAGGGTGAAGCGGTCCCAGAGCGGGATGATCCTCGACCCCGTCACGCTGCCACCAACGGCGACCTTGCAAGATGCCGAAGACCTCATGGCCCGCTTCAAGTTCAGCGGAGTGCCCATCACCGACCCGGAGTCAGGCCGGCTCGTCGGAATCCTGACGAACCGCGACCTGCGCTTCTGCGAGCAGGCCGACTATCGCCGCCTCGTCTCGGAGTTCATGACCAAGGATCGGCTGATCACCGCCTCCGTTGGCACCACGTTGGACGAAGCAAAACTCGTGCTCCAGAAGTACCGCATCGAAAAACTGCCGCTCGTCGACAGCGACGGGGTGCTGCGCGGCCTCATCACGGTGAAGGACATCCAGAAGCGCCAGGAGTTCCCGAACGCCACCCGCGATTCTCAGGGCCGCCTGCGCTGCGCCGCGGCAGTCGGGGTCGGCGCGGATCTTGAGGAACGGGCCGAGGCACTTGTCGCCGCCGGTGTGGACGCTGTCGCCATCGACACCGCGCACGGACACTCGGCCGGCGTCATCAAGGCGATCGAGCGGATCAAAGCCGCTTTCCCGGATCTGCCGGTCGCCGCCGGGAACGTCGTCACCGGCGAGGGAGTCGAGGCACTCGCCCGGGCGGGTGCCGATGCGGTGAAGGTCGGCGTTGGCGCCGGTTCGATCTGCACGACCCGAGTCGTGTCCGGTGCCGGGATGCCGCAGCTCTCGGCAGTCCACTTCACCACTGTGGCCGCCCATCGGCTCGGAATCCCGGTGATCGCCGACGGCGGCATCACGTACTCGGGCGACATTGTGAAGGCCATCGCCGCAGGTGCCGAGACTGTCATGCTCGGCTCCCTGCTCGCCGGGACCGATGAAGCACCCGGGGAACTCGAACTGTTCGAAGGGCGCCGCTTCAAGTCGTATCGGGGCATGGGGTCGCTCGGCGCCATGCAGGGCCTCGGGGCAGACCGTTACGCCACCGGACAGGGATCCGGCACCCGCAAGCTCGTACCCGAGGGCATCGAAGGTCGAGTGCCGTTCGCCGGCCAGATCGGCGACGTGATGTACCAGTTGGCCGGCGGACTTCGCGCCGGGATGGGATATGCCGGCGCCCCGACGCTGGAGGCGTTGCGCCTGGGAGCCCGGTTCATGCGGGTCACCACGGCGGGCCGCAACGAAAGCCACCCTCACGACGTCACGATCACCAAGGAAGCGCCGAACTACCAGCGGACCTGATCGCTTCCGTTCGGCAGCGATCAGGTCATGGGCGGTGGACGGGTACCTTTTCCTCGAGAATGCCGTCGAGGTAACGCTGCGGGATCTCCGCCAACCCGTCGCGGGTTCGGCCCGGCGGTACGGCGTCGAGCGCCTCGCGCGCCTTGCTGTTGTAGGCCGAGACGAGATCCAGAGTCGCCCGTACGGCATCGGTCGCCAGAACACAGGAGCGGAACTGCGCGGCCGCGCCGGGATCGCCAGCGGCGCCGAGCATCAGATCGGTGGCACGTCGGCGATCCGAACTCATCTCGACGGCGAACAGCATCGGCACGGTGAACACCCCCGATTTCACGTCGTTGTTCACTGGCTTGCCCATGAGTTCCTCCGTGGAGAGGAGGTCGAGCAGATCGTCCACAAGTTGGAACGCGATACCGAAATTCATGCCGAAATCAGCGAGGGCAGGAGCGAGGTCGGTGCGGCCGACGCACAATGCACCGATGTCACAGGCGGCCCGCATCAGCGCTCCGGTCTTGCCGCGGATGGACTCGATGGCATCGTCGACACTGCGCTTCGCTCGGGCCTGGAAGAGCCCCTCGAGGCTCTGACCGTCGCACAGGTCCGAGATGGTGATCGCCAGGCTGAGTGCGACATCCTTTGACACATGGGCGGCTTCCACACCGGCCCTGGCCAACAGGAAGTCACCGACGAGCAAGGCCTGATTCGAACCCTCAACGGCATTCACCGTCGGCACGCCACGCCGGGCGAGGGCAACATCCATGATGTCGTCGTGGACGAGCGAGCCGACGTGAACGAGCTCCACCGATGCCGCTCCTCGACGTACCCGGCCATCGAGGGGTTTGAGCACGACGTCGGGCTGGCAGGCCACGGCTGACGCGATCGTGAGCAGCGGCCGCAATCGTTTGCCGCCGGCGTTCAGCATGCGGCGGGCCGGCTCGACCAGCTCTCCGGTACCGGCCAACGCCACATCGAGCGCCTCGGCCACCTCGTCGAGCGAGGAGTCCAGATGCTCGATCGAGAGCAGTTCGGTGAAGTCGGCAGCCTTCACGATGGATCCTGCCGACCGTCAAAAACGGATCCGGAGCTGCCTTTACGCCGGCGTCGCGACTGGTACTCGGCCACGGCGGAATAGAGGTGGCCGGCACGGAAGTCCGGCCAGAGCGTGTCCAGGAACACAAACTCGGCGTACGTCGAATGCCAGGGGAAGAAGTTCGAAAGACGGAACTCGGCCGAGGTCCTGATCAACAGGTCGATGTCCGGCATGTCGGGCGCATACATCGCCGCCCCGACCCGCGCCTCGTCGATCTCATCGGCGGGAACGCCACTGCGGACGAGGGCACGGGCGGCGTCGATGATCTCGGCCCGGCCGCCGTAGTTGAAGGCGATGCAGAACTCGAGCTTGTCATTCTCCGCGGTGAGTGCTTCGCACTCACGCAGCCAGCGACGACAGGCCTCGGGCACCCGGGGATCGTCGAGATCGCCGACGAAACGCAGCCGCACGCCGATGCGCTTGAACCGCTGACGCTTCTCGTCGCGGAGAAGCCACTCCTGCAGGCTCATGAGGAACTGCACCTCGGCTGGTTCACGTTTCCAGTTCTCGGTGGAGAACGCATACACGGTGAGCCATTGGACCCCGAGCTCGAGACAGGCGTCGACCGCCGCGTCCACCGCGTCCTCGGCTGCCTCGTGCCCGTTGCTGCGGGTGAGACCACGCATCTGCGCCCAGCGTCCGTTGCCGTCCATGATGCACGCGACGTGACGCGGGATCTCGCCTTCGGCGACCCCCGCCATCTCAGCCGCCTCCACGATGCGCACGAACAATGAAGCTACCGGCCAGCGGAAGCTACGCCAGTTTGTCGACGAAGCCTTCGAGTTGGCGCAGGTTGCGGCACTCGTAGACGCCATCGGTGTGGGTGCCGTACTCGCCGACGATCGAATCGCCGGTATTCCAGTAGCTCTTCGGCTCTGGGTTCAGCCAGTACACATGACGGGCCTTCTGGCGCATGGCCTTCACGACCCATGCTTGCGAGGCGTGGTAGTTGTTCCGGGCGTCGCCGAGTAGGAGCACGGTGGTCTTCGGGCCGACGTCCTTCCCGTACCGCTCCCAGAACACCTCGAACGCGTGGCCGTAATCCGAGTGACCGTCCACCCACACGACGTCGGCTTCGGTGTTCACCCGGTGGACCGCCTCCTGCACGTCCTCGACACCCTTGAAGTACTCCGTGACCTCGTCGATGCCGTCGATGAAGACGTACGAGCGGACCTTCGAGAACTGATGCTGGATGGCGTACACGAGCATGAGTGTGAAACGAGCGAACGCCGCGACCGAGCCGGAGATATCGGCTACCACCATCAACTCAGGCTTGGACGGGCGTGGGTACTTGAACTTCGGCTCGGCCGGTACCCCGCCATAGCTCAGCGAGTGCCGCATAGTGCTGCGGAAGTCCAACGGACCCTTGCGGCCGTGGCGCCGTTTGCGGGCCAGCCGAGCGGCGAGTTTGCGAGTGAGGGGCTGGAGTGATTTACGCAACAACGCCATCTCCTCGCGCGACGCGTGCATGAACTCGACGTCTTCCGGCAGCGGCTTACGCAGGGTCTTGGCCATCGCCTCAACGCCGCGATCAGCCACGAGGCGCCGGCGAATCTCGGCCTCGATCTCCTTCTTGAAGTTGTCGATGCGCATTTGGAACTCGTCGCGTTCGAGACGCTCCTCGAGATCCGTGAACTCGGCGTTGTGCGCCTGAGCGTCCTGCTTCTGTGCCTCCATGAGCTTCTCGAGCATGGCATCGAGATCAAGGTTGCGCAGCGTCCGGTACAGATAGTACGTGCCTCCCACCGGCCGCCCCGGCTCCATGCCGGCGAACCGCTGCACGGCCTGGCGGGCCAAGGCCCGCATGATGGCTTGGTCACCCTGCATCAGCGCGTTGTAGAGGAGCTGCATCATCTCCTCAGGGGTCAGCGAGTCCATGGTCCCACCGGCGCCCTTCCCCTCACCTTGGCGCATCTGCTCCTGCAGTTCGCGCCAGAACTCGTCGGCGGTCTCATCGTCTTTCAGTTGGTACTGCGGACCACGCAACGAGAAGTACACCTCGAACACCGTCTCGAACGCCTTCCAATGGGACGCGTTCTTCACCATTGTGGCCGCCAGCGCGAACTTGAACGCTTCCCGGTCCTCCAACGGGATGTGCTTCACCGCCTCGAACGCGTCGAGGTTCTCAGTGAGCGACACCGGGATGCCGGCATTGCGCAACTCCACGACGAACCCGTTGAGGATGTCGAGCACGGTACGGCCCCGCTACTTCGCCACGGACAGCTCTTTGGCCGCCTTGGCGATGTCGCTCTGGTACTTCAGCAGGATGTGGAGCGTTTCCTTCGCGATCTGGGCGTCGATCGTGTCGATGTTGAGGAGCACGAGCGTGCGAGCCCAGTCCAGAGTCTCTGACACACTCGGCGCCTTCTTCAGCTCGAGTTGACGGATGGATCGCACAATTCGAGAGACCTGGTCGGCCAGGTTCTCGGTGATGCCCTCGACCTTTCTGAGGACGATCTCCTTTTCCCGTTCCAGGTCCGGGTAGTCGATGTGCAGAAACAGGCAGCGCCGCTTCAGTGCCTCGGACAGCTCTCGAGTGTTGTTCGACGTCAGGAACACCAGCGGAATCTGCTTCGCCTGCAGGGTTCCCATCTCGGGGATCGACACCTGGTACTCGGACAGGATCTCCAACAAGAGCGCCTCGGTCTCGACCTCGACTCGATCGACTTCGTCGATGAGCAGCAGGACGGGATCCTCGGCGCGGATCGCCTCGAGCAGCGGCCGCGTCAGCAGGAACTCCTCGGAGAAGATGTCGTCGTGGATGTCGGCCCAGTTCTCGCTGTTGCGGTCGGCCTGGATGCGCAGAAGCTGCTTCTTGTAGTTCCACTCGTACAACGCCTTTGACTCGTCGAGGCCCTCGTAGCACTGGAGCCGGATGAGCCGGGCGCCGATCATCTCGGCCACACTCTTGGCGAGTTGGGTCTTGCCGGTGCCGGCTGGCCCTTCGACGAGAATCGGCTTCTGCAACCGATCAGCTAAGAAGACGACCCCGGCGATTCCCTCGTCGGCGAGATAGTTGACGTTGCGAAGCCCATCACGGACCTCGGGAACGGTGGCAAAACGTGACATGGAACGAGCGTAACGGCCCGCCTGACTGGAGGGTCAATCGAATGCGCTGGCGCTCGGTGACGCCCGGCCGTCGCTCTACGGCTCTACTCTGTCCGGCCGTGAGCACACGACGACTCGGAGCGGCCCTCGGCGTCGCCATCATGGTCCTGGCGACGGCAGCCTGCGGAGGGGACGACTCTGGTAGCACCATCTCCGACATCGCCGGTGCGACGACGGCCACCTCTACCGCACTCGGCAGCGACACGACGGTTGACAGCGACACCACGCCAGGCGGCGAGACCACCGCACCGCAGAGCACACAAGGGGCCGATGACACCTCGACCGTGAGCGACAGCACCGGAGCCCCCGGTTCCGATACGTCGGTCGTGCTCGACACGGTGGACACCACCCCGGTTCCCGACGACACCGAGCCGCCCGCTCAGGTTTCGCTCCCGGGGGACGGTCCGGCCACGGTCGGTGGCATCGACCTCCCCGCCGGAAAGGTGCTCCTCGGCAACGACCAGCGGCTTGCGTGGATCACGGACGAAGCGGTGCCCGGCGCCGCCGCGGTCTGGAAAGCGCTGTACGACGTGCGGGCCCAGACCGGCTTGTACCCGGTGCTGTTGTACGACGACGGCGAGCCTGCGGGCTGGGAACTCGATCGTTTCTTCCCGAACCAGCCGAACGAACTCGACAACCTGGCTCTCACCGAGGTGTACACGAATGCTGCGGAGCTCTACCTCGACACGCCCCGTACGTTCAACGGTCTGGCCCCGGCATCCTCCGGTCCCGAGGATGCGGCGGCCGCTGATGCGCTTGTCGCCACCCTCGCCGATACCCGGATCCTGCTCGTGGAGTCGCCACGCGGGGCTGACGCGCTCTCGAGCATGGGCTGGACGGGCAACGCTACGTACGACAGCACCGAGGCCATCGCCGTCGCCATCCGTTCCTGGGAGGACCGCTTCGGCGCCCGCGTCGTGGCCGTCGGGCCGAGCAGCGTCGTGATGTCCGTCGCCAGGCCTCCCGCCACCTCGGCCGAGTCGGCGCCGTTGTCCGAGGAGCTTGTCCTCATCGACCCCGATCTCGAGACCCCCGGCCCACCCGTGAACGTCGTCCAACTCGGCGATGCGCTCATCGCCCAGCATCTGTGGACGCTCTGGTGGGCGTGACATTGGCCTGAGCGGGTCAGTTCGCAACGCCGTACCATCCGCACCTATGCCAACCGGCCCGCTCGTCGACGACGTGAGGACGTTCGTTGCCACCATCGCGGCCGAGCTTTCCGCGCTCTCGGGCCGGCCGGTCACCGACCACGTCCCTGACGCCGCCCTCGAAGCGAGCAACGTCATCGCGGCAGTCATCGACGCTGACGGTCGGCACACCGACGACGAGCTCTGGGCCTACGTCGAATCAGTCGGCCCGATGCTGCGTCCCACACTCGTCGCGCCGCCTGGCGCCATCCGCGACGCCCGCCTCGTCGATGGGCGGGCAGCGTGGTTCACCGCGCTGAGCCCCCTCGCCGAGCTGCTGATCGCCGCCGACGTGCAGCGCGGGTCGGCCCGCATCCACCGCTACTACGAGCAGGTCATTCGCCTCGCTCACCTGGTGGCCGCCATCGACTTGGTGCCGTCGAGCGACGAGCTGGACGCCATCGAGGCGTACCGGTCGCGCCTGCTCGCAACCATGGATGCCGCCGGTGTCCCTCGCCCCGGCCAGGCTCGTTCGGCCACGCCTGCGGCCAACCGCCCTTCCCCGGTTTCCCCTGGCTCCCCGACTCCCGTTGAACCGTTGCAGGATCCAGCCCGACCACTCGAGGAACTCTTCGGCGACCTCGACGAGCTCATCGGGCTGAGCGCCGCCAAGACCGAGGTCCACCGCCTCAGCGCACTGCTCCAGGTCCAGCAGCTTCGCCGAGAGCGGGGATTGCCGACGCTGGAAACGAGCCATCACCTGGTCTTCACCGGTAACCCTGGCACCGGCAAGACCACCGTCGCTCGGCTACTCAGCCAGATCTACCGCACCCTCGGTGTCGTCAGCCGTGGTCATCTCGTGGAGACCGACCGATCGGAGTTGGTGGCCGGATACGTCGGCCAGACTGCGACGAAGACGGCGAAGGTGCTGGAGGAATCACTCGGCGGCACGCTCCTCATCGACGAGGCCTATGCGCTCGCCCGTGGCGGCGACAACGACTTCGGACGCGAAGCCATCGACACCCTCGTGAAATTCATGGAGGACCACCGGGATGACATCGCCATCGTGGCGGCCGGTTACCCAACCGAGATGGCCGGCTTCATCTCAGCCAACCCCGGCCTCCAAAGTCGGTTCACGCGCACCATCAACTTCCCCGACTACTCCGACGACGAGTTGATCGTGATCTTCCAACGGCTCGGCGAGAAGAACTGCTACTTACCAACGGAGGCCGCCGTCGTCAAGCTGCGCCACCTGCTGGCCACCACCCCACGCGGACCGGGCTTCGGCAATGCCCGACTGATGCGCAACCTCTTCGAAGCCGCCGTCGCCCATCACGCAGGCCGGGTCGCCCCGTTTCACGACCCCGAGACAGAGCAGCTCTCCACCTTGACAGCCGACGACATCGTCGGCGTCGAGTCCTGACGGCTCTACGCTCCCCTCCGATGGCCAAGCGAATCCTCGCCTTACTGGCGGCTGCCGGGCTCATCGTCGCCAGCATCGCTCTGCGCTCCGTCCTCAACGGGGACGGCGACGCGGGTTCAGGGGGCAACGGGGGCGGCGATGGTGGACCCGCCACCACCCGACCGACATTGCTCGCCGAGGTCTGGTGCCTCGAAGATCTCCGCACCATCTGTGAAGCGGTCTTCGGCAGCACGGTGTTCGCCAAGAGTGTGTCGCTCACGATCGAGCCGATGGACGCCGCCCTGGCTCGGCTCGCCGCCGCCGACGTCGAGGACGACCTTCCGGACGCCTGGATCACGTTTGCGCCGCTGCCGGAGATGGCGAAGGACGCCGTCAGGAGGGCGGGCGGTCCGGCCGACAGCGTCGCGACGGGGACCGACCTCGTGGCCACCACGAGTCTCATCATCGCCACCCGACCCGACCGGGTAGCCATCCTGAGCGCGGAATGCCCACCACCGATGCCGTGGCGTTGCCTTGGTTTCCTCGCCGGCCAGAAGTGGGAGACCATCGGGGGACCGGAATCTTTCCAGAACGTCAAACCAGGCTTCGGTGATCCCACCACGTCGGCCACTGCGTTGATGGTGTGGGCGAGCGCCGTCGGCCACTACCTAGGCCGGGAGATGTACAGCATCAACGACGTCACCGCCGACGAAGACTTCACGGGATGGGGCCGCACTCTGCGGGCCGCCGACCCCACCCGGGGTCGTGGCGATCCCCTCTCCGAGCTCGTGCTCAGCCGCGTCCAGCGCGACGTCGCCGGCGGCACCTACGCGGCCTTCGCGCAGCTGACCGGGCTCAGCCTGGTCCCCGATGCATACGGTCGGGTCGATGTCGTCATCGCAGGGTTCGCCGGCACCACGTTGACCGACACACTGCGGACAGGGCTGTCAGCAGGACTCGTCGCAGCCGGTTGGACGGCTGCCGATGCGACCACCCCCATCGCCGCCCGACCGAGCTTCACGACCTACGTCGCGCTCCAAACCACATGGAAGGAACTCGGTTGATCATGCAACGATTCTCGGCCTCCCGTCGCTCATCTCTTGGCGTCCTCGCAGCAGCCCTGCTCATCGTCGGGACTGCGTCATGTGGCGACCAGAACGTGGCGCGGCCTCCTAGCACCGAACCGGAACTGTCCGACCCAGGCGGCTGCGTCACCGTCGACATGGCCGTCAGCTCCGAAAAGATCACCCTGCTCTCGCAGTTGGCCGACACGTTCAACCGCTCGGGTGTCCAGGTTGCCGGGCAGTGTGTCTTCGTGAGCCCGACCAAGAGGTCCTCCGGTGGAGCAGCCACGTTGCTCGCCGCCGGTTGGCCCGATCCGGACACGAACGGCACGCCACCCGTGATCTGGTCTCCCGCCGCCAGCGCCTGGGGGGCCATCGTCAACGAGCGTGTCGGCGAGGAGATCGCCCCGCCCGGTCAGGCGTTCATGCTCACCCCGCTCGTCATCGCCATGCCCAAGCGGATGGCCGATGCCCTTGGCTATCCGGCCAACGCCATCGGCTTCAAAGACATCGTCGAACTGGCCAACGATCCGCAAGGGTGGGCGAAGTTCGGCCATCCGGAATGGGGGGCGTTCAAGCTCGGCAAGACGAACCCCAACTTCTCCACGAGCGGTCTGAACTTCACGATCGCCCAGTACTACGCCGCCACCGGCAAGACGAGCGGCCTCACCGTGGAGGATCTCGATCGCGAAGACGTGGAGGCGTTCAGCCGCAGCGTGGAGGGCTCGGTCGTCCACTACGGCGACATCACGATGACGTTCCTCAACAACTGGTTCCGCGCCGACCTGCGCGGCACGGCGCTGTCGTACGCGTCGGCGGTCGCCATCGAAGAGAAGTCGATCATCGACTACAACATGGGTAACCCGGACGGCATCCTCGATCCAGGCGAGGAGCCTCGAATTCCGAAGACCCCGCTCGTCGCCATCTACCCCAAGGAGGGCACGCTCTTCTCGGACAATCCGTTCTTCATTCTCGACGCCCCTTGGGTGACGCCCGAGCAGAAGGAAGCTGCAGGGCTGTTCCGAGACTTCGTGCAGCAGCCGGAGAATCAGCGCAAGGTGCTGGAGTTCGGGTTCCGCCCTGGCAACCCTGTCGTCCCGGTAGGCGAGCCGATCAGCGCGGCGAACGGCGTCGACCCAACTCAGCCGAAGGCGGAGTTGGCGGTACCCGAGCCGAAGGTACTGGTGAAGGCGCTCGACAAGTGGGCGGAGCAGCGCAAGTCGGCCAGGGTGCTTCTCGTACTCGACGTATCGGGGTCAATGGGTGAGCCGGCGAGCAGCGGCTCCGATCTCACGAAGCTGGAACTGGCACAGGCCGCCGCCGCCCGGGCCCTCGACCAGTTCAAGGACGACGACGAAGTCGGTCTGTGGGTCTTCTCGACCGACCTCGGCCCAGGAGGCGACCAGCAATTCCTGGAACTCATGCCAGTGGCGGCGATCGGCCCGAACCGGGACGCCATGAAAGCGCGGATCCAGACGCAGATTCCGACGAACGGCACTCCGCTCTACTCCGCGACGGCGGCCTCCTACACCGCGATGCGTGACTCATTCGATGTCGCCAAGATCAACGCCGTCGTGCTCCTGACGGACGGTGTGAACGACGACGGACAACCGGACGACGACGAGAGCACGCTCGTCGCGCTGATCAAGTCGCTGCGCAGCGGCACCGAGGGCGGCAACTCCAAGCCGGTCCGGATCTTCCCGATCTCCTACGGAGAAGGAGCCGACAAGGCGACGTTGCGCCGCATCGCCGAGGCCACGAACTCCGCGCTGTACGACGCCACCAACCCCGCCACCATCGACCAGGTCTTCACGGCCGTGGTCTCCAACTTCTAGGAGACTGTGGCGATGGCCAGGCTGCGATTTCGTGACCGCTTCTTCACGCGGCCGGTGGCGCGCGCCATCACGTCTCCCCTCGGCATCGTGCTCTTCGGGGCCGGTACCGCGATCGGGATCGTCACAGGACTCGGCCTCGTCGCTCCAGTGATCGGGCTCGTGGCGTGGGCCGGTCGCGTCCTCGCATCGGTGCCACGCCAGCAGCGCGGTGGCCGGGTCGATGCCTACACGTTGAGCGAGCCATGGAAGCAGTACGTGCTGCAGGCCCAGTCGTCTGGTGCCCGATTCCGCCGGACCGTCGGAGCGATGGCCGACGGCCCCACCAGGGACCGCTTGGCGGTGTTGGCGGGCCGGTTGGACGATGGCCTGATGGACTGTTGGCGCATCGCCACGCGGGGCGACGAACTCGACGGCGCCTTGGCCATGCTCTCCACCGAAGAGGCTCAGGTCCAACTGGCGGAGCTGAAGGTTCGCGTGCGCCAATCCGGCTCGACACCCGCCGCCCAGCAGACGATGGCGGCGATCCAGGCGCAGTTGGACTCCGCCGAGCGCCTCCGGGCCACCCGCCAGGACGCCGCCGATCGGCTGAGACTGCTCGACGCCCGCTTCGACGAGATCGTCGCCCGAGGTGTCGAGGTGTCTGTCGGATCCGGTGACAGCCGGGGATTGGACGACGACGTCGATGGTCTCGTGACGGACCTGGAGGCGCTGCGCCAAGCGATCGAGGAGGTCGACCGGACTTCCGACGCGACGGTGATGCGCGAGATCGAGCAGGGCGTGCCGCAGTCGTCGCCCGCTCCTGAACAGTGAGTGTCAACGCGGGCGACTCCGTCTCCGTAGCCGGCAGGCCCGCAACGGGGTCGATGCTGCGGTCCAACGTGGTGGTGGCCGCCGGTACGGCGCTCTCGCGCATCACGGGCTTCGCCCGCTTCGCCCTCTTTGGGGTGATCTTTGGGCGAGCGGCGTTGTGGGACGCCTACAACGCCGCCAACAACACGCCGAACATGGTCTATGAATTGTTGCTCGGCGGGATCCTTTCGGCCACGCTCGTCCCGGTCTTCACCAGGTATTTCGCCGACCAGGACGACGAAGCGGTCTCCGCGGTCGTGAGTACCTCGATCGTGGCGGTCGCCGGCCTCACCGCCGTCGCTGCCGTGGCGGCCCCACTCATCTTCCACTTGTCGGCGATCAATGTCAGCGACACCGTCGACGCCAACGACTACCGGTGGCTCGGCACGGCATTCGCCCGCATCTTCCTCATCCAGATCTTCTTCTATGGGCTGTCCGCCCTGTGGGGAGCGATGCTGAACGCCAAGAAGCGGTTCTTCGCTCCGGCATGGGCGCCGATCCTGTCGAACATCGCCATCATCGTGTCGTTGCTCGCCGCGAACGCGCAGTTGAAGGATGGCGAGGATGGCTTCGCCAAAGCGCTCGCCAATCCGGGCTTCCGCAACACTCTGGCCATCGGGGCGACCATCGGCATCTCGCTCCAGTCGTTTGCCCTGTTTCCCGCCCTCAAACGGGCGGGGATCACGGTGCGCTTCCGCCCGAACTTCGCGCACCCGGCCGTCCGCAAGGTGTTCCGCCTCTCCGGTTGGACGGTCGGATATGCCGTCTGCAACATCGCCGCCGTCCAGGTCGTGCTGAACCTGGCTGAGCCGGGGAGTGGCAACGCCAGCGCCTACTCGTTGGCCTTCACGTTCTTCCTCCTCCCTCATGCCCTGCTGGCGATGTCGATCCTGACGACCTTTGTTCCCGACCTGGCGGGATACGTGAAGCGGCGGGATCGAGCGGGCTTCGTCGATCGGATGTCGTTCGGCATCCGGCTCGTGGCCCTCGTCACCATTCCGGCGGGATTCGGACTCTTCGTCCTGCGACAACCCATCGTCGGCGCGCTGCTCGAACACGGCAACTTCACGGCCGCCGACACGCTCGTGACCAGCCGGGCGATCGCCGGGTTCGCCCTCGGCCTGGCCGGGTTCTCCATCTACCTGTTCGTGTTGCGTGGGTTCTACAGCCACGAGGACACGAAGACCGCCTTCACGATCAACCTGTTCGAGAACGTGCTCAACATCGTCCTCGCGGTCCTCCTCGTGGGCCGCTACGACGTGCTCGGCCTGGGGGCCGCGTTCGCCATTGCGTATGTCGTGTCGGCCATCGGGGCGCTGCGCGTGCTCCAGAACAAGGTGGGTGGGTTCGACGTACGGGGCCTGATGGTGTCGATCGGCAAGATGATCCTGGCCGCCGTCATCATGGCGGAGGCGATCTGGTACCTCGACAAAGCGATCGGGGCGAATCGTGGTGCGGGGGCCTGGGCCAGAATCGCCGCCGGGATGGTCGTCGGCCCCGCCATCTATGTGGCGTTGATCATGGCGCTCGATCCCGGCATCGGCGGGTCGACAGCACTGCAGCGCGTCCGCGACATGGTGCGACGCCGCCGCCGGTGACGTCTCAGGCGACGGCCGACGGTGCAGTGCTCGCCGACCGGCGCACGAGCGCCTGGTAACAGGCGGCGAACCGCCGCAAGGAGTCTCGTTCCTCGGCGATGTAGCGGCCGAGCAGGGCTCCGGTCTGCGGGTCGATGTCCTTGTTGGTGAAGAACCCGTCGAACGCATCGGTCTCACCGGGACCCTGATCGAGCCGAAAGCGCTCGAACTTCTCGACATCGCTGGCGGCGGACTTGGCGATGCGCATGACGCTCCGATGACGGGTCTTGTCCTCGCGCGGCAGTACGCCAAAACCGAGTTCGGCCAAGCGCTTGGCGAAGACCGCCGAGTGCTCGAGTTCGCGCAGCACGACGAAGCGCAGCACCTCCTCGACTGCGGGGTCGGATGTCGTATCCGCCCAGGCCCGCAGGTAGTCAGCCCCCTCGGCCTCGCCGACGGCGAGCGCGTTGAGCAATCCCAGGTATGACGGCTTCTTCGTCGACGACTTCGGCATCCCACCAGCTTGGCTCATGAACGTCGTTCCGTCCATGACGAAATCGGCATCATCGACCTCGGTGATGCGGCCCTGATCATCCCCGGCGGGATCGCGCCAGCTCGCGCTGAACTCCGACGCGTACTCGGCGAGCGGTACGAGCACTCGGTGTCGTCGCTCGATGACCCCGACCTCGCCGACCAGTAGACGATGCCCCACCCGACACCCAGGACTCACGTCGTGCTCAATGACCGACTTCTCATCGAGCATCTTCTCGTCGGCTTACCCGACCGGAACGTCGTGTTGCACACCACAGCAGCGTGGTACTTCAGGGCCTGCCGGGCCGCCGTCATCGGCGCGGGTGGCCATCTGTCGGGTCCGTTCGGACGGCTACCCACCGGGCTCCACGAGCAGGCCATCCTTGGCCTGCTCGCGCTGCCAGCGACGATCGGCCTACCAGACCCTCGCACGACCGTACCCGTGATGGCGAAACTGGCCGCTCGCCATCCGCAGTTGAACCTGCTCAACCTCGAGGTTGTTGCTGCCGCAATCACGATCGGTGGGATGGTCTGGCTCTCACCTCCCGCGGCGCGGGGCGTCCTGTCTGCGATTCTTCACGCCGAGGACGTCGAGTGGCTGACGGTCGAACCCTCGTGAGTTGCCTGCCCGACGGCCATTAGGCTCGTGTCCATGTTCAAAGTTCTCAAGAAGTGGTGGAAGTACCTGACGGCCAAGACCAACCGGGACTTCGACAAGCGGGCCGATCCTGCGGTGCAGTTGGAGCAGGCCATCACTGAGGCCAAGGAGCAGGACCGTCGGCTGCGCGAGCAGGCCGTGAACGTGATTGCCACGCAGAAGCAGGCTGAGATCAAGCTCGAAGAAAAGATGGGCGAGCTGGAGAAGCTCAACGCCAACGCCCGTCAGGCCATCATCATGGCTGCTGACGCCGCCAAGAAGGCCGACACCGCCAAGGCGACGCAGTACGAGTCCGCCGCGGAGTCCATCGCCGCCCGGCTCATCCAGGTCGAGCGCGACATCGAAAGCCAGAAGGCGCTGCTGCTGCAGTCCACCCA
This sequence comes from Ilumatobacteraceae bacterium, assembly GCA_046597895.1. Lineage (GTDB taxonomy): Bacteria > Actinomycetota > Acidimicrobiia > Acidimicrobiales > Ilumatobacteraceae > WLJO01. Next base: position 28,050 of record JBKJJS010000148.1, read on the forward strand.
GGCATCCGACCAGGCGAAGGCCGCCGTCCGGCAGAACTCGATGCTCCTCGAGAAGAAGATCGGCGAGAAGTCCAAGCTCCTCTCGCAGCTCGAGCAAGCGAAGATGCAGGAGGAAATGAACAAGGCCATGGACCAGCTCAGCCGCACGCTGGGCGACGACGTGCCCTCGTTCGACGAGATCAAAGAAAAGATCGACGCCCGGTATGCCAAGGCCACCGCCACTGCCGAGCTGAACAGTCAGACGGTCGATTCCAGCCTCCTCGAGATTGAGCAGGCCACTGCGAACGTAGAGGCCCAGGGCCGCCTCGCCCAGATGCGGGCGGAGCTCGGCCTCGATAGCCCTGCAACCGCCACAACCGCCGCACCAGCGGCCCTTCCGGCCGGCGAGCCGACGCCGGGCACTCCCCCGGCCTGAGCTCGAACGCAGGCTGGCGATGTAGGAGGCCAGCACACCACCGGCGTAGCCCTCCACCACCGCCGCTGGCTCGACGGATGAGGACGAGTCGTCGCCACACGCCGGGACTACGAGAAGAAGCAGGGACCCGGCGATCGCCAGTCGTGAGCAACACATGACGACAAGTGCAAGGTGTACCTAGCCAACCTCGCAAGCGGTGCCGATGAGATCAGCTCAGCACGACGAGGTCGTCTCGGTGAACGACCTCGTGCGCAATGTCGGGTGGCAGATCAGCGGTGCGCTTGCCCGCCACGGCCCTCACCGTCGCCGCCGGCGACATGGCCACACCGCGAGCAAAGGGTCGCCCCTCGGGCCCCACGATGTCCACCGTGTCACCCTCGTCGAAGTCGCCGACCACACCGACCACGCCAGCCGCGAGCAACGACACCCCGCGATGGGTGAGCGCGTGCTGTGCCCCGGCATCGACGACGATGCGCCCTTCCACGGTCGACGCGAAGCCGATCCACAGCTTGCGGGCCGTCAGCTTGCGGTCGTGCGGGTGGAACGTGGTGCCGATACCCGGCTGACCGTTGACCGCATCGAGCAACACCCCAGAGCGCCCCGCCTGCGCAATGACGGCGCGCACCCCAGACCATGACGCCAGCCGCGCCGCCGCGAGTTTGGACGCCATCCCACCGCTCCCCCGGTTCGAGCCAGTGCCCCTGGTATCCACGGCCAGCATGGGATCGTCGGCGCGGACATCCTCGACGAGTGTGGCTGACGGGTCCGTTCGGGGATCGGCGGTAAACAGCCCGGGGGTGTCGGTGAGGAGCACGAGCACGTCGGCGCTCACGAGGTGAGACACGAGCGCGGCGATCCGGTCGTTATCGCCGTAGCGGATCTCGTCGTTGGCGATGGCGTCGTTCTCATTGATGATGGGCACGCACCCCAACTCGACAAGCCTTGTGAGCGTCTGGCGGGCGTGGAGATACTGGCGGCGGTTACCGAAGTCATTCGGCACGAAAAGCACCTGGCCGACGACGAGGCCGTGACGAGCCAGTTCGGCGCCGTACACCTCCATCAGCCGCGGCTGCCCGGCGGCGGCAAGGGCCTGAAGCGTTGGCATGTCGGTGGGGCGGGCGACCAAACCGAGTGCCGCCACGCCGGAGGAGACGGCGCCCGACGTGACGAGCAATACCTCGTGGCCCGCCCGGCGTAGGGCGGCGGTCTCGTCGCACAACTTGGCGATCGCCGCGCGGTCGATGACACCGAGGTCGTCAGTCAGCGACGACGACCCAATCTTCGCGACGACGCGCATCACAGCTCCGGGATGTAGTCGAACGAGAAGGCTCCGATGTGCACCACATCGCCCTCCTCGGCCCCGGCCCGATGCAGCGCCCGAGCAATCCCGAGTTTCTTGAGCCGACCATCGATGTAGCTCAGCGCGTCCGTCGTGGTGACGTCGTTGAGGGCAACGAGTCGCTCCACTTCGCGCCCTCCGAGGCGAAACTCGTGCTCGGCAATACGGGCGAGAGTGAACCCCGTCGGCTGGGGACGCAGGATGACGAAGCCCTCACGCCCGGGCTCCTCGGCCCGCGTCTGCTGCACGAGCGTCGCCAATCGACCCACCACCTCGCGGACGCCCTCGCCCGTGACCGACGACATTCGCAGCCCGTTCCAGTCGTCGAGTTCGGCGATGGTGGCGTCGGCCTTCGTGCCGACGACCAGCCGTGGTCGTTCGAGCAGTTCCGGCCGGTAGGCGCCGAGCTCGGCCAGCAGCACCGCCTCCTGCTGCTCCGGCGTCGAGCCGTCGACGTTGATGAGATCCAAAAGGATGCAGAGAACCCGGGCCCGCTCGATGTGGCGAAGGAACTGATGGCCGAGACCCTTGCCCTCGGCCGCGCCCTCGATGAGGCCAGGGATATCCGCCACGACGAAGTCGGTGCGCTCGTCGACACGGACCACGCCGAGGTGGGGTTCGAGCGTGGTGAACGGGTAGTCGGCGATCTTCGGCTTGGCCGCCGAGATACGCGAGATGAAGGTGCTCTTACCGGCATTGGGGAAGCCCACGAGCGCGACATCGGCCATGAGCTTCAGTTCCAGCTTCAGCCAGCGCTCTTCGCCGTGTTCACCCTGCTCAGCGAACGTGGGCGCCCGGCGATTGTTCGAAAGGAACTTGGCGTTTCCCCGCCCGCCCCGGCCACCGCGCGAGGCGAGCCAGCGGTCGCCGTGGTGCACGAGATCGGCAAGGACTTCGCCGGTGTAGAGATCCTTGGCCACGGTCCCCTCCGGCACCGTGATCACGAGATCCTCGCCACCGCGTCCGTGCATGTCCTTACCCTTGCCGTGCACTCCATTGGCGGCCCTGCGGTGCGGATAGTCCTTGAATGCCACGAGGGACGACGCATTGTGTTCGGCGATGAGCCAGATGTCGCCGCCCTTGCCACCGTCGCCGCCGTTCGGCCCACCGTGAACCTCAGGTCCCTCCCGTCGGAAGCTGACACAGCCAGCGCCGCCATCGCCCCCGCGAACGTTGAGTTGTGCTTCGTCGACGAACCCGGCCATAGAACTGACCAAGGCTACCGACCCATCCCCGCCCTGCCCCGTCCCGCCCCGCGCCGCGGCGGGCGGCGGGCGATCGCGATTGCGTGCGACACCCCGTGGGTACTCTTCAACCGTGGAGATCGACGAGCGGGCGCAGCGGTGGGCTTCCACCATGTCGGGGACGGCCGATGGCGCCGTCACCGTCGCTCACGCTGACTCGTCCGCCGGTCCCGGCCCATCCATCCTCGTCGATCGAGCGGCCCGCGAGCAGCGAGAGGACAGCCTTCTCGCCCCGTTGGCCACGCGTGCCAGCGGCGCTGGCGACCGCGTCGGCGAGGAGGAGCCAGACCCTTTCCGCACCTGCTTCGAGCGCGACCGAGACCGCATCCTGCACGCCACATCGTTCCGGCGTTTGGCCGGCAAGACCCAGGTGGTCGTCTTCCCGACCGACCATCAGCGCACCCGCCTCACCCACGCCCTCGAGGTCGCCCAGGTCGCCGGCGCTGTCGCGGCCGCCCTCGGTTTGAACCTGGCGCTCACCGAAGCCATCGCCCTTGGCCACGATTGTGGTCACGGCCCGGGCGGGCATGCGAGCGAGGACGCCCTCACGCCGTACGTGCAAGGTGGGTTCGACCACGCCGTCTGGGGGGCCGACGTCACGCTCAGACCTCTCAATCTCTGTGCCCAGACTCTGGACGGAGTGCGTAACCACTCCTGGTCACGCCCGGCGCCCTCGACGCCGGAGGGTGAGGTCGTGTCCTGGGCCGACCGCATCGCCTACGTGTGCCACGACTTCGAAGACGCCGTGGCAGCAGGCGTCACGAGCCCCGAAATGCTGCCGCCCTTGGTGCGGAGCCGAATCGGTGACCGGCGCAGCCGTCAGCTCTCCGCATTCGTCAGGGGCATGATCGATGCCGCCAGCTCATCGGGCCGCATCGGCATGACGGCCGACCTCGCCGAAGCACTTGGCGAGTTCCGCCAGTTCAACTACCAGCACGTCTACCTCCGACCCGCCGCCCAGGCCCAAGCGAGCGCAGTCATCGCAGTACTGCGAGCATTGGTGGAGCACTACGCCGACGGACCAAACCTGCTGCCTGCCGATCGCGCCGCCGCTATCGACGCCGGTTCACCCGACGCCCTGCTGGCTGCCGTTGGCTACGTCAGCGGCATGACGGACCGTTTCGCCTGTCGCCAGGCCGTCGCGCTCCTCGGCTGGGACCGGGACAAGCTCCCACGGGGCATCGACGTCTGAACCCTCACCACGTCACCGGTAGGCGGCGCCGACCCCACAGGAACTCGGGCACGATCCGCTCAGTCGGGCCAGCGAGGTCAAGCGTCGGGAACCGTTGCACCAGCGTCTCAAGGGCGACACGGGCTGTCTGGCGGGCGATGGGAGCGCCGAGGCAGTGATGCATCCCCCACCCGAAGCTGTAGTGACGGCGCAACTCGCCCCACGGCCTGTCGAGCCGGAACGTGTCGGGATCCGTGAACCCATCGGGATCCCGGTTCGCCGATGCGTACAGCACCATGATCTTCGTACCCGGCTCCAACTCGGTGTCGCCCAGCGTGACCACCTCGTTGTTCGTACGGCACAGCCCGAGTACCGGCGGGTCGAACCGCAGGCTCTCCTCGACAGCCGCCTCTACGAGCGTCGGATCGGCGCACACCTGGTCCCAGAGCTCTCGCCGCTCGAGCAGCCGGAATACCATGTTCGTAATGAGCGAGGTCGTGGTCTCGTGGCCGGCCACCATGAGCTGTGACAGCATGTTGGCCAGTTCGCCCTCCGGCATCTCCTTACCCTCGAACTGTCGAGTGGCGTACGTGAGGAGCAGGCCATCCGGCGTCGGTTCCCCGGCGCGGACGGCGCGGATGCGTTCGAGCAGATAGTGCTTCAGGTCGCCGAGGGACTGCCCGCCATGGTACGGATCCGACAGCCCCTGTACGAGGTCGTCGGCCCACCGCTTGATGTTGTCGCGGTCGTCCCTGTCGACCCCCATCATGTCGATGAAGCCGAGGATCGGCAGTGGAAGGGCGAACCCGTCGTGCAACTCGAAGGGCCGGTCGGACGCCGCCATCGCCTCGGCGGTCTCCTCCGCGAGCGCCCGCACGGTTGGCTCGAGCTTCACGATCTCGACCGGGTTGAACTCGGCTCTGGCGAACTTGCGACGGCTCGTGTGCTCCGGTGGGTCGAACCGCTGGATGTCGCCCCGGCGTTCGACGCCGGCGTAGCCGACCCCCGGACCGAGTTCGTTCGACCACGTCCACGGATCCGTCAGCACAGCGTGCACATCGGCACGGCGCGACAAGGTGTACAGGGGATGCCCGAACTGGTCAGTGCGATGGACGGGGCATTGGTCCCGCATCCATTCATACGTCGGGAACGGATCCTCGACGGTCTCGGGCGCCAGCGGGTCGTATGAGGAGACCTCGGTCATGGCCCGAACTGTAGAAGCTCAGTCGAGCGGGTTCACATCCACGATCTTGCGGCCACGGCGCTCACCGAACTTCACGGTGCCGTGCGAGGTGGCGAACAGCGTGTCATCCTTGCCGATTCCCACGTTGTGCCCCGGGTGGAACCGCGTGCCCCGCTGGCGCACGATGATCGTTCCGGCGTGAATAGCGGTGCCATCGAACACCTTCACGCCAAGGCGCTGGGCATTGGAGTCACGGCCGTTCTTTGTGGAGCCTGCGCCCTTGGTCTTCGACATGGCTCAGCCTTTCGCGATCTTGGTGATCTCGACGGTGTGATACTTCTGGCGGTGCCCGTAGCGCTTGCGCTGGTTCGCCTTCGACTTGTACTTGAACCCGTTGATCTTCGGGCCCTTCTCCTGGCCGACAATGGTGCCAGTGACGGTCACCCCGTCGAGCTGCTCGGGCGTCGCGAGGATGACGTCGCCGTCCACGAACAGCACGGGCCTGAAGCTGACCTCAGCGCCGACCTCGGCCTTGAGCAGCTCGAGCGCCACACGCTGGCCTTCCGACACTTTTTCCTGTTTGCCACCGGAGGCGATCACTGCATACATAGCGGGTGGCGATGCTATCGGCGCCCAACAGGCTTCGGACAACTCGCCGGGCTGCCGGCAGCATTCAGTCGAGCAGGACGTGATTGATGGTGACGCCACGGCCCTCGCACTGCGGACACTGGCCAGCGAAGCTCTGGAGCAAGCCCTCACCGATGCGTTTGCGGGTCATTTCCACCAGGCCGAGTTCCGAGATGTCGAACACCTGGCTGCGGGTCTTGTCCCTGGCAAGGGCCTCCGTGAACGCCTCAACGACCTTGCGACGGTTGGCGCGAATCTCCATGTCGATGAAGTCGATGACGATGATGCCGCCGATATCCCGTAGCCGGAGCTGCCGGGCGATCTCGCCGGCGGCCTCCAGGTTGTTGTGGAGCACGGTGGCTTCGAGGCTCGACGACCCCACGTTCTTGCCGGTGTTCACATCGATCACGGTGAGCGCCTCGGTGTGTTCGATGATGAGCGAGCCACCCGACTGGAGCCACACCTTGCGATCGAGCGCCTTGTGAAGTTGCTCGTGCACGTGGAAACGCTCGTACAGCGGCAACCCTTCAGCAACCGGGTCGAACAGTTCGACCCGCTCGGCGAGCTCAGGGTTCATCACCTCGATGTAGCTCCGGACCTCCTGGTACAGCTCCGGATCGTCGATGATGACGTTGCGGTACTCGGCGGTGAACTCCTCGCGGATGACCCGAACGGCGAGGTCCGGTTCGCGGTAGAGCAGCTGTGCCCGGTTCTGCTTGCGGGCCACTTCCGCCTTGCGTTCGATCTCCCTCCACGTCGCGTTGAGCCGCATGACATCGGCCCGCAACTCCTCCTCCGTGGCGTGCTCAGCGGCCGTTCTGACGATGAGTCCGTGCTCCGGTTCGCGCACTCGGTCGAGGACGGAGCGCAGGCGTTTGCGTTCGTCATCAGGAAGTCGCTTCGAGATGCCATACGTCTTGGAGTTGGGGATGAGCACGACGAACCGACCCGGGAGCGACACCTCCTGCGTGAGCCGTGCCCCCTTTGCTCCGATCGGGTTCTTCGTGACCTGGCCGAGGATGAGCTGCCGGCTCTTCAGGATGTTCTCGATGCGGGGGCGGTCGGCGCTGCGCTCGACGATGTCCTCCGGGTCGTATTGGACGTCGCCGGCATAGAGCACGGCGTTCTTAGGTGTGGCGATGTCGACGAACGCCGCCTCCATGCCGGGGAGAACATTCTGGACCCGTCCGATGTAGACGTTGCCGTGGATCTGGCCGACATCGTCAGCGGGACGGCTCACGTAGTGCTCGATGAGGTTTCGCCCCTCGAGCACGGCCACCTGGGTGAGTCCGTGGCCGACGTGTACGCACATCGTGTATCGGCCGACCGGGCGGCCATTGCGTTCGCGCCCCTTACGACGCTCGAGCGCCTCGGCGTCGAGTTCCAAGTGCGCGGTATGGGTGGCGACGAGCTTGGCCGACGTGGCCTTCGCCGGCGCCCGCTTGCGCTTCTTGGCCGACGGCGTCGGGGCTTCACCCGGGTTCGTCTCGACGGCTCCGCCGGACGGCTTTTTGGCGCTGACGGACGGCTTGGCTCTGGCCTTGGGCTGAGAACCAGTCCGCTGGCCTGAGGAGGGTGGGTCCGTCGGCGTGGCAGCCACCGGGGCGGGGCGGGTGTCGCCGATGCGGGGTGGGCGCCGGACCAGTGCCGCAGACGCCCCCTCAGCCGAGGCGCGACCCTCGTGGCTCCGCTCAGGGAGCTCGACATCAGCGGCCCTGTCGTCCTGGCCGCTCTCCTGGTCGTCGGACTCATCCGGGGTCGTTCCATCTGGAGCCGTGGGCCGCTTGCGTCGCTGTCCACCGCGCGAACCTCGGCGGCGCTTCTTGGCGGCCGCGGTCATCGCCTCGTCGCCGTCTGCACCTCCGCCAGCCTCACCGCCAGCCTCACCGCCAGCTTCGCCGAATTCGGCGCCATCCGCGGAACCACCAGCGTCAGCGGGCGCGACGAACCCCGGCGTCGGATCGCCACTCGTGGTCGCGAAGTCCTGGTTGTCGTCCATTCGTCATGTCCCTTCTCATGCGCCGACCAGTGCGGTCGGTGCGGCGACGGCTGCGGGCATCGGGAGTAGCTCCCAACGCGCGCCGTCGCGCTCGATCCATTGCTTTGTGCGCCACAGCGTGCGCACGGTGTCCGTCACGTCCTCTACTCCGGGAAAGACCACGCTGACGAGTTCGCTCGGCCGCAACCCACGCCCGATCGTGGCCAGCCGAGCCGTCAACATGACAACACCGGTGTTCTTGGGAAGTTCACCGAAAAACCCTACCGACAGACTTTCGATTGCCGGGCGGACATCGTCCGTACGGCGCTCACCTTTACGCTCCCGCTCGAACTCGAGAGTGGCGACACCGACGACTCCCTCCACGGCCCGAACAGCATCGTCGTACGCGATACCGGTCAAACCCAACTCCCAATCACACGCCACGACATCTTCCTGCAGTGACACTTCACCCGGCAGTTTCTCGGCGACCACGAGTACATCGAACCCGACCGGAAGGTCGTTGGACAATCGGGCGGCCAACCCTTCAAGAGGAACGTCCTGCGCGAACTCGATGTCGACATACTCGGCCACCGACTCGGCGGCCAACGGTAACGCCAGCCCAAAACTCAGACGTGGCCTTGGCGTAAACCCCGTGCTGTAGGCCACCGGCAGGGATGCCTTGCGCAGTGCCCGCTCCCACAGGCGCGTGACGTCGAGGTTGCCCACGAAGCGAACCTTGCCGATCTTGGAGTACCGAATCCGCACCTTCATGGAGCGACCACGGCGAGGTCGCTCGGCTCAACGTCACGTCGCCGCCCGAGTTGTAAACGCACGGGCACCACTCCGCCAACCGCAAGGTCCTGTCCTGTGCCTTGGCTGCCACCAGCGGGCGGCACCGGCGACGCCACCACGTGCTCGATGCCGTAGCCCGTGCAGACACCGCAGTCGTAGCAGGGGGTCCACCGGCAGTCCTCCACGCCGCTGCCGATCAGCGAGCCCTGCCAGTCGTCCCATAGGAAGTCCTTATGCAGCCCAGCGGAGATGTGATCCCACGGCAAGACCTCGTCGATCGTGCGGTGGCGCAGGACGTACCAGTCGAACGACAGCCCCTCGGCCGCCATCGCTTCCTCCCAGCGGCGAACGTCGAAATGCTCACCCCACTCTTGGAACGTGCCTCCCATCCGCCAGACCCGTTCGATCACCCGGCCGATGCGCCGATCACCGCGAGAAGCCAGCCCTTCGGCCAGTGTGGCCTCCGGGTCGTGCCACTTCATCTGCACACCCTTGGCCTTCGAGGTGGCGTCTCGCAGGAGACCGATCTTGCGCCGGAGTTCGGGCACGGTGTTCTGGCCGAACCACTGGAAGGGAGTGTGGGGTTTGGGGACGAAGCCACCAAGGCTCACCGTGATCGCGGCGCGGTTCGTGGAGCGCCGACCGATCTGCACACAGTTGCGGGCCAACTCCGCGACGCCCAGCGTGTCCTCGTCGGTCTCCGTCGGCAGACCGGTGAGGAAGTACAGCTTCATACGGGTCCAGCCCTGGCTGAACCCCGATTCCACGGCGCTGTACAGATCTTCCTCGGTGATGAGCTTGTTGATGACAGTGCGCAACCGCCACGTACCGGCTTCCGGTGCGAACGTGAGACCACTGCGGCGCCCGCCCCGCACCTGGGCGGCCACCCCGACGGTGAACGCGTCGACCCGCAACGACGGCAAGCTGATCGACGTGCTCTGGCCACACGACGTGGGGTCGGTGGCGACGTTCTGCAGTAACTGCTCGATACCGCTGAAGTCGGCGGTGGAGAGCGATGTCAAGGCCACCTCGTCCTGGCCGGTGCGGCGCAGGCCCTCGGAGATCATCGTGCGCACTTGTTCCGCCGGGCGCTCGCGCACCGGTCGCGTGATCATGCCGGCCTGACAGAACCGACACCCTCTGGTGCAGCCGCGGAACACCTCCACACTGAGGCGATCGTGTACCACCTCGGTGAGCGGGGTGAGAAAGCGCTTCGGGTAGGGCCACAGCGAGAGGTCGGCGATGGTGCGCTTGTCCACGCGTGCTGGCACGTCCGGGTAGCGCGGCGTGACCGAGACCAGTCGGGGGCCGTCGTACTCGACGTGATACATCGCCGGTACGTACACGCCGGGGACGAGCGCCAGCGCGTGCAGCACATGCTCGCGGGATCCTTCAGTGCGCCCGGAGCGTTTCCACTCACCGATCACCGTCGTGATCTCGGACACGACCTCCTCACCCTCGCCGATGACGAAGAAGTCGACGTAGTCGGCAAGCGGTTCCGGATTGAAAGCGGCATGGCCGCCGGCGGCAATGAGCGGGTGCTCCGCTCTGCGATCCTCACATCGGACCGGGACACCGGCCAGGTCGACGCAGGCCAGTACGTTCGTGAATACCAACTCGGCCGAGAGGTTGAAGGCGATGATGTCGAACGCACCGGCCGGACGATGCGTGTCGACCGAGAACAGCGGAATGCCATCGCGGCGCATCAGCGTCTCGAGGTCGGTCCAGGGTGCGTACGAGCGTTCCGCCACGGCGTCGTCGCGTTCGTTCAGGATCTCGTACAGGATCTGGAGTCCCTGGTTGGGCAGGCCAACCTCATACGTGTCGGGGTACGTGAGCAGCCACGACACCTTCCCGTCGGCGTGCACGGGCGTGACGGCGCCGTCCTCGCACCCGATGTAGCGGGCCGGCTTTTGCACCTTGACCAAGAGAGGTTCGAGCCGAGACCACACAGATGCCGGCTGGGGCGACCTCATGGTGTGGGACATCGTACCGCGTCGACACCCCAGAAGCAGGTCTGGCGCTTCACGGGGCTACCGGAATCGGCGCATGTGGACTGACTGCACGAGTCCGAACATCATGAGGAACGCCACAGCCGACGAGCCGCCGTACGACACGAGGGGCAGGGGAATCCCCGTGACCGGCATGATGCCGAGGCTCATGCCGATGTTCTCGAAGATGTGCCACAGCAACATGCTGAAGACACCGGCGCAGATGTACGTACCGAGCATGTCGCGCGACAGGTGGGCAGTGCGCCAGATCCGGGTGAGCACGACTGCGTAGAGGGCGAGCAACACGCCGACGCCGATCATCCCGAACTGCTCGGCGAGCGCCGTCGTCGGGAAGTCGGCCCACTGCACCGGGATCGAACGGTTGTTGGTGAGCGGTCCCTTCAGCCAGCCCCTGCCGAACACGCCACCGTTGCCAAAAGCTCGCTTGGCCTGCTTCACCTGCTGGATGAGGTCCTGGAGCTCCTTGTCGGTCGAGCTCTGGTTCACGAAGGCCACCAACCGGCGGAGCTGGTAGCGCTCCACGAGGCCCGTGAGAACGGCGGCGGCCACGGTGGCCGCCGAGAGTGCGGTGATGAGGAAGATGTGCCGGTACTGCGCCCCGGCTACCAGGAGCACACCCATCGCCAGAGCCACGTACACGGATGCCGAGCCGAGATCAGGCTGGATCACGACGAGCGTCATCGGCACTCCCACGATCATGAGACCGCCGAGGAAACGCGAGTAGGAGATCCGTTCGGATCGTTCATCCGAGAGATATCCCGCGAGAAACAGCAGCGTGGCCACCTTGCCGAACTCAGCCGGCTGGATCGAGATCGGCCCGAGGTCGAACGACAACCGGGCGCCACCGGAGGTCTTGGCGAGGCCGAGCACCAGCACCAGACCGAACACCATGCCGCCATAGAGGAGCCCAGCGCGCTCCCGCCACCACTGGTAGTCGAAGGCCATCACGCCCGCCATGATCGCCGCCCCGATGATGAGGAAGATCACCTGGCGCTGGGTGTAGAGGAACGGGTCGAGGGGCCTGGGCCGTGTCTGTAGGAAGCGATAGCTCGTCGAGTAGACCGTCGGGATCCCGACCACGACGATGCCGAGGATGCCGAGCATCAGCACCCAATCGATGTTGCGTTCGGGGTCGCCCGGGCTCGTCCGCAGACTTCCGAGCGAACTCCCCCGGGTCATCGTCGGCATGTCAGCCCCGGTCGGCAGCGGTCACGACGGGCTCGAACGTCCTGAGGCAGAAATCGTCGGGAATCGTCTTCGGCTGCGCCGGCAGGGTGGACGTGATGTCGAGTGGATCGGCCTGCTTGACCGGGTCGAGCAATGGGTAGCGGTTCGTGATGGCGTAGAACATGCACTTCACGACCGGGGCGGCCGCCAGCTTCCCGTAGCCGGCCTTCTCGAGATATGCCCCGATGGTGTACGGGAACGCCGGATCCTGGTTGAACGCGACGAACACCGACGAGTCGTTCTCGGAGCGGTTCCCTCGACCTTGTGCCGTCCCCGTCTTGCCCGCCAGTGGTACTTCGTCGATCGGGAAGTACTGGAAGACCTTGCCGGCAGTGGTGGCGTGCCCACCGATGATCAGCGGACGCACGACCGCTGACAACCCGTTCACGATCGGGTCACGAAGGCTCGGGTTCATGTCGAGCGTCTGCACGATCCTCGGCGCCTTCAACTCGTACAACTCGCTCGACGCGAAGTCGGCCACCCCGGCGACGGTGGAGTCCGGGGTACCGGGTTGATAGATCGCCGCCACGACCATCGGCGCCATGCGGAAGCCGCCGTTCGCAATGGTGGAGTAGGCGTTCGTGAGTTGCAGCGGCGACACCGCCAGCACGCCCTGGCCGACGGCGAGCAGAATGCTCTGGCCCGAGCTGAAGCCCTCGTCCGGCAGAATGATCTTGCGTTTGCGCAGATCATCCATCACCTGCTTGTCAGGAAGGATCCCCGCCCGATCGAAGGGAAGGTCGATCCCGGTCTTCTGACCGAACCCGAACTGACGGAGTTCGTTCTGGAAGACGGGCCGGCCTCCGGTGAGCTCGAGAAACTCGTCGCCGAGCTTGTAGAAGAACGTGTCCGACGAGACCGCAAGCGCCTCGGAAACACCGATTTCGCCATAGCGGGTCGGCTGGTTCAGCGCCGAGTTCCACGCATTGCGGAAGACGCACTTCTGGCTGATCTCGCGGGACTTGTCCTTCTGGCACGCAATGATCTTGTACGTACCTTCGTCGATGTAGGTGTACGCGCTACCCCCCGGAACGAGGCCTGATTGAAGGGCGGCGTAGGCGGTGAACGGCTTGAATGCCGAGCCCACGTTGTATTGACCCTGGATGGCCCGATTCGTGAGCGCGGCCTTGTCCGGCGCGGTGTCGGCCGGAAACAACTCCGAGAACTTCCCGGCGGGCAGCTTCGTCCCGATCCAGCGGTTGTCGAACGTCGGGTAGGACGCCATCGCCACGATGGCGCCAGTGAGGTGGTTCTCCACGACGACCGCGCCAGCGGGCGCGGAGTACTTCTGGACGCCGAACTCCTCGAACTCTGCCTTGCTCTGCTTGGCGTCAACGGTGCGGCGATACAGGAGTTCGGTCTCGAGGGCCTGTTCGGCGAATTGCTGGATGTCGAGGTCGATGGTGAGTTGGACGTCGTAGCCGTTCCCGGCCGGGATGTCCGCCAGCGTCCTGAGCACGCGTCCGGCCGAGTCCACCTCGTACACCCGCTTGCCAGGCGTGCCCCGCAGAACCTCCTCGTACGACCGCTCGACACCGGACACGCCAACCCGCTCGGACAGCAGGTAACCCTTGTCTCGGTAGACGTCGGTCTCGTTCACGGTCTTCGTCGCCGGATCGTCGGCCGGGATGGAACCCATGTACCCGATGACATGGCTCGCCAACGGGGCGTACGGGTACTCCCTCCTCCAGGTCTCGGTGACCTCGATCCCTTTGTACAACTCACGACGCTCGAGGAGGTACAACGCCTCTTCCTCCCGTACGTCCTCCTTCAGCGGCACTGGCTCCTGCGGCACATACACCTTGCTGCAGAACCGCCGCTCCAGTTCGTCGGCCGGAGTCGACAGAGGACCGGACAGGAGGTTCCAGAACTCGGTGTAGCGCTTCTCACGCGACTTCGGGGCTGTCGCGCCACAACTTGGCGGCAACAACTGGCGATCGAGGGTGACGACGAGCACGCGGCTGTTGTCGGCCACGATCCGGCCGTCGGCGTCGAAAATGCGGCCCCGTTCGGGAAGGAGAACGACCGTGCGCTGGGAGGACACCTCGACGCGTCGCTGCAGCGATTCAGCGTCCACGACCTGTAGGAACCACACCCGCGCCCCGATCGCGCCGAACAACAACAGGGCGACCAGCCCGAGCGCACCCAACCTGGCGTTTCGCCGATCACCAGCCATGACGACTCCTGTCGGCCTGCTCCATGTCCATCATGTCGATCCTCGGCCTCATACGAGAACTCGCTTGATGCCGAGGCACCATCGTTGCACAGGCATTGCCGCCGGCGCGAGCACCCCATTGATGGCGCCGACGATCAATGCCGTTCGGATGAGACCTGGCTGGATCTGGCCCTCGAGACCGACGAACGCGCCGGCCAGAGCGACGCCGACGCTCCCGAATACGCTGGCGATCGCCACCGCAAGCGCCCCCAACCACCATGTGGGATCGGATATCAGCGTGCGCACATAACCGGCCAGAAACCCCGCGAGTCCGTACACGAGCGGTGAGATGCCGAACGGCGTCACCAGCACGAGATCGAACATGAGCCCGAACACGAAGCCCGCCAATGCGCCCCGCTGGGCGCCCCCAACGGCTCCCGTCGCCGTAGCCCCCAGCAGCATCAGGTCGGCGGTGACCCCGAAGGGCTTCAAGTCCGCGCAGAGCGTCATCTGGATCGACAACACCACGAACGCCACAGCGGCAAGCCGGAACATCGGCCGGCTGACGAGGGACAGCATCGATTACGGGTTCACTTCCGAGGCCGGGACGTAGAGTAGGACTGACACGAAGTTCAACCGACTGAGGTCGGCGTTCAGTTCGATCTCCACCTCGGGACTCGTGCCCTTGCGTTCCACGACCCGGGACACTTTGCCGATCGGTAGATCCTGCGGGGCAAGGCTTTCCGCCCCGCCGGCCGAGATGACGCGGTCGCCCTCGACGATGTCCCGAGTCCTGACGTCGTCGTCGAGCAGGCCGACGATGGGCGGCCGACCCTTGCCTCGGCCTCTGATGCTTCCGGTCTCGCGTTCGCACACAGGAATGGTGGTCGTGGTCTCCACCGCTGCCGCATCGCTACCGAACGGGTCGACGGCCGAGTCGTCAGGTTGAAGACCGTTGGTCGATGGGGGGACGCTCGTACTCGTCGTGGTGCTACTGGTCGGGGCGGGGTCCGTCGCGAACGGATCGAAGAGGGTCGTCGACGTCGTAGTGGTGCCAAATCTCGGGTCCGACCCCCCAACAGGAATACCCGTCGGGGTGGTGATCACGGTCTCGTTCACGGTGCCCGGGATGGTGGCCCGGCAGCTGATCTTCACGGCCAACACGTACTGCGAGTCGGTGATAAGCCGCACCACGGCACCGTCTGGGAACACCTCGGTGACCTTGCCGATGAGGCCGGCACCGTTGACCACCGGCATGCCGACCCGGATACCCCGGCGCGAGCCCTGATTGATCTCTACGGTCTGCTGATCGTCGCGAGGTGTGCCTCCGATGACCTGGGCCGTGACGTGGTCGATGTTCGGACCCGTCGGCAGCTGCGCCAGGGTGAGCAGTTCATTGTGCTGCCTCACGAATGCCTCGGCCGCCGCGCTATTCCCGGCCTGCCTGGCGAGTTCGTCGCGCAGGAGCAGATTTTCGCGCTCGACATCGTCGTAGCTCGTGATGCCGTGCCAGGCATTGCTCACGGGACGGGTCACAGCGCGCGCCATGCCCTTGAATGGCCTGAACACGTAGCTGAAGCCGGTGCGAGCCGTACTGATGGCCCCGGTGTCGCGCTGGTCCAGCGTGATGAACAACACGCACGTGAGCACGAGCAACAGCAGCGCTCGTCGTCGGGTGAAGGGCGCCGCCATGTCGTTGAATCCGAGAGTCCGCAGGAGCGCTGATCAGTCGTCGCCACCCAAGGCGAACACGCCTCGGAGTGCATCGATGTTCTCCAGCGCCCGGCCTGAACCCAGCACGACGGAGTACAGCGGCTCATGAGCGATATTGATCGGCATACCGGTCTCGCTGGCCAGTCGACGATCGATGCCAGCGAGCAGCGCGCCGCCGCC
>JBKJJS010000323.1:0-3387 GCA_046597895.1 Ilumatobacteraceae bacterium
GTCGTGCACAGTCGCGGTGGACATAGACACGATCATATGTTCGTCAGCATGATCATACAACCTGGTCATAGTCAGTTTTAGATCAAGACTTCGGCGACGAAAGTCGATGATTTCACCAGATGTGGCAGCCGCGCTCGTTCGGGTGGAGCTCGGCGAGGAGGGCTTGGACGCGGCGGTCGATCTCGTCGCGGATAGGGCGGACGGCCTCGACACCCTGGCCGGCCGGATCGGGCAGGGCCCAATCGAGGTAGCGCGTACCGGGGTAGAACGGGCACGTATCCCCGCAGCCCATCGTGATGACGACGTCGGACGCCTGCACGGCTGACTCCTCGAGCTTCTTCGGTCGGGCGCCACCAGCGTGGAGGTCGATGCCGATCTCGGCCATGGCCTCTACGACAGCGGGGTTGATGGTGTCAGCGGGGGCGGTCCCGGCTGAGCGGACGACGACGAGGTCGCCCCCGTGATGAGCCAGGAGAGCGGCGGCCATCTGTGACCGACCGGCGTTGTGGACGCAGACGAAGAGTACTTCCGGCCGACGACCCGGCACCGGGCTGGGTGCTCGTTCATTTCTCATGGGACTCCGAGGCGTTGTGGGGAAAGATGAACCGGATCAGACCGAAGGCCAGGACAGCGCCGCCGAGTTGCATCACGATGAACATCGGCGCCGATGACGGCTTGATACCGGCGAAGGTGTCCGACAGGGTGCGGGCGATCGTCACGGCCGGGTTGGCGAAGCTTGTCGATGACGTGAACCAATAGGCGCCGCCGATCCACGCGCCGACGGCGAAAGGAACGGCCGCTGAACGGCCGGTGCGCACACAGCCGTGAATCACAAGGAGTAGCCCGATAGTCGCCACGACCTCGGAGAGCCACAGCGCGCCCGACGAGCGCGACCTGGTCGAGAAGTCGATGGCGGGGAGTTCGAACATGAGGTTGGCGACGATGGCGCCGATGCATCCGCCGATCGTCTGAGCGACGATGTAGAGCAGCGTGTCGCGGGTGGAGATCGTGCCGAGCAATCGGTCGACAAGAGTGACCGCAGGGTTGAAGTGGGCGCCCGAGACGGCACCGAACATCAGGATCAGGCCGACCAGTGCGCCGGCGGTTGCCACGGCGTTCTCGAGGAGTTGAAGTCCAATGTCGGACGGCGAGAGACGACTGGCCATGATCCCGGAGCCGATGACGGCGATGATCAGGAGCGCAGTGCCCAGCGCCTCGGCGACGAGCCGTCGGGTGAGGTCGAGTCGGAGTTGGCCGGTGCCGGTCTCGGCCTCGACGGCCAGTTCGGCGTCGGTGGGATGGAGCGGGTCGCTCACGAGGACTCCTGCACGTCGGAGATGAGCGCGCCGATGCGCTGACGTAATTCGTCGACCGTGGCGTCGAACGCCGGCCGCGTTCCGGCGGTGACCGGGTCGGGGATCGACCAGTGCAGCCACGTGCCATCGGGGGCGATCGTGTCGGGGGCAATCTCCTCGTGGGCGCGGTCGCACACGGTGACCAGGATGCGGGGGACCTCGGTGACCTGGTCGAGTGTTCGAGGACGGGCGCCGGTGAGGTCGAGCGCCGCCCGTGTGGCGGCGGCGATGGCACCGGGGTGGACCCGATCGGCCGGATGGGTGCCCGCCGACTCTGCCGGCGTGTCGGTGAGGGACCGCCACAGTGCCGCCGCCAACTGGCTGCGGGCGGAGTTGTGCGTACACACGAACAGCGCTCGACCCGGCGCCACCCTTCGGCCAGGCGAGAGCCCGCTCAGTGTGATACGTGCGAGGTGTACGTATCGCCGGCGACCGTCGCCGCTCGAGCGGGAGCGGGTGATGATCCCCACGGCCTCCAACACGTCAAGGTGATGGGCCAGCAAGTTCGACTCGATCCCGAGGAGGTGGCGCAACTCCACCGGGGATCGGTCCGACACCGCCAGCTCGTCCACGATCGCCAAACGGAACGGGTCGCCCAGCGCGGCGTGACGGGCCGCCCTGATCCCCCGCTGTGCTTCTCCCACGTCGCTCAGTATAAACGCTCAACCTATATTGAGTCAATGAGAGGCGACTGAGATGTGCGACTCGGTGGCGCGTTCGATCTGGTCGTGAACGAAGGCGAGCTTGGTTTCCACTGCAAGGCTGATGGTGTAGGGGTACGGCGCGACGTGTCCAAGGCCAAGGTTGATGGCATTGACCGCGCTC
Source organism: Ilumatobacteraceae bacterium (assembly GCA_046597895.1). Taxonomy (GTDB): domain Bacteria; phylum Actinomycetota; class Acidimicrobiia; order Acidimicrobiales; family Ilumatobacteraceae; genus WLJO01. The sequence goes on from JBKJJS010000323.1 coordinate 2,181, forward strand.
GTGATGCGCCGCCATCGTTCGAGCATGGAAGCGAGCGAACCAGGGCGAACCTTCGGGCCGTCGAGCGTGAATTCATCAGCAGTCTCGAGTCCGTCGCGGAGGTGCAGGTAGTGACCGAACGTCTCAGCCCAATCCTCGCTGGGGTGGGCCGTGGCGTAGCCGCTGATGTGGGTGTCTGGGACGTCGCGGTCGGCGTGGGCATAGTGCTCGATGAGGGCGGCGCCGTAGTCGGCACGTTCGTCGCCGAACAGGGTGCGGAACTCCTCGATCACCCCGCTTCGCACGACGAGCAGGTTGAAGTAGTGGTGGCCGATCTCGTGGCGCAAGTGTCCCAGCACGGTGCGGTTGGGCTCACCGAGTTGGATGCGAACAGTCTCCCGGAAGCGGTCGTCGACTTCCCTCAGGTCGAGGGTCACCACTCCGGTGCGGTGCCCCGTCACCCCCTCGCTGTCGGGGAGATACACGAGGTCGAAGACCACGCCGTCGTCGCTGTCGGGGGAGGGCGGGCCGATGGGGAGGTGCAGTGTGCGGAGTTGGTACACGAGTCGCCGCTTTACGTGTTCGGCACCGCTCCAGGTGGCTACCGCATCGATGCTCGACTCGTCGGGCCGACCGCGCGTCAGTTGGCACGACGAGCACCACACGGCGCCCGAGTCGGCTGGCAGCATCCAGTTGCATCCCCAGGCGAAGTTCAGGCATCGCCACGAAGCCGGCGAGTCGGGAGCCGAGGTGGCGGGGGCATATCCAGCGGCGCTGACCTGGCGCAGGGAGAGGAGTTGGCCGTCCGAGGGGAAGAAGCCGAGCCCGATGCCGCAGTTCGCGCACTCGGCCGAGGAGAACGGGGCCTCGGCTCCACAGGCTTGACAGGCAAAGCGACGCATGGCATTCAGGGCTCCGGTTTCAGCGTACCGAGCAGACGATCGATCGACAGCGTGGCGATGGAGATGGTCTGGTCGGCGATGCCGTACGGGAGCACGAGGATGTCGTGGTGCGCGAGCGCCCCACACGAGTAGACGACGTTGGGGACGTAGCCATCTCGTCGGCCGGCGCTCGGCGAGATGATGGGCCTGACGGATCGAGCGACGACCCGCTGCGGCTCGTCGAGGTCGAGAAGAATGGCGCCGAGCGAGTACGTGCGCATCGGACCGACTCCGTGGGTGAGGACGAGCCAGCCCGCCTCGGTCTCGATGGGGGAGCCGCAATTGCC
>JBKJJS010000353.1:0-15431 GCA_046597895.1 Ilumatobacteraceae bacterium
CCGCCGGCGTGCCGATCTCGGCCATCCTGTTCGGCGGACGGCGCCGCACGACGGTGCCGCTCGTGAACGAGGCCACGAACTGGGAGCACGGCGTGTTCCTCGGCTCCATCATGGCGAGCGAGACCACGGCGGCGGCGGCCGGTGCCGTCGGACAACTCAGATTCGATCCCATGGCCATGCTGCCGTTCTGCGGCTACGACATGGGCTCCTACTTCCAGCACTGGCTCGACATCGGGACGAGCACCGACTCCTCGAAGCTCCCCAAGATCTTTCTCGTCAACTGGTTCCGACGCGATGAGGGCGGCCGCTTCCTGTGGCCCGGCTACGGCGAGAACAGCCGCGTGCTCAAGTGGGTCTTCGAGCGCGTCATCGGCACGGGCAAGGCCGTCGACAGCGCCATCGGCTTTCTGCCGGCGCCGGGAGCCATCGACACCGACGGCCTCGACGTGGCCGACGCCGACATGGAAGTGCTCCTCTCGGTCGACCGCGGGGGCTGGGAGAAAGCAGTGCCACAGATTCGTGAGCACTTCGCCACGTTCGGTGACCGCCTGCCGAGCGAGATGCACGAGCAACTCGACGCGTTGGAGAAGCGCCTCGCCAACTCTTGATACTCAGGCGAGGAGGCGGTAGCCGATGCCTCGGACGGTCACGATGATCCTTGGCTCGTCGGGGTGGTCTTCGACCTTGACCCGCAGCCGGCGCACGTGGGCATCGACAAGCCGGGAGTCGCCGAGGTATTCGTAGCCCCAGACTCGCTCGAGCAGTTGGTCGCGCGACAAAACCATCCCGGCATGGTCGGCGAACTCACACACGAGGCGGAACTCCGTCTTCGTGAGGTTCAGCTCCCGGCCGGCTTTGAGCACCACGCCCTGTTCGCGTCGCAGTTCGACGTCGCCAAAGATCGATGGCCTCGCTGGGGCGCTCGAGACTTCGTGGAGCTGAACACGCCGCAGCAGCGCACGGATGCGGGCGGCCAGTTCCTTGGCGATGATGGGCTTCGTGACGTAGTCGTCGGCCCCCGCTTCGAGGCCAGCCACGAGGTCGTGGGTGTCGGTCTGCGCGGTGACGATGATGATGGGCACGATGCTCACCGTACGGATCAGGCGGCACACCTCGAAGCCCGAGAGATCCGGAAGGCGTAGATCGAGCAAGACGAGCTCTGGCTCGCGCGCGTGGAATGCATCAAGGCCTTCGCGTCCGGTCGCCGCCTCTCGAACGGCATATCCCTCATCCTCCAGGGCCAGGCGCAACGCGAGGCGGATATGGTCGTCATCTTCGATGAACAGCAGCTCGTGCACAGTGAGTCCATTCTGGCCCGGCCCCGCCCGGCTGACCGGATCGCGCGCGTTCGGTGACCAGACGCCCGCGATGCGTCAAGGTTGTGTGCCAGCTTTGTTACACAACGCGCACAATACGGCCGCCGGACCGTCACATTCGTCCGACACCATGATGAGTGTTCACGCTGCCCCGGTGAGGTACCTTCCTCCCCCTGGTCCCTCACCGACCAGCGAGACCTTTCGTCGGTCATCCGCACCGAAGCCGGGCACGTCTGTCCGAGTGGCATGCTGGTCCAGTGGGAAAGCGTGATCGCCCGTCGGCACGGCCGCGCTTTCGCCTCCGCAAGCTTGGCCTCCGCGCTCAGGTCACGTTGTTCTTCATGCTCACTGGCCTCGTGGTATCGGTAGCTCTCTCGATCATCACGTACCTCGTCGCACGCAACTACCTCCTTGATCAGCGCGACGGTGCCGTGCGCAATCAGGCCTTCACCAACGCTGCCCTCATCCAGACCCGTCTCCCGGATCTGAGCGACCGCGGCGTAGCGCCCGCCAAGGCCCTCGACAGCATCAGCACCGAGCGGGACGGATTCGCCCTCCTCGTGCTCACCAATGAGGACGGCACCGTGTCGCGCGCCCCGAACCGCCCGCCCCTCGACCGTGCACTTCCTCCGGAAATCCTCGAGGGGGTCGGAGACCGGGGCCTTACCGGTACGCAGCTCTTCCAATTGATTTCGCCGTCTACCCAGTTCGACGGACTCGACGGTGACCCGTACATCGCCGTCGGTGTCGCCCTCCCCGACGTGAATGCCGCCTACTACGAAGCATTCCCGCTCTCGAGCGTCGAGCGGACGCTCCGCGTCATCGGCACGTCACTTGCCATCGCTTCATTGAGCACGACCCTCGCGGCCGCCGGCCTCGGGCTCTGGACGAGTCGCCGGCTGATGCGGCCCCTTACCCGCGTTGCCACGGCGGCAAGTGAGTTGGCGGCCGGGTCGCTCGATGTCCGCCTCGACCCCGAGGACGACCCCGACCTCGGCCGCCTGGCCCGCTCCTTCAACGGCATGGCCGACGCCGTCCAGGCCCGCATCCAGCGCGAGGCGCGCTTCGCATCGGACGTCAGCCACGAACTGCGCTCCCCCATCACCGCCCTGAGCGCTGCCGTCGAGGTCCTCGACGCCCGGCGAGATGAGTTCCCTGGCCGCAGCGGCCAAGCCCTCGATGTGGTCGTCAGCCAAGTGAGGCGCTTCGACAAGATGGTCCTCGATCTGCTCGAACTGTCCCGACTCGACGCTGGCGCGACCGAGTTGAACCTCGAGGAGTTGATGCTCGACGACACCGTGCGGCGAATCGCCCAACGCTACGGCCATGGCCACATCGCGATCGTGGTGGACCCCAAGGTCGATCGACCTGTGTACGCCGACAAGCGTCGGCTCGAACGAATCGTCGGCAACCTGCTCGACAACGCGCAGCACCACGCCGGTGGGCCCGTGCAGATCTCCATCGAGGACGGCGGTCCCCGCGAGGTCCACCTCGTGGTCGAAGATGCCGGGCCCGGAGTTTCCGCCAGCGAGAAGCAGCGGATCTTCGAGCGATTCGCCCGGGGGACCGCAGCACGGCACCGGGTCGGAACCGGACTCGGGCTCGCACTCGTGGCGGAGCACGCGGCCGCCCACGGGGGCCAGGCATGGGTGGAGGATCGCATGGGTGGCGGGTCTCGTTTCGTCGTGTCACTGCCGAAGGGAACGCCCACGTGAAGCGGGTGTATCTGATGACGGCAATGTGCCTGCTCCTGATGGCCTGCGGCGTCTCGGACTCCGGAGACTTCATTGCCATTCCGGAGGACGAATTCCCGGCCGGGATCCGGGAGACCCGTCCACCCACCCCCACAACCACGACCATCACCACCACCATTCCGACTACGACCACGACCGTGCCCGGCACCACACCCACCAGCCTCGTCGGGCCTACCACTACGGTGGCGCGGACCACCACATCCAGCACGACCACCACCACATTGCCGACCGAGCTCGTTCAGCTGTTCTACGTGCAGGGCAGCCGCGTACTCGCCGTGACGGTGACCGAGCTGAGTCCGGTCACTGTTCAGCGCAAACTTCTCGACCTCACCGAGCGAGTCGGTATGACGTCTCCGGGCTTGCGACTGGCCTCGGTAGTACCGACGACGGCGACGCTCGTCGGCAGTCAGGATCGGGGGGTCGTCACCGTCGAACTCGGCACCTCCGTGTCGACCGTCCTCCCGGAGGATCAGCCACTGTTCTTCGCCCAGATCGTCCTCACGGTCCTGGCACCGAGCCGCCTCGGTCAGGTGGTGTTCACCCAGAACGGGAGTCCCTACCCCGCCGTGAAGTCCGACAGCACGGTGCTCGATCCAGGAGAGCCGGCGGCGTGGGAGGACTACGAGGACCTCATCGCCGACGAACCGGATATTCCCGTTCGTACGACGAGCACCACTTCCACCACGCTCGTCGCCTGATCGGGTGTCAGTACCCCAACCGCTCGACACGATCCGGGCGGCGCTGCCAGTCCTTGTCGACCTTCACGTGGAGTTCGATGAACACCCCATCGGGGAGTTGGCGACGCACGGCCTGGCCGACCTCCTTCAGCACGGCGCCGGCCTTGCCGATCACCATGCCTTTCTGGCTCTCGCGCTCCACGATGATCTCGCAACGAATGAGCGGCCAGGTCCACTCGGTGACACGGGTGGCGATGGAGTATGGCAACTCGTCTCGGGTGATCCGGAGGAGTTGCTCGCGTACCAACTCGGCGACCCACTCCGCATCGGGCATGTCCGTGACGACGTCGTCCGGGAAATAGAGCGGACCCTCCGGCAGTCGCCCCGAGAGATGCGCCACGAGCGCGGCCACGCCCTCGCCGGTACGAGCTGACACTGGGAAGTAGGACTCGGCACCGAACGCAGCCGCCGTCACCAGCTGCTGGAGCAACTGCTCTTTCGACGCGCGGTCAATCTTGTTCACGACGACAACGGCCTTCGAAATATCGAAGCGGTTCGCCACCCAGCGATCGCCGCCTCCGATGGGTTGCGTCGCGTCGACTACGAGGCACACGACATCGGCGTCGGCCGTCGACTCCAGTGCAGTGGCGTTCACCCGCTCGCCGAGCGCCGTCACCGGCTTGTGCAAGCCCGGCGTATCGACGAACACGATCTGCGATTCCTTGCTCGTCACGATGCCCCGGATGCGGAACCGGGTGGTTTGCGGCTTGTTGGAGACGATGGACACCTTCTGGCCGCAAATCTCATTGACCAGGCTCGACTTCCCGACGTTCGGGCGCCCGACGAGCGCCACGAATCCTGAGCGCATCAGCTCGCCCCCTTGGGGTCGGCGGACGTGCCGACCGAACGCTCGTGGTTACCGTCGCCGCCTCGGTCCGTCCACCGAGGCGACACGCCCACTCGCACCTGCCGTACCCGCCTTCCATCGACCACTTCTGCCACGAATCGCCAGCCGGCGAAGTCGACGTGCTCGCCCTGGTGGGGCACGTGACCGAGCGTGCCGAACACGAACCCGCCAACGGTGTCCCAGTCATCGTCGGGAAGCTGGATATCGAGGAGTTCGTTGATGTCGCTGATGCCGGCTCCACCGTCGATGAGGTAGTCCCCATCCGGCAGGCGCTGCACCTCTGCCTCCTCGGTGTCGTACTCATCGACGATGTCGCCGACGAGTTCTTCGAGACAGTCCTCCAGGGTGACCAGTCCGGCGACACCGCCGTACTCATCGGCCACCATCGCCAGATGGAACTTCTCGGCCTGCATTTCCCGCATGAGTCGGGCCACCGGCTTGTTTTCCGGCACGAAGCGCACGGCTCGCACGAGTTCCCCGACGACCTGACTCCCGTGGCCCTCCCGCTCGGCCTTCATGAGGTCCTTCGTATAGGCCACGCCTGTCACGTCGTCCTCATCGTCGGCGAGGACCGGGAGCCGGGAGTAACCCTCGGCGATCGCCACGTCGAGCGCACTCGTCACGGAGTCGTTGACATGCAGGAACACGATGTCGGGGCGCGGCACCATGACCTCGCGGGCGATCGTGTCGCCGAACTCGATAATGCTCTCGATGAGTCGACGCTCTTCGTGCTCAATGACGTCATCGTCGGCCGCCGCCTCGACGATGCCCAGTAACTCCTGCTCCGACACGAATGGGCCCTTGTCCAAGCCTTTGCCGGGCACCACCCAGTTCGTCAGCCCAATCAATCCCTCAGAGATCAGACGCAGCGGGGGGAAGCGAACGAGTGCCGAGGTGGCCCGGGCCGTCAACAACGCCGCTCGCTCGGGATAGAGCACGGCGTACGTCTTCGGAACGGCCTCGGCCAACACGAAGAACACCACGACGTTCAACACCACACCGACCACAACACCCCACGGCCCAAATCGACTGCCGACGATCCCTGTGAGCGTCGCCTGCACGATCTGGCAGATGCTCACGGTGAGCAGCACCACGTTCACCCAGTGCTCGGGCTCGGCGACGAGACGCACCAACGCGGGGCCGGCCTTGTGACCCTTGTCGGCGAGCGCCGCCGCCTTTGGCTTGGAGATGCGTGACAACCCCATCTCGGCCACCGCGAGGAAGACGAGGACGACCAGCAGGATGAAGATCGTGACCAGCATCCAGATATCGCTGCTGCGGAACTCCATCGCGAACATCACGACGAGTGCTCCTGGCGGAACCTCGCGGGGGCCGGGCCGTTCCAGTGATGAGCCACGAGCAGCCGCAATTCCTCGCCCCGCATCTTCGCGGCCTCGGCCGGCTCCGCGTGGTCGTGGCCCATCACGTGCAGCACCCCGTGCACCACGAGCAGGGCCAGTTCGTCGTCCAGAGTGCCGGCGTGGTCAGGCGCCTGGGCGACCGCCACCACCGGACAGATGACGACATCGCCGAGAAGCAAGGGCAGGTCCGACGCGTCCGGCTCCGTCCGCGACGGTCCCCGACTCGGCCCACCGGGGCCGACCACGGGTTCGATCTCGGCGCCGTCGATGGGGAACGAGAGCACATCCGTGGGACCTGACGCGTCCATGTATTCCTCGTTCAGCGCCGCCATCTCCTCGGCGTTGACGAACAGCAACGACAGTTCGGCCGCCCCCCGCACTCCGAGGTCGATGAGGACGTCGGTGGCCAGGTTGCGCCAACGCGAAAGATCAATCTCGACCTCGTTCTGTTCGGTGGCGGCAAATACCTCCACCTCGCCGTCACCGCCAACCTTGGTCCGCCCTCCCAAGCGTGGTCGACCGTCGCTCATCGTCGCACCGATGTCAGGGCAGCGGCCGCCGCCTCATTGCGTTCGTACGCCGCCACGATGTCGCCGACGATCCGGTGGCGGACCACGTCTTTGCTGGTGAGATACACGAACGCGAGACCATCGATGTCGCCGAGAATGCGGTCGAGGCCGACGAGGCCGCTACGGCCGCCCGGGACGTCGATCTGCGTCACATCGCCGGTGACGACGACACGCGACCCGAACCCGATGCGGGTGAGGAACATCTTCATCTGTTCTGGCGTGGTGTTCTGGGCCTCGTCGAGGATGATGAAGCTGCTGTTGAGCGTGCGGCCACGCATGAACGCGAGCGGCGCCACCTCCACCAGGCCCTTTTCGAGCAGGCGCTGGGCGCCCTCCATCTCGAGCATGTCGTAGAGGGCGTCGTAGAGCGGCCGCAGGTACGGATCGATCTTCGCCATGAGGTCGCCCGGGAGGAAACCCAGCCGTTCGCCAGCCTCCACCGCAGGGCGCGTGAGCACGATGCGCTGGACTTCCTTGGCCTGAAGGGCCTGGACGGCCATGGCGACGGCCAGCCAACTCTTTCCGGTACCAGCCGGGCCGATCCCGAACGTCATCACGTTGTGGCGGATGGTGTCCACGTAATGCTTCTGTCCCGCCGTCTTCGGCCGGATCGGTTTGCCTTTGGCGCCTCGCATGAGCTGCTCGGTCAGCACGTCGCTCGGTCGCTCGTCGTCGTGCACCATGTCCATGGACCGACCGATGCTGGCGGCGTCGAGGTGGTGGCCCCGCTGGATGAGGAGGACGAGTTCCTCGAACAGTCGCCCCACCTCAGTGGCGCGTTCGCCGGTGACGTTGATCTCGTTTCCTCGAACCCGGATGTCCGTGCCGGCGAATGCTGCTTCGATCTGACGCAGGTGTTCGTCGCGCTGGCCAAGCAGGGGGGCCATGAGATGACTGGCAGGGACGACGACCGTCACGGTCGGGCTGGGCGTTGTCATGCGGGAGGTCGTGGGAGCGGTGCCATGTTCACCCTCCACGGTAGCGGGCACTGAACCCTGACGCAGACGTTGCCCTGCACACCGGGGCGCGCCCGGCCGGCGTGGTACGCAATGTTGCATGCCCGCCACCACGCCCGCCGATCCCGTCGGCTCCTTCGCTCCAGGTGTCTTTTCCGATCGCGTCGCCCTCGTGACGGGAGGAGGGCGAGGGATTGGGCGAGCCACCGCGCTCGCCTTCGCCCGTCTCGGTGCCGACGTCGTCATCGCCGCCCGCAACCCCGAGACGCTGGCCGAGACGCACGCCGACATCGAGTCAGCGGGCCGTCGATGCCTCTCGCTCCAGACCGACATTCGCGACATCCCCAGCGTCGAGACTTTGGTCGCGGCCACATGGGACGAGTTCGGCGCCCTCCACTTCCTGATCAACAACGCGGGAGGGCAGTTCCCGGCGCGGCCCTCGGCGATCAGCGACAGGGGGTGGCGGGCGGTCATCGATCTCAACCTCAATGGGACTTGGAATGTGTGCAGTCGCGCCGTGCCGAAGATGATCGAGTCGGGCTACGGATCGATTGTCAACATGGTCCACGTCCAGAGCTTCGACCGGGGAGCGCCCACCTTCATCCATTCGGGCGCCGCACGGGCGGGCGTGGTGAACCTCACCCGCACGATGGCGATCTACTTGGCGAACCACGACATCAACGTGAACGCCATCGCTCCTGGCGCGATCGACACCGCCGGCTTCCGCGAGGAGGAGATCGCCAAGATGGACCCGGATACCGAGGCGACCATCGGACGAGTGCTGGTCGACACCCCGATGCTGAGGCTCGCGACTGCCGACGAGGTCGCAGCGCAGATCATCTTCCTGTGCTCCCCCGCCGCACGATTCGTCACCGGACAGGCGTTGATTTCCGACGGCGGGCTCGTCCTCGGCAATTGGAACAACACGATCCAGTCGGCCATGCCCTGGTGAGACGCCGCCGCCTCAGGTGACAGCCCTCTCGGCCATGGCCAAGCGGTCCGTGACCCCGCGCACCGCGGCGACGCCGCCACGATCTCCTGGCACACGGACGGGTCGTGGCAGTTGCAGTAGCCCTCGCTGTATCGCTGCATGATTCGCACGAAGGGGTGCATACTCCGGAATTCTGCACGGCGGCCCGACGGCTGGAACGATTGGCGCATGCGCGACACCTCCTCCATGCCGGGCCAGATCGAGGCGTGGCTGGCCACCACCGGCCGCCCGGCCACCGTCACGAGCTACCAACTCATGACCGGCGGGTTCTCGCGCGACATGGCCCGAGTCGATCTTGTGTGGTCAGACGGGACAGCCGAGACACTCGTGATGCGGGGCGACCCGCCTGCAGAGATGGCCACTCTTGAGTCCGACCGCGACGCCGAGTGGGCGTTGCTGGAATCACTGAACGGCATCGACCATTTGTGTGTGCCGCATGCTCGCTTCTATTGCGCGGACCAGACGGTGTTCGGAACGAAGGCCATGTTCATGGAGTTCGTCCCCGGTGGTTCGGTTCAGGCGTGCCTCGACGCGGGACTCGATCAGATGGAGACGGCGGATCGCCTCGTCGACCTGATGGCTTCCGTGGCGCTCGTCGAACCGTCCCAGGTTCCTTCGTTGCCCTGTCCGGCGTCATGGGATGACCACATCGACACGGTCCTGCAGCGTTGGTCCGCACTCGCCCGCGGCCATGCCGAAGCCCAACCGATCACCCGCTACCTCACCGCGTGGATGCGCAAACGTCGACCACAGCCCCTTCCGTTGCGGCTTCAGCACGCCGATCTCCAAGCCGGCAACGTGGTCGCCGCCCCGGATGAGTGGCGCATCGTGGACTGGGAGTTCGCCCGCATCGGCGATCCCCGTGAGGACCTCGGCTACTACAACGCCTACTCAGGTGCCGTCCCACCAAACCTGGCGCAGCTCGACCTCGCCCGCTTCCTCGCCCGCTTCCGCGACAAGACCGGCTTCAGTGAGGATGCCGTCAATCCACTGACCTTCGGCTACTTCACCGTCCTGTCCACGATCACCGCCGTCGAAGGTTTGATCGGCGGCAGCGCCGCGATGGCACGGGGCGAGCGGCGCGGCATCCCCATTGCGTTCAACACGATGCTCGTCACGATCGGCAGTCGCAACTTCATGGAAGCGGTCCGGGCCATGGAATCCGCCATCGACTCGGCGGAGGCGGCCGCGTGATCACCCGACCCACGACCGAACAGATCCTGGCGGACTGCGCACGCGAAGTGCGCGAGACACTCATGCCCGCCGTCGGCGGCACCCTCAAAGTCACGCTCGAGATGCTGGAACAGGTGCTCGCCCACTGCGCGCTGCGGGCCGGCCACGAAATGGCGTGGATGGCCGAGGAGATCGCCGCCATCGAGCCGTATGTCGCCGAGGTCGTAGCCGCGCTGGGCGATCCGGCCGCCGCCACCGCTCTCGACACGCTCCGATCCGGACGCACTGAGTCGCTCCACCTCGAGGATCGCTGCACCGAGTACCACCTGGCGAGTGAGGCGCTGTCCTGCGCCATCGAAGCCGCCCTCGACGCCGATGACACGCTGCTCACTCAGCGAGGCGTCGCCCTCCTGGAGGCCCGACGCGATCGCGAGTCTGTCTTGCGACCGAACTTCTTCTTCCCTGGCCGCGCCTGACCGTCAGCCGCGTCCACCCGGGAACACGAGCGGGATATCGGGGAACACGGCCCGCATCGAACGACCGATGGTGAGGTGGGCATCCGTGGCCCCTGGTCCGAACGCGGGAACACCGCAGCGCTCGACGAGGAGCTGTGACCCCACGATCGACTCCATGCGGGCCAACTCGTATCCGATGCAGAAGTGCTTGCCGAGACCGAACCCGAGATGGCCGGTGCGCGCGGCGTCGGGTGATGCCCCGTAGCGAAGCTCCTTCGCGAGGTGAAGGTCGGCGCGGTGGATGTCGAATCGCTCAGGGTCGGCGAACACGGTCTCGTCGTTGTGGGCCGCCCCTATGTTGACCCGCATCATCGCCCCCACGGGGATTTCGACTCCGTGCCATTCGACAGGCCTGGTCGTGAACCGATCCTCCGCGATGACCGGAGCGGAGTGCCGCATCGTCTCGCTGAACGCGGCGTCCCATAGCGCGTCGTCGGCCAGCACCTGATCGAGTTGTCCGCGGTGGTGCAACAGGTTCCACCACATGCTGGACATCGCCTTGTCGGTCGTCTCCCCCCCGGCGATGAAGAGCAGGCCGAGGAAGGCCACGATCTCATCGCGCTCGAGGTGTTCGCCGTCAACAGATGCCCTGGCGATCTTGGCGATGAAGTCAGTACGGGACGGATCATCGACGTTTGCGAGCGACGGGGCGATGTGGGCACAGAACTCCGAGTGGGCCTGGCGACCTTCGTCGTGCCGCGCCGGATCGAGGCCCTGGATCATGGTCGTCACCCATTCGCGGAACTTCTGACCGTCGCCGACCATCCCGAGGATGGCGGCGATGACATCCACGGGCAGGCGGCCGGTGAACTGCTTGACGAGGTCGACTCGGCCGTCGGCGACGAACTGGTCGATGAGCGCGTTGGCCGCGTCCTCGATAAGCCCCCTGTAGTGCTGCAGGCGCTTGCCAACGAGATCCGGCGCCACGATGCTGCGCCGCACGACATGACCGTGATCATCACGCGAGATCAGCGTCGGACCGAGGACAGCCCCGGTGCGGTTCTCATAGGTCGCAGCGGAATACGTCTCATGATCGGCGAACACGGCCGCCACATCGGCGTAGCGGGACAGGACATAGACCCCACCGATCGTGTCGTGGAAGCAAGGATGGTCGTCACGCAAGCGGCGCCACACCGGCTCCGGTAGCGCCGCGTAGTCGTCCGAGTACAGATCCGCCGGGGCCAGTGCTGTCACCACTGCGGCAACGTATCGTGCAGCCATGGGAGTGAACGAACGCCGCATCGAGATCGCCACGAAGCTGTTCGAGGGATGGTCCTCGGGGAACCCGGACGGCCCGCAGGACCACATGACGCCAGACGCCGTGCTGTTCGACATCGTGAGCGGCCGGTTCGAGGGATGGCCGGCCATCCGTACCTTCTTCGCCGCAGGTCTCGCGAAGTGGGACGACCTCGTGCTGGCCCCCGACGAGTTCTGGGTGAACGACGACGGCCTCGCCCTGCACTACGAGATGTCCGCCACGGTCAAAGACCCCACCGTCTACGGACCAGAACACGTCGGCAAGGTCTGGCGGGTCGAGGTCATGTCGATCCTGAAGTTCCGTGGCGATCAGATCTGCTACGAGGCGGACTTCCACGAGCGGTCCGGTCGGGCCAAGTCGCTCGGCCTCGCCCTCTGACAGGCAGGACGTTCGATGACCGACAACGACGTGTCCGAACTGTTCGACCCCGCAGCCTGGCGGCCCATCGCCGGGGCGGACTTCACGGATATCACGTACCACCGGGCGGTGGACCATGGCACCGTCCGGATCGCCTTCCACCGCCCCGAGGTGCGCAACGCGTTCCGTCCCCAAACCGTTGACGAGTTGTACCGGGCGCTCGATCACGCCCGCATGAGCACCGATGTCGGGTGCATCCTGCTCACCGGCAACGGCCCGTCGCCCCGTGACGGGGGTTGGGCTTTCTGCTCTGGCGGAGATCAGCGCATCCGCGGCAAGGACGGCTACCGGTATGCAGAGGGCACGACGTCAGAGACCATCGACCCCGCTCGCACGGGGCGGTTGCATATCCTCGAGGTGCAGCGGCTGATCCGCTTCATGCCAAAGGTCGTCATCGCCGTGGTGCCCGGGTGGGCGGCCGGTGGCGGGCATTCGCTGCACGTCGTGTGCGACCTCACACTGGCATCGCGCGAGCACGGTCGGTTCAAGCAGACCGACGCTGACGTCGCCAGCTTCGACGGGGGCTTCGGCTCGGCCTACCTCGCTCGCCAGGTCGGTCAGAAGTTCGCCCGCGAGATCTTCTTCCTCGGCGACGAGTACTCCGCCGAGGATGCTCACCGCATGGGCATGGTGAACGCCGTCGTCGACCACGCCGATCTCGAACACACCGCCCTCGAGTGGGCCCGCAAGATCAATGCGAAGAGCCCAACGGCGCAGCGAATGTTGAAGTTCGCCTTCAACCTCATCGACGATGGACTCGTCGGCCAGCAGGTGTTCGCCGGAGAAGCCACCCGCCTCGCCTACGCCAGTGACGAGGCGCAGGAGGGCCGCGACGCGTTCCTCGAGAAGCGCTCACCCGACTGGTCACGCTTCCCCTACCACTTCTAAAGATCTGAAGGAACCCGGTGGACGAACTCGCTCCTGTGACCCCGGGGGGAATCCGGCTCGACCCGACGTGCCTGTCGTGGCGGTTCACCCGCTCATCCGGCCCCGGCGGTCAACACGTCAACACGACATCGAGCAAGGCCGAACTGCGCTGCGATCTCGTCGAGGCCGCGCTATCCGCAGCACTGTTCGAGCGACTCGTCGCCAAGCTCGGGACCACCGACGTGCGTGTGGTCTGCTCCACCGAGAGATCGCAACTGCGCAACCGGCGCCTCGCCCTCGTTCGGCTGGCTGAGCGCCTCGACACCGCCGCCGAGATCGAGACCCCGCGGCGCCCGACCAGGCCGGGCCGGGGCCAGCGCCAGGCCCGCCTCGACGACAAGCACCAGCAGTCGCTCCGCAAGGTCCAGCGCCGTTGGAAACCTGGTCACGAATGATCGGACGCCCAACGAGACATCCCGTCTGTCAGAATTGCGACGGCACTCAACGACGAGGAGCAACACGCCATGGCTGCCCGATTCACCGGTAAGTCCGTCATCGTCACAGGGGCGGGAGGGGGGATGGGCCGCGCCACCTCGCTGGCGTTCGCGGGCGAGGGCGCCAGGGTGCTCGTCGCCGACATCGCGGAGTCCGACGGGCGCGAGACCGTCGGCCAGGTGCGAGCGTCCGGGGGCACCGCAGAGTTCTTCAGGGTCGATGTCTCCGATGCCGAGGAGGTGACCGAAATGGTGCGAGCGGCCGTTGACACGTTCGGTGGCCTCGATGCTGCGGTGAACATGGCCGCCATCGAGAACGAGGAGACGGCGCTCGTCGAGTGCGAGGACGACCGGTTCGACCGCATCATCGCCGTCAACCTGCGCTCGATCTTTCTGTGCTTGAAGCACGAGATCAAGGCCATGCTCGCAGGCGGCAAGGGGGGCACCATCGTCAACATCGCGTCGACCAACTCGTTCAGGCCCCAGCCCCATCAGCCGGCGTACACCGCCTCCAAGTTCGGCGTGCTCGGGCTCACCAAACAGGCGGCCATCGACTACGCGCCGCTCGGCATCCGAATCAACGCCATCGCCCCCGGCCCCATCGACACACCCATGCTGCGCAACGCCATCGCTCGGCGGGGCCGCGACGTCGTCGATGTGCAGCGCCGCCTCAGTCTCATCGGAAGGTTCGGGCAGCCTGCCGAAATCGCCAAGGCCGCCCTGTTCCTCTGCTCCGACGAGTCCTCCTTCACGATCGGCGACACGCTGGCCGTCGACGGCGGCTACCTCGCTCGCTGAGCTTGGCTAGCGGATGACCGATCTCGAGCGAGCACTCGAACGATCCATCGAGAAGGCAACGCCGTTCACGAAATCGCTGTTCAAGGCCGACCAGTGGGACGCCGCGAGAGTGGCGGTCTTTGTGAATGCGACGCGCAGCATCACCATCTCGACGGTCACCGCCAGCCTCCGGCCCCACGCCGCCGTCGCCATCGGGGCCTGTTCCGAGGGTGAGATCTTCTTCACCGTTGCGCCTCAATCACTGCTGTGGCGCAACCTCGCTCGCAGCCCGCATATCGCGTTCTCCGTGTGCGACCGCTCCCACGCCGTGATGGGACGCGGGGTGGCCGCCCTGGCCGGACGATCTTCCGAATCACCCGACCTGATGTGGCGGCTTGCCAGGGCCAGCGTGAGCGGCACCTTCACGCCGGCCGGCTGGGACGGTCTCGTGTACCGCATCGAACCGTCGAGCATCTTCGCCAGCTGAGCCACCGCTCGAGTGACGCCTGCGCAGCTGACTCGATGTCGTCGATGTCAGCGGTTCGCGGGGCGATCACCCTCGTTTCCCATGACATCAACGCAGGCTCGCTGAAAGCGGCCCGGTCAGCGGAGTGTGACATACAGTTGGCGGGCGGCGACCTGGAGGAGGGGCGTGATGCCGGAACAGGACGAGCTCCTCGCTGAGAATCGACGCTTGAAGGCCGATGCCGAGCAACGCGCGGCGGAGCTGGCGGTGATCAACAGCATCCAGCAAGGTATGGCGGCTGCACTGGACTTCCAGGCCATCATCGACCTGGTCGGCGACACGCTGCGCGAGGTTTTGCAGACGACGGACTTGGGCATCGATTGGTACGACGAGTCCAGCGGCCTCCTCCACCATCTCTACCTGTTGGAGCACGGCGCACGGCTGGATGTGCTTCCTCAGAAGCCCCAACCGGGTGGCTCCTTCGAGCAGGCAGTGGCGACCCGGCGACCGGTGGTCCTGAACACTCGGGCCGAGATGCACGCACTCGGCATCGTCGCCATGCCGGGCACCGACATGCCGATGTGCGGAATCACCGTTCCCATCATCGGGAGCGATCGCGTCGTGGGTCTGATCAACGCTGACAATTACGAGCGAGAGTTCGCGTTCGGCGAGTCCGAGGTCCGGCTGTTGGAGACCGTGGCGGCCAGCATGGGCGTGGCCCTGGAGAACGCCAGGCTGTTCGACGAGACCCAACGGCTGTTCAAGGAGAGCGAGCAGCGCGCCGCCGAACTCGCGGTAATCAACAGCGTTCAGCAGGCGTTGGCGAACCAGTTGGGCATGCAGGGCATCTACGACGCCGTGGGCGACAAGATCCGCGAGATCTTCCACGATGTCGACGTATCGATCCGGACGATCAATCCGCACAGCGGGCTT
>JBKJJS010000371.1:0-5691 GCA_046597895.1 Ilumatobacteraceae bacterium
CACCAGATCCCGGTGCGATGCAAGCCGGATGGCACCTGCAAACCCCTGCAGAGCGAGGCGCAGCTCGGCACGGCGTTGTCCTCAGGCTGCGTGCGCCAACGCGAGCGCGACGCCCGCTGGCTCTACAGCTGGGCGCCCGTCGGCACCCTGGTCATCGTCGAACGCTGATCAGGCGGACACGTACTTGTCGGCCTCGGCGAGGGCAGCGTCGATGACCTCGATCCCATGGCGCACGTCATCGTCCGATGTGATGAGCGGCGGGCACACGTGGATGCGGTTGAAGTGGCTGAACGGCCACACACCTTCGCGCTTGCAGGCCGCCACCACCTCGTTGACGGGCGCAGCCGCCGGCCCAGCGGCGTTGTAGGGAACGAGCGGCTCCCGCGTCGCTTTCGAGCGAACGAGTTCGATCGCCCAGAAGCAGCCGAGGCCGCGCACCT
Organism: Ilumatobacteraceae bacterium; assembly: GCA_046597895.1. Classification (GTDB taxonomy): domain Bacteria; phylum Actinomycetota; class Acidimicrobiia; order Acidimicrobiales; family Ilumatobacteraceae; genus WLJO01. The sequence continues at coordinate 441 of JBKJJS010000371.1, forward strand.
CACCGACGGAGGGGTGACGGTCGGCCAGGGCGCGCAACGCCGGGCCGATCACGTCGGTGCCGAGGCGGCGAGCGTTGTCGATGATCCCTTCCTCCTCGAAGATGTTGATGCTCGCCACGGCGGACGCGCATGCCAGCGGGTGGCCGGAGTACGTCAGCCCACCCGGGTACGCGCGCTCCTTGAACGTGTCTGCGATACGGCGCGAGATGATTACCCCGCCGAGCGGCACGTAGCCGGAGTTCACGCCTTTGGCGAAGCAGATGAGGTCGGGCGCCACGTCCCAGTGATCCACCGCGAACCACTCGCCGCACCGACCGAACCCGCACATCACCTCGTCGCAGATCATCACGATCCCGTAGCGGTCGCAGATATCGCGTACTCCGGCGAGGTAGCCGTCGGGTGGTACGAGGATGCCGTTCGTACCGACCACCGTTTCGAGAATGATGGCGCCGATCGTGCCCGCCCCCTCGACCATGATCGTGTCTTCGAGGTGGGCGAGCGCCCGCCCGCACTCCTCGGCATCTGACGAGGAGTGGAACGCCGAGCGGTACGGGTAGGGTCCCCAAAAGTGCACGATGCCCGGGTAACCCGGCTCGCTCGGCCACCGGCGGGGGTCGCCGGTCATGGCGATGGCACCCCCGGTAGCGCCGTGATAGCTGCGGTACGCTGCCAGGACCTTGTGTTTTCCGGTGTGGAGGCGAGCCATGCGGATGGCGTTCTCCGTGGCCTCGGCACCGCCGTTCGTGAAGAACACCATGTCGAGGTCACCCGGTGCACGGTCCGTGATGAGGCGGGCCGCCTCGCCCCTTGCATCGTTGGCAAACAAAGGCGCGACCGTGCAGAGCTTAGCCGCCTGCTCTTGGATGGCGGCGACCAACTTCGGGTGCTGGTGGCCGATGTTCAGATTGATGAGTTGGCTCGAGAAGTCGAGGAAGCGATTGCCGTCCTCGTCCCAGAACCACGAGCCCTCCCCGCCGGCGATGACCACCGGATCGATGAGTCCCTGCGCCGACCACGAGTGGAACACGTGCGAACGGTCGTTGGTCTTGGCCGCAGACGGCCGCGTTTCCAAGCTGGTCATAGCTACCTCTCGTGGTCGAACTCGAAGAACTCGAAGAACTCGGTCGTTTCCCGGTGACCTGTTCACCGGGAAACGACCGAGAACCTGGTGGGTGTGGTTAGACGCCGCCCTCGCTGACGGCGACTTCGAGGCGCTTCCAGTTCTTGCCGGTGACGTCGACCTTCTCGGCCTTCAACTGCTTGATGGCTTCGTCGACGATGTCGTTCGTGTACGCGCCGTTGGAGACGGGCTTCGTGAGGACGGTGGCGCCGTCCAGGTTCTTCGTCTCCCGCGACAGCTTGGCCGTGCGATCCCAGGCCGCCTTGTCGATGTGCCCGACGCCGTCGTTCGACGGCCAGATGAGGCCGTTGATCTCGTTCATCTGCCACAACTGGTGGCTCGACCCGAGCTTGGAGCCCTTGGCGGTGACGATGTCACGGCACGGGACAGTGTTGTCCCGGCAGTAGGTCCAGCCCTGGAGCGAGGCCTTCACGAATGCCACGGCCTTGCCGCAGTAGGCCGGGTCGGCCAACTTGGCCTGGTCAGCCCAGATGGCGTCCTGCAACATGCCAACGCCTTCCTTTTCGTAGTTGACGACGTTGAGGTCGGCCGGCACGTAGAGGCTGCCCGTCGTCGGGTTCTTGGCCTCGAGCACCTGCGCGTACTCGTTGTAGATCATCGCCTCGGCGGCGTCGATGCTGCCGCTGAGCAGGCCATTCATGTTGAAGTCCTGCTGGATGAGCGTGACGTCCTTGGCCGGGTCGAGGTCGGCCTTCGTGAGGGCGGCGAAGATCTCGTACTCGTTGCCGAACCCCCAGTTGCCGATCTTCTTGCCCTTGAAGTCCTTGGCCGTCGTGATGTCCTTGTCCTTGAACGACACCTGCAGCGTGCCGGACCGCTGGAACACCTGGGCGATGTTCGTGATGACAGCACCGCCTTCGCGGGTCTGAAGGGACTTGGGAACCCACGAAATGGCGAAGTCGGCTCCGCCGTCGGCGAGGACCTTCTGGGGTGTGATGTCGACCGCGCCCTCGAGGATCTCGACGTCGAGGCCCTCGGCGGCATAGAAGCCCTGATCCACGGCGGCGTAGTAGCCGGCGAACTGAGCCTGCGTGAACCACTGCAATTGCAGTTTCACCTTGGTGCCGGCCGCTGGTTTGGTGCACTTGGACACGTCCACGTCCAGCGCGGCGCCGGATCCTCCGGAATCACCGCTACCCCCGTCGTCGCCGCAGGCCACTGCCGTGCTGGCGAGGGCGACGAGGCCGACGCTGGCCGCTATCCGCCATGCTCGTGTGCGTTGCATGTTGGTTTCTCCCCTTTGTTGTGGTGAATGTGTTGTGTGGATCTTTCATGAAGCATTACGCCGCCGCTGCCATGGCAGGGCGACGTACTCCAGGACACTGGCAGCGACGAAGAAGATCAGCCCGAGGACACAGGCGCCGAACACGGCGGCCCAACCCTGGGGTTCTCGACTTGCGCTGAATGAACTTGTGATTCGGTAACCGAGCCCATTCTGCCGACCGCCAAAGTACTCGGCGACGAAGGCGGTGATGACGGCGACCGGAGCGGAGATTCGGATAGCCGTGAAGAAGAACGGCAGGGCGCTTGGGATCCGGACCATCCGAGTCACCTGTCGGGGACTCGCGGCATACGAGCTCATCAACTCCACCTTGGTGGCGTCGTGTCGCTGTAGGCCCTTGGCGACGTTCACGTACACGATGAAGAAGACCGCGATGGTCACCATCATCCGCCGGGCGGTCTCGGTGTCGCTGGCGAACATGCCGTTGAGGACGGCGACCACGACGACGATGGGGATGGTGCGAGCGGCCACCTCGAGCGGTCCGACGAGTTCCGCCACGATCCGGAACCGGCTCGTGGCGAGCGCGAGGAGCGACCCCAGCGCGGCCCCGAGCAGGAGCCCGATGAACGCATTCGTACCGGTGACACGCATCGACCGAAGGACGAGGTCGTACGTGTCGAGCCCGGCGCTGAAAATCTCGGAGGGCTTGGGCAGGATGAACCGCTTGATGTTGCGCCACTCGACGAAGAGTTGCCACGCCACGAGGAAGGTCACGCCTGCGACCACCGGAGGGAGCCCGGCTCGCACCACGCGTCGCCAGGTCATCGGTCGTCCATCCCTGAAGGTCGATCGACGTTGGCGACGCTGGCGCGGTCGTCGTGGCCCAGCCCGCGCAGGGCTTCGCGAACCTCGGTGACTCGCTGGTAGAACTCGTCGGCCTCGCGGGTGTCCTCGGTGCGGTCGCGTCCGAGCCCGACGTCGATGACTGCGGTGATTCGGCCAGGGCGTGGGCTCATCACGACCACACGGTCCGACAGGTAGACCGCTTCGGGGATCGAGTGGGTGACGAATACGACGGTGGTCGCAGTCTCGGCACAGATCCGCAGGAGTTCGCCCTGCATGTGCTCGCGTGTCATCTCGTCCAGCGCACCGAATGGTTCGTCCATAAGGAGCAGCGGCGGGTGGGCGGCGAGGGCCCGGGCGATGGCGACCCGTTGTTGCATGCCACCGGAAAGTTGCCAAGGAAGATGACGGGCGAATTCCGAGAGTTTGACGAGTTCGAGCATGGTGCGTGCGCGCTCGGCCCGCCTCGCCTTGTCCCAGCCCTTCAGCTCGAGCGGCAACTCGATGTTCTTCTGGACCGTGCGCCATTCGAAGAGTCCGGCTTGTTGGAACGCCATGCCGTAGTCCTGATCAAGACGGGCCTGGTGGGCAGGCTTGCCGTTCACCACGACATCGCCCGACGTTGGCTGGAGCAGATCGCCGATGATTCGCAGCAACGTGACTTGCCGCAGCCCGAAGGCCCGATCAAGGACACGAATTCACCCGTCCCGACGGTGAGGTCGACCGCCGCCAACGCGTCGACGCGTTGCTTGCCATCGGCCCCGAACACCATGCCGATCCCGCGAACCTCGACGGCGTTCATGCCAGCCCTCCCTGCGGCGCGCGGTTCTTGGTCATGACCTTCTCGGCGATCACGACCAGTGCGGCCATCGCGAGGCCGAGCACGGCCGCGCCGAAAATGGCGGTGTACACCTTCGGTGGATCGCCGGAGGCCTCCTGGCCGTAGCTCAGGATCAGACGCCCGATGCCGAAGCGCAGCCCGATCGAGATCTCCGAGACGAGGACACCGATCACCGCGTTCGCGGCCGCCAGTTTCAACGCGGGGACGAGGAACGGGATCGCGCTCGGAAGGCGCAGCTTGAACAATCCCTGCCACCACGATGCGGCATACGAATCGAGCAGTTCGACCGACTCCGGCGGGGCGGACTTCAGGCCCCTCACCCCGGCCACGGCGATGGGGAAGAACGCCAGGAACGCCCCGAGCAAAGCCGCCGTCGTCCACTTCTCGAACGTGAACCCGAATGGCTTCAGACGCCCACTCCAACTCACGAGTACCGGGGCCAGCGCGATGAGGGGAACGGTCTGGGAGATAACGAGGTACGGCATCAGCGCCCGCTCGATGATGTTGAACCTGGCCATGATCGCCGCCAACAGCATCCCGACCACGATCCCCAGCACCAGGGCCAAGCAGGCGATGCGGAATGAGTACCAGGTAGCCGCCGCCACTGCCTCGAAGATCGTGGTGTCGTTGCCGCGTACTTCTGGCCTCCCGAAACGGCTGAACATGTCGGCGATGTGCGGCATGGCGATGTCCGATGTTCGGGGAATGATCTTCCACCCCAGGATCTTCCCGCCCCGCTCCGGCCCGATTGCCTTGTAGCCCTCCCACGCCACGCCGACAAGTGCGAAGGCGGCGAAAAACATGACGACCCTACGCAGACCCCTCCGCCAACCGGTGCTCACGATTTGGCGATCACTTTCTCCGCCACCGCGGGAATGATGGTCTCGCCGTACGCCTCGAGCGTGGCTTCCTTGCCGTCGTGCTGGAGGTAGATCGAGAACTGGTCGACGCCGAGGCTCTTCAGTTCTTCGAGACGGGCGATGTGATGCTCGACGGGCCCCAGGATGCAGAACCGGTCGACGATCTCGTCCGGCACGAACGTGGTGTGGGTGTTCCCGGCTCGGCCATGCTCGTTGTAGTCGTACTCCTGGCGTCCCTTGATGTAGTCGGTGAGCGCCTTCGGTACGGCACCACCGGTGTCGCCGTAGCGGGCCACGATGTCCGCTACATGGTTGCCGACCATGCCGCCGAACCAGCGGCACTG
>JBKJJS010000477.1:0-9692 GCA_046597895.1 Ilumatobacteraceae bacterium
AGTTGCTGCTCACCGGCTACGGCGCGCTCTTGACGTACTTCAGCGACGCCCCGTTCCTCGCTGGTCTGTTGGACTCCGACCCCCTCGAGGCCCGGCTGATCGCGGCGCGATTGACGCACGTCCTCGGCTTCTTCCGTGCGGCCCTCGTCGCTGACTGACAACCGGACGGACACGAGGCGAGCCGGTAGCTTCTTCGGCGATGGCGACGCGAGACGATGGCCCGGCCTTTCCGGTGAGCCGCGCCGAGCGGTTTGCACCGCTGGCGGCTGACGAGGTCTCGCGCTGGATGGGCTACGGCCAGTGGGAACGGGAGTACTTCCCGAAGCTGATCGGGCTGATGGTGGAGGAAGTGCGGCGGGACTACTGCCGGATGCGCCTTCCCTTCCGCCCGGCTTTGGAGCAGCCCGCTGGCGTCGTGCACGGTGGGGCCATTGCGTCGCTCATCGACTCCGTGGTGGTGCCCGCCATCGGATCGGCGTACGCGCTCGACACGAACTTCTCGACCATTTCACTCCAGGTCCAGTACCTCAGGGCGCTGCGGGAGGAGGACGCGGTCGGGGAGGGGTGGATCGTGCAGCGTGGTCGGTCGATCGTGTTCTGTGCGGCTGAGGTGGTGGGGGCCACCTCTGGTCGGACGGTCGCCACCGGGCAGATGACCTACAAGGTCAGCGCGTCGTTGCCGCAGTAGCGTTCGATCCCGTGGCGTCTGCTGGTCGAACCCTTTCTGAGTCCGCGTCCAAGGCGCTCCTGCAGTCCTACGGTGTTCCGATGGCACCCGAGCGCGAGGTGCGCACCGTGGATGGTGCCGCCGAGGCCGCCGCCCAGGTGGGGTACCCCGTGGTCCTGAAGCTGTGTGGTGATGCCATCGCGCACAAGACGGAGCGGGGCCTCGTACGCCTGAAGCTCGCCGACGCCCGTGCCGTCGAAATCGCCGCTGTCGAGCTGTTGGCGGCGGCTTCACCCGAAGATGGCGACGTCACGCTGCTGGTCGCGCCGATGGTCGCAGGGAACCGGGAGCTGATCGCCGGTGTGTTCCGAGACCGCCAGTTCGGGGCGAATGTGATGCTCGGCGTCGGGGGAGTGCTCGCCGAGGCCCTGGCCGACGTGGTGTTCCGCCCGGTCCCTCTCTCGGCCGTCGATGCGGCAGAGATGATCGATGAGTTGGCCACGCAGAAGTTGCTCGGCGAGTTCCGGGGCGAGGCCGCCGTGGATCGGGTGGCCCTCGCGGCGATCCTGGTCGGGCTGTCGTCGGCGGCGACCGACCGGTCGGATGTGGCGAGTATCGATGTCAACCCGTTGATCGTCAGGCCCGACGGGCGTCCCGTGGCGGTCGATGCCCTGGTCGAGCTGGCAGAGGAAGGTTCGGCGGACGGCACAGAGCCCGCCGCGCTTCGCCGCCCCCGCCCGAGCGATGCCCAGTTCCGAAGGCTGTTCGAGCCCAGCGGGGTCGTGGTCACGGGAGCGTCGAGCCACCCCGGCAAGTTCGGGTTCGTGGCGCTCCACAACATCCTGGCCGGTGGATATCAAGGCATCGTGGCTGGCACGAACCTGCAGGGCGAGGAGGTTCTCGGCATCCGCACGGTGGGCGACATCGCCGACCTCCCGGATGGGTTGGACCTCGTATTCGTCTGTACGCCTGCGGCCGCCAACCCCGCGCTGCTGCGTGCCTGCGCGGCAAAGGGCATCGGCGCCGCGTTCGTGACGAGCGGTGGGTACGGCGAGGCTGGGGAGGAGGGGCAACACGCCGAGGCCGAACTCGTCGCACTCGCTGACGAGTTGGGCATTCTTCTTGCCGGCCCGAACGGCCAGGGACTGGTGTCGACATCCGTCAACCTCTGTGCCCAGATCGTGGCGCCGTACCCGCCGGCGGGGGCCATCGGCGTGGCCAGTCAGAGTGGCAACTTCGTCTCCAGCTTCCTGAACTACGCCCGGGCGACGGGAGTCGGGATCAGCCGAGCGGTGTCGGCCGGGAACGCCGCCGCCGTCTCGGTCGCCGACTACCTCGAGTGGTATGCCGACGACGACGCGACGCACGTGGGGTTGGCGTACGTCGAGGGCATCACGGACGGCCGTCGCCTCCTCGAGCGGTTCGCCGCAGTGACGACCCGCAAGCCCCTCGTCGTTGTGAAGGGCGGAGCCACCGAGGGCGGTGCCAGGGCGGCGGCCAGCCACACCGGCGCCCTCGCCGCCGACGACAAGGTGTTCGACGGCGCCTGCCGTCAGGCCGGTGTCACCCGCGCCGCCACGGTCGAAGAGGCCTTCGAGGCGGCAGCCACGTTCGCAACGCAACCGATTCCGGCGGGCCCGAACGTGGTCGTCCTCACGACGGCCGGTGGGTGGGGCGTGGTGACGGCAGACGCCATTTTCCGAGATCGGGATCTACGCCTGCTCGCCCTTCCCGACGATCTGCTCAAGGACATCGACGCGTTGCTCCCGCCCCGGTGGAGTCGCAGCAACCCCGTTGACTGCGCCGGCGGCGAAACGCGTGACACGATCCCCGATGTCATGGATCTCATTGCCCGCCACCCCGACGTCCATGCCGTCGTGTACCTCGGTCTCGGCATCCAGTCCAATCAGGCGCGGCTACTCAAGGAGGGACGGTTCTACCCAGGTCACGGGTTGGCGCGCATCGTGGAGTATCACGAACGCCAGGACGCCCGGTTCGCCCAAGCGGCCCACGAGATCTCGCGCTCCACAGGCAAGCCGATCCTTACCGCTACCGAACTGGCGGTCGCCGACCCGGACAACGCCGGACCTGCCACCGTCCGACTCACTGGTCGGCTGTGCTACCCGTCGGGCAACCGGGCCGTCACGGCGCTGGGTCATCTGTATCGGTACGGCCGGTACCTCAATCGCCGGGGGCTGTCCTGAGCCGGAGGCGCCGTCCCCGCGGCATCGTCGCCGGTATCGGCCTGCTGCTCCCGGCGGCGGCGTTGGCGCTCGTGGCGTTCAAGGCTCACGAAACCGCGTCCGGCGCACAGCGCCCTCCCGGACTCGGTGAGGTCCCCGCCGGAGTAGTTCCGATCACCCCTCTGCTGTCAGCGCGGCGCGCCCCCGCGTCGCTGGCAACGAGCGTGCGAGCGACGAACTTCGCGAGTGCGCTCAGCCCGGTCACCGACGCCGTGCAGGACCGTGCGTGCGTGTCCGTCGCCATCGACGGGAACGTGGTAGTCGCCGACAATGCCGAGGCACCGTTCGTACCGGCGTCGAACGTCAAGCTTCTCACCGCCGCCGTCGCGCTCGATGTGCTCGGGCCGGAATACCAGTTCACGACCGAGGCGCGCGGTGTGGTCGACGCCGATGGCACGGTGTCGCGGCTGGTCTTCGTCGGAGGCGGCGATCCGCTGCTGTCCAGCGCCGAATATCCAAGCGCGGGTATCAACCAGTACCCGCCGTTCAACACGACGTCGCTGGAAGCACTTGCGGATGCTGTCGTGGCCGCCGGAGTGACGTCCGTGACGAACCTGGTGGCCGACGAGAGTCGCTACGACACGATCCGTGATGCGCCGGGATGGGGCGACGCCATCGATGAGTTCAACGCCTCCCGGTTGTCGGCGCTGATGGTCGATGACGGGTACACCGAATTCACGAATCGGGTTCGCAACGAGTCGACGGCAGGTGGCGCACTCTCCGAGTTCCAGGGCATGTTGGAACGACGCGGTGTCGAAGTCGTGCTCGTGGCCGAGGGAGTGGCGCAGACCGAGCCGGTGCTGGCCTTCGTACAGTCGGTGTCGCTGCCCGGGGTGATCGCCGAACTGTTGACCACCAGCGACAATGTCACCGCCGAACTCCTCCTGAAGGAGATCGGGTACGTCGCAACCGGTGTCGGGTCCACGAGTGCCGGAGTCAGTGTCGTCGCCGAGAGGATCGCCAGTTGGGGTGTTCCCATCGAGGGACTCGCTCTCAGCGACGGGTCCGGTCTCAGCGTGGACAATCGAGTCACGTGTGCGACGCTCGTCGGGGTGCTCGCTCACGTCGGCGGGACGGGTCCGATCTTCGACGGCCTCCCCATCGCCGGACGGACGGGGACGTTGGCCGGCTATTTCGAGGGTACGCAGGCCGATGGCGTACTTCGGGCCAAGACCGGTTCGTTGTCGATCGCTCGCAGCCTCAGCGGATACTTCCCGGGCGATGACGGCAGCATCATCGAGTTCAGCTTTCTCGTGAACGGTGAAGGCGCCAAGAACCGAGCGGAGCGGCTCTGGGACGACCTCGTCAGAGCCTTCGACAGCTATCCGCAAGGCCCGTCGGCCGAACAACTGGCGCCGTCGCCCCCGGCGGGGAGATGACCCCGGCGTGGTCGTCATGCCGATGTTTCCGCTCGGCACGGTGCTGTTTCCGGGTGGAGTTCTGCCGCTTCACGTCTTCGAGCCCCGATACCGCCTGATGGTGCAGCACTGCCTCGAGGGCGACCGAGAGTTCGGGGTCGTCCTGATCGAACGTGGCCGTGAGGTGGGCGGAGGCGACAAGCGTCTCGATACGGGAACGGTGGCCCGAATGGTGCAGGTAGCCGAGTTGGCGGATGGCCGCTACGCCATGATCACCGTGGGACTGCGTCGCATCCGGGTGACGAAATGGTTGGGGGACGACCCATACCCGAAGGCCGAGGTCAAGGACTGGCCGGACGAGGCGGGCGACGCCCCCGATTCGGAAGCGTCAGTGCGCGATGCGGCGGCCGTCACCGCCAAGGTTCGCCGACTGGCGGCGCTGGCGTTGGAGCTCGGTGACTCGATCGGAGATCCTTCCCAGGAGATCAGCCAGGACATGGTCGCGTCCTCCTACCAGCTGTCCTCGCTCGCCCCCCTCGGACCTGCCGATCAGTATCGGCTGCTCGTCGAACCGTCGCCCGGATCGAGATTGGCACGGCTGCAGCTGCTGCTTGACGAGACCGAGGCGGTTCTCCAGTTCCGCCTCGGCGGCGGCACTCCGGGGAGTCAGCCATAGATCTGCCCGCCGGTGGCATGCTAAGAACCATGTCCGTGCCTGACCCTCGACCCGACCCAGCGTCCGGGAAGCAATCCAACGACCAGATCGGCGACCTTGTCCAGCTCGTCAAGGACTATGCCCGCCAGGAAACCCTCGGCCCGCTCAAAGGTTGGGGGCGTTACCTCGCGTTCGGAGCGATGGGAGCACTCATCCTGGGTCTCGGGTTGGCCGTGACGCTGCTCGGTCTCCTCCGGTTGCTCCAGACCGAGACCGATGCGTTCGCCGGGCCGAATACCTCGATCCTGGCGTACCTCGTCACCATGGTCGCCTGCTTCGTCGTCATCGGCCTCGCGCTGTGGCAGATCAAGCGTCGGACCACCCTGCAACGCAAGGAGTCGTCATGACGGAGCCGAAGAAGATCACTCGTGACGATCTCGAGAATCGCTTCCGGCAGCTCCAAGGCGGCATCGAAAAGCGGGTCGACGAGAAGAAGAACACGCTCGTGACGGCGGCCGCCGTGGGGACGATCGTGGTGCTACTGCTGTGCTTTCTGCTCGGTCGGCGCAGCGGTAAGAAGAAGACCACCATCGTCGAGATTCGCCGCGTCTGACCATGCGAGGCCTCACCTCCCCAACAGCGTTCGTGCGCCGCATGGGTCTCTACCGAGGTTTGCTGGGCGGTAGCCGAGGCTGGATGGTCGCGGGCGGCGTGGTCTGGGGCGTCCGGCTGGCACGTCGATTCCTCGGACGCACGGCCGAGATCGCTGCCACTGAGATACTGAAACCGGGACAGTTCGTCACCATTCGGGCGATCGCCCCTCTCACTCGCCGGGAACGCAAGACCGCCCGCCGGGCGTGAGGTCGTAGCCTGGCCGGCCCTGTGCCGGACCTCAGCGCATTCCCCGATATCGCCGACGAGCGTTCCCACCTCGAGTTCGCTCGCGCCTGTCGCGACGCGATGATCGACCGGCTCGAGCAGCTCGACCCGGAGTCCGGTGCATCCGACGAGATCACCATCGACTACATCGAAGCAACAGTCGCTGACGCTCTCGCTGACTTGCGCCAACCGAGCACTGGCGACTTTTTCGGACGGATCGATATCGAGATCGCCGGAACCCCGCGGCCGCATCCGTGGTACATCGGGCGGAGGCACATCGAGACCCATGATCACGAGCCGGTCATCGTGGATTGGCGGGCACCGATCGCTGCGCCCTTCTACCGGGCGACCAGTGAGGATCGGTTGGACGTCGCGCTGCGGCGACGCTTCACGCTGGCGGAGGGTGACCTCATCGCCTACCTCGACGAACATCTTGACGACCCCGACGCCGTGCCGGTCGCAGGCGGGATCCCGGATCCGGTACTGGCGGAGATCGGGGCGGCCCGGACAGGCGCCATGCGGGAGATCGTCGCCACCATCCAGGGCGAGCAGGACCGCATCATCCGCCTCCCGATGGACCGCTGCCTTGCCGTACAGGGTGGCCCTGGCACCGGCAAGACCGCGGTTGGCCTGCACCGCGTGGCGTACCTGCTGTTCGAACATCGGCGCCGTCTCGCCCGCGAAGGCGTGCTCGTGATCGGCCCGAACCGGGTATTCCTCGACTACATCGGCGACGTGCTCCCATCGCTCGGCGAGAGGTCCGTTCGCCAGGCGACACTGCTCGATGTGGCTGTCCCGAAGGTTCCGATCTCCGCCATAGATCGGGACGATGACGCCGTCACCAAGGGCTCGCGCGCGATCGCCGCGATCCTCGCGCGGGCGGCTGTCGCCAGGATTCGGATCCCCGAGGACGACATCCGCTGCCCGCTCGGCGCCAGGACCGTGACGGTGGCGGCCGCCGATCTGGCCGAGTGGATCGCCGCAGCCCTGGACGCCGTGACGCCGATGAACATGCGTCGCCAGGCACTCAGGGGCCTGGTGGCTCGGCAGATGGAGGAGCGCACCGGGGTGGACGGTGCGCTTGGGCGAATGCCGGCGCTCAGAACGGCTCTCGACCGTGCCTGGCCCGTACTCAAGCCGGTTCCGTTGGTCGAAAGCGTGTTGGCGGAGCGTGGCCTCCTGCGGCGTCACGGACGCGCTCCGGTGTGGACGGCGGCAGATCAGGTCTTGATGGACGAGGCACACGGCCTGCTCGAACGCCCGCTGGCCACCTACGGGTTCGTGGTGGTGGACGAGGCCCAGGATCTCTCGCCCCTGGCGCTGCGCATGGTGCGCCGCCGGGCGCCCGGCGGACACATCACATTGCTTGGCGACCTTGCCCAAGCCACCGCCGCCGGTGCGGTTCGTTCCTGGGAGGAGGCGTTTGCCGGCCTCGGCGTCGAGGGCGAAGTGTTGGCGCTCACCATCGGCTACCGGGTACCTGGCCCGCTGCTCGCCGTAGCGAACCGGCTGCTGCCCCTCGTCGATGCGGATGTCGAGCCGAGCCGAGCCGCCCGGCTCGGTGGTGTGGCGCCGCGTCTCGTCGAGGCGTCCGACACGGCCGCCGCCGTGGCTCATGCCGTTGTCGATCTGAAGCAACGACACCGCCTGTCCGGGGCGATCGTGCCGGCTGATCGACTCGCCGCTGTCGCCGCCGCGTTGCACGCCTGCGGCCTGCGGCCGGCCGATCACCTGCAGACGCTCGGCGCCGACGAGGTACCAGTGCTGTCGTATGAACTCGCCAAGGGACTCGAACTCGACGGCGTGGTGGTGGCCGAGCCCGAGCGGTTGCTGGACGGATCGGCGCGTTCGGCCCGCCTCCTCTACATCGCTCTCACCCGCGCCGTTCAGGAACTGACCATCGTGACGTCGGACGCCGGACGGTTGTCTCTGCTCGGTCTGCTGCGAGACTGAGTACGCCATGAAGGTGCTGTTGCGTAACCCCCGCCGAGAGGTCGAGATGGTGGGGCCGGTGCGCGTCCACGCGCTCCTCGACCGACTTGACCTGAACCGGGAGTCACACCTCGTGATCAGCAACGGCACGCTCATCCCGGGCGACGCCGAACTCGCCGACTCTGATCTCGTAGAGATCCGACCCGTCATCTCGGGCGGCTGACGTGAAGTGCCGGGTGTGCCGTGGGCCGGCGATCATCGACCTTCCCCGACACAACGCCAACTTCTGCGCCGAGCACTTCCTCGCCATGTGCCGCCGCCAGGTGGAGAAGGCCATCAAGGACTTCGACATGCTCTCGCCGACGGACCGCGTGCTCGTCGCCGTGTCTGGCGGTAAGGACTCGCTGGCCGTCTGGGACATGCTCGTGGAACTCGGATACGCCGCCGATGGGCTGTACATCGGGCTCGGCATTGGGGACTACAGCGAGGAGAGCCAGCGATACACCGAGGCGTTTGCCACCGAGCGCGGCCTGAACCTGCGCATCGTCAAGCTCCGTGAGGATTTCGGTTACGACATTCCTACTGCTGCTGCCGTCACCCGACGCGTGCCCTGTTCGGCGTGTGGTCTGAGCAAGCGCCACTTGTTCGACCAGGCCGCACTCGAGGGCGGGTACGACGTGGTCGTCACCGGCCACAACCTCGACGACGAGGCCGCTGTCCTGTTCGGCAACACGATGCGCTGGGACGTCGAGTACCTCGCTCGGCAGTTCCCGGTACTCCCGGCTCGCGATGGTTTCCCCAAGAAGGTCAAGCCGTTGGTGCGCCTCACCGAGCGGGAGATGGCGGCATGGTGCATCGTCCGTGGTATCGACTACATCGTGGAGGAATGCCCTATGGCGGTCGGCAACAAGCACCTCGGCTACAAGGCCACGCTCAACACCATCGAGGCGCAGTCACCCGGGAGTAAGGCCAGCTTCTACCTGAACTTCATCGAGAAGATGGCACCCCTGCTCGCCGGGCAATCGGTGGCGGCGGCGGGCGACCTCGGGAGATGTGAACGCTGTGGCTCGCCGACGACGGGGGAGGTGTGCTCGTTCTGTCGACTCGTCGAGCGCACCGCCGGACAGACCGCCGTGCCCGTGAACCTCACGGCCGGACCAGGCAAGGGACGGAGGAAGCGGTGAGGTTGTTCGACTATGGCGACAAGGTGCTGGTGATCGACACGAAGCTACGGCGCTACCTCATCACGTTGAAGGAGGCGGCGGAGTTCCACACACACAGCGGGTTCATCCCGCACGCCGACATCGCGGGCCAAGCTGAGGGGATACAGGTCGTCGCCACCAAGGGGGCGAAGTACCGCGTGTTGCGGCCCACGCTGGAGGACTTCGTGGTGGAGATGCCTCGCGGTGCCCAGGTGATCTACCCGAAGGACTTGGCCCCCATCTGCATGCTGGCCGATATCGGTCCAGGGGTGCGGGTGTTCGAGTCCGGCCTCGGGTCAGGGGCGTTGAGCATGACGATGCTGCGCTATGGCGCCGAGATCCTCGGCTACGAGATCCGCGAGGACTTCTTGAACCGGGCCCGCACGAACGTGCGCGAGTTCCTCGGGACCGAGCCCTTAGAGCGCTACGACACCCACCTGAGAGACGCCTACGAAGGAATCGACGCGACAGACCTCGACCGGGTCGTGCTTGACCTGCCGGAGCCGTGGCAAGTCGTACCGCACGCCGAGAAGTCGCTGCGGGCGGGCGGAATCCTCATCGCCTATACCCCGTCCATCACGCAGGCCGCCCGAACCCGCGAGGCCTTGGGGGGTTCGTGGATGGAGAACCGGACCCTGGAGGTGCTCCACCGTACGTGGCACATCGAGGGCCTCGCCGTGCGGCCCGATCATCGAATGGTCGCGCACACCGGCTTCCTCACCGTGGCGCGTTTCCTCGGCTGACCACCCTCGCTAG
>JBKJJS010000212.1:0-7459 GCA_046597895.1 Ilumatobacteraceae bacterium
GTTGGACATCGCAGGACACCTGCAGGTCACGGTGGCGCCATCCGCTCCGCTCGAACCGAATCTCGATCTCCGGCTGAGTCTGCTGAACGCCGCCGGCCTCGTGATCGCCACATCCAATCCATCGGACCGGGGCGCACCGGTGCTTGACCTCAATGTGCTTGCGGGTCGCTACTACCTCGCCGTCGATGGTCTCGGGCAGGGCAATCCGTTGGTCCCTGGTGGTTACTCGGACTACGCCAGCCTCGGGGTGTATGAACTCGCGGGAACGGCCATCCAGGACGGTCCCGGGCTCGGGCTGCCTCCGGTGGCGGCGGGGAGCGGCACCCCGAACGGGGCACCGCTCACCATCGGCTTCTCCAGCGCCGGATCGTTCGACCCGGAGGGTGGAACGCTCACCTATTTCTGGCAGTTCGGCGACGGATACACGTCTCCTGACGCCAACCCGACGCGCACGTACCTCGCCCCCGGGACGTACGCAGCCAGCTTGACCGTCACGGATGTCGAAGGGCAGCCGACATCGACAACGGTCCCGGTCGTGGTGGCGAACCCGGCCAAGCAGTTGAAGGTCAGCACGATCACCGGGATTCGGGTCCGCAAGGGAACCGTCAAGGTCACCGTCACCGTGCTCGACGGCTTCGGCACACCGGTGCGGAGTGCCGTCGTCAGGGGCAAGTGGGCCGGTTCGTCGGTGACGAGGGTGGGGTATACGAACTCCAAGGGCGTCGCCACCTTCATCCGGTACACCTCGAAGCCGGCGTCGTTCACGACGACGCGAGTGTCGCGGACGGCGCGCGTGTGGGATGGGGTCAACGCCACTGCCCTAGTCCCGGCCACCATTTGACGTTCTGTCCATCCCTGCGGGTCTGACTTTTCGTCCATCGGGGCGGGGCGCGCCGTAGGGTCGCCGTAGGCTCCGGCGCCATGCCCTACCCCTCGGATATCGACCCAGATGACGAAGTGTTCGCCCTCATCGAGCGCGAGGTCGTCCGCCAGACCACGGGTATCCAACTCATTGCCAGCGAGAACTTCACGTCCCCTGCCGTGATGCGCGCCGTCGGGTCCGTCCTCACCAACAAGTACAGCGAGGGGTACCCCCGCCGGCGGTATTACGGCGGTAACGAGGTGATCGACGAGATCGAACAGATGGCGATCGACCGCGCCAAGGAACTGTTCGGTGCAGACCACGCCAACGTGCAGCCCCATGCCGGCGCCAACGCCAACATCGGCGTCTACCTCGGCTTGCTCGAGCCCGGTGACACCGTGTTGGGGCTCTCGCTCGACCATGGCGGTCACCTCACACACGGCTCGCCCGTCAACGCCAGCGGGAAGCTGTACCACTTCGTGTCGTACAAAGTCAGCCCGAGCGACGAGCGGATCGACATGGATCAGGTCCGCGACCTGGCCAGGGAACATCGCCCGAAGATGATCGTGGCGGGCACCACCTCCTATCCCCGGCGCATCGATCCCGTGCCGTTCCGCGCCATCGCCGATGAGGTCGGAGCGCTGTTCATGTTCGACGCTGCCCACATCGCCGGCCTCGTGGCTGGGGGTCAGCACCCGGACCCTGTGCCGCACGCCGACGTCGTCACGTTCACGACGCACAAGACGCTGCGCGGTCCGCGAGGTGGGGCGGTGCTCTCCAAGGCGGCCGTTGCCCCGGCCATCGACAAGGCCATGTTCCCGGGCCTTCAGGGTGGCCCGCTCGAGCACGTCATCGCCGGCAAAGCTGTGGCCTTCCGCGAGGCGATGCATCCGAGCTTCAAGGAGTACGCCGCCCAGATCGTTCGCAACGCGTCGGCGCTCGCTGCCGCGCTCACGGAGCAGGGCTTCCGGCTCGTGTCAGGCGGGACGGACAACCACCTCATGGTGGTGGACCTGCGCCCGTTCGACGCCGACCTGACGGGCAAGGAAGCGCAGATCGTGCTCGATGTCGCGGCGATCACGCTGAACCGGAATGCCATTCCGGACGATCCCCGCAGCCCGTTCGTCACGAGCGGTGTGCGCATCGGCACGCCGTCGGTTACCACCCAGGGGATGAAGGAGCCGGAGATGGTCCGCATCGCCGCGCTCATCGCAAAGGCGCTACGCGGCCGAGCCGACGATTCCGTGCTGGCGGCCGTCCGTGGCGAGGTCCACGACCTTTGCCTGGCCTTCCCCGCCTACCCCAACGGGGTCGGCTGACTACCCCAACGGGGTCGGCTGAGAGTCGCTCCGTCCGCCGTCAGTACGCTCGGCGGCGATGATTGACGGGTTCGGCTACCTCGTTGTCGGAGCCGTTGCCGCCGGTGTCACTTTTGCGCTGACGCCCCTCGTCGCCTGGTTCGCCCGCCGGGTCGGGTGGGTGGTAGAACCCGACGAACGCAGGGTGCACACGCGTACGACCCCGGATGTCGGCGGCATCGCCATGTTCGGTGGCTTTCTCGCCGCCATGGGCGTGGCGTGGTCCATGGACCGCTTCCGGCCGCTGTTTGCCGATAACTCCGAGGCGCTCGGAGTGGTGCTGGCGTGCACGCTCGTGTTCGCCGTCGGCCTCGTCGACGACGTTCACGAACTCTCCGCTCCGGCCAAGGTCACCGGCATTGTGCTCGCCGGCATTGTGCTCGTGATCTTCGGCGTCACGATGTATTACTTCCGCATTCCCTTCCTCGATGTCTTTGTGCTGGGCCAGGACTGGGTGCCGCTCGTCACGGTGATGTGGTTGCTCGGGATGACCCAGGCCATCAACCTGATCGACGGTCTCGATGGCCTCGCCGCCGGCATCGTCGGTATCGGGGCGGTGGCGTTCTTCATCTACAGCCGCCGTCTCGACCATCTCGACCTGCTCGGCTCGCAGAACCTCGGGCCGCTCATCGCCATCATCGCCGCCGGCCTTTGCATCGGTTTCCTGCCCCACAACCTTCATCCGGCGAAGATCTTCATGGGCGACGGCGGGGCGCTGTTCCTCGGTGCACTGATGGCCGTGGCGACGAGCGTCGTCGGTGGTCGAGCCGATCCGTCGACCCAACAGTTCACCGGTCAGACGTACTTCTTCTTCGCTCCGCTGTTCATTCCGTTGTTCATTCTCGGCGTGCCGATTCTCGACATGCTGTTTGCCATCGTGCGCCGGGCCAGCCGCCGCCAGGGCGTCGCCACAGCCGACAAAGGGCACCTGCACCACCGTCTGATGAACCTCGGGCATGGTCAACGGCGCAGCGTGCTCATCCTGTGGGCCTGGACGGCGTTGCTCTCCGGCTTCGTGTTGTATCCGGCGTTCACACGGACGGGCCAGGCGTTTGCCCCCCTCGGAGTGCTGGCCATCGGGCTGGCGTTGTATACGGTGTTGCGACCTCGGCTCCTTCACCGCCGGGATTTGCCGCCGAAGTTGCCCGACGAGCCGGGATCGCGTACATTGTGAGCGAAATCACAAGCTCGGTCTGAACCTACGACACCGTGAAACCCCTGCCCCTGCCCCTGAACCGAACCCCCAGCCCGGCTGCGGCCGATATGAATCGCGGCATCTCGCACGGCGTCGAGATCGCCGGGGTCTTGCTGTTGTTCTTCTTCATCGGGTTCGTGCTCGACCACGTGTTCGGTACGAAACCGTGGTTCATGGTGATCTTCACCGTTCTCGGCATCCTGGGCATCTTCGTACGGGCGTGGTACGGCTACACCTACGAGATGGACCGGCTGGACGCGCAGCGCCGAGCCCCGGTTGCGGCCCCGCCGACTCGAACGGATCAGCCCTCGTGATGACCGCTTCGCCGTTCACCACTCGTCTCGAAGGGCCGGCGCCCGAGGTCGAGGTCACCCGCGACATGCTGCGTCGCGGTGTGTGGGGCGCACCCGTCCTCATCGCGATCTGTGCTGCCATCTGGGGCGGGGCCGGGGCCTTGTCGTCGGCGTTCGCCATCGCCCTCGTGATGTTCAACTTCGCGCTGTCGGCCGGCATCATCGCCTGGGCCTCGCGGATCTCGCTCGTCGTGCTCATGGGGGCCGTGATGTTCGGCTACCTCCTGCGTCTCGGCATCATCTTTCTCGCAGTGTTCCTCGTCCACGAGGCCGGGTGGGTTTCCCTCCCGGCCCTCGGAACGAGCATCATCGTCACTCATCTCGGGCTCCTCATCTGGGAACTCCGCTACGTCTCGATGTCACTCGCCTATCCCGGCCTGAAGCCCACTTCGAACAACTCCACCCAGCGCAACTCCGACAAGAGCAACTGAGGTACTCCGGCATGTTCGCCCTTGAATTCCCGCCGATCAACGAGCTCATTCGTTGGAAGGACGCGTACGGGTCCCTCAACAAGGTCGGGATGCTGGCCATTCTGGCTGCCCTCATCGGCATCACGATCTTCCTGCTCGCCGGGCGCAAAGACCCGATGGTGGCGCCGACGGGTGTGCGCAACCTGGCGGAGACAGGTGTGGAGTTCATCGAGGATCAGATCGTGATGCAGACCATCGGTGAGGACGGGCTCGGCTGGACGCCCTTCCTGCTCACGATGTTCGTGTTCATCTACCTCTGCAACCTGCCCGGCATCATCCCGATCCTGCAGTTCCCGGCCACAGCCCGCATGGCGCTGCCGCTCTTCCTGGCGGTCGTCGTGTGGCTCGTCTACAACGCCGTCGGGTTCAGGCACCACGGCCTCGGGTACCTCAAGAACTCGCTCTTCCCGCCTGGTGTGCCGAAGGCCATGTACCTCCTCGTCACGCCCATCGAGTTCATCTCGACGTTCATCGTGCGCCCCTTCTCCCTGGCCATCCGACTCTTCGCCAACATGCTGGCCGGCCACATGCTGCTCGTCACGTTCGCTCTCCTGTCGAACGCCATGCTCTTCGCCGAGACGAACAAGTGGCTGTTGAAGCCCATGACCATCCTGCCGATGTTCATGCTCCTCTTCCTCACGGCGTTCGAGGTGTTGGTCGGCTTCCTGCAGGCCTTCATCTTCACCATCCTCACCGGCGTCTACATCGGTCAGGCGAAGCACCCCGCGCACTGACCTGCGCCCGCACCCAGATCTCCCTACCAAGATCTCCCAACTACCAGAGCAATAGGAGAACACCACCATCATGGAAGCGCTCGCGAGAGTCATCGCCCAGGCCGAACCGGTCTTGACGGCCAGCGACCTCAAGAAGAACAACGCCGCGATCGGCGCCGGGTTCGCGTATGGCCTCGCCGCCATCGGCCCTGGCATCGGCATCGGATACGTGGTTGGCAAGGCCATCGAATCGATGGCGCGCCAACCCGAGTCGGCTGGCATGGTCCGAACCACGATGTTCCTGGGCATCGCCTTCACCGAGGCGCTTGCTCTGATCGGCTTCGTGGTCTTCATCCTCCTCGGCTTGTAAGGAGCGCCTGTGCACACCGTCACCGTCACCCACCTGGGTGCGGGCGGGTTCCAGGTACTCCTCCCCCGAGAAGGGGAAGAGACCACGACCGTGCCCGCCGAGGGCGAAGCGACTACGGAAGAGGCCCTCGACGAGGGTCCTAGCCCGATCGCCCCCGAAGCCAAGGAATTGCTGTGGGGAGCGGGTGCGTTCCTGGTCTTCCTCGCCATGATGCGGCTCTACCTCGTCCCGAAGCTGAAGAAGGGGATGGACGCCCGCTACGGCAAGATCCGGGGAGACCTGGAGGGCGCCGACGCCACCCGCGCCGCCGCCGAGCGTGAGGTGGCCGAGTATCAGGCCGCCATCGCGTCCGTGAAGGCCGAAGCGGCCGCCCGCATCGATGCCGCCCGCCAGACCCTCGAGTCCGAGCGGTCCGCCCGCATCGTCGAGGTCAACGCCCGTAACGCCGAGGGTCGTGCCGTGGCGGCCGCCGAGGCCGAGGTCGCCCGTACCGCGGCCCGTCAGACGATCGAAGCGGCCATCGGTTCAGTGGCCGAACGGGCCGCCGAACTCACGATCGGCAAGCGTCCCGACGCCGCCTCCATCCAGCGAGCCGTCGCCGATGCCATGAGTGCGGGGGTGGCTTCATGAACCCGCTGATCCTGCTCGTGCCGAGTGTGGAGCGCATCGACCAGACCCACTCGTGGATCTGGCCGGAGGGCTACGAGATCGTCGCCGGGGGCATTGCCTCCGTGCTGATCTTCGGGCTGTTGTGGTGGAAGGCCGGTCCCGTGCTCAAGGCCGGCATGGCCGCCCGCACTGCTCGTATCCAGAAGCAACTCGACGATGCCGCGGCGGCCAAGGCCAATGCCGAGGCCGAAGCCATCCGCATCCGTGAGGCCAAGGGCGACATCGGTGCCGAGCGGGCCAGGATGTTGGCCGAGGCCGATGCCCAGGCCGAACAACTGCTCGTCGATGGCCGGGCCCGGCTGCGGGCCGAGATGGCCGACCTCGAGGCCAAGGCCGTGGCCGACAACGCTCAGCTGGCGTCGCGCTCTGGCGACGAACTGCGGGCCGAGATCGCCCAGTTGGCAGGGGCCGCCACGGACCGTGTCGTCGCCGATCAACTCGATGCCGCCACCCAGCAGGATCTCATCGAGAAGTTCATTGCACGAGTGGGGGTTGGCGTATGACACCGAACGACGCCCGTATCGACGGCTACGCCCGAGCGCTCTTCGAGATCGCCCGGGCCGAGGGTTCCATCGACGAGGTCGAGGACGAATTGTTCCGCTTCGCCCGCAACCTCGAAGGCTCGGACGCCCTGCGCAACGCGTTGACGGACGAGATGATTCCGGCTGCGAAGCGCCAGGCCATCGTGGAGGATCTCCTCGGGGGTCGGGCCACGACGACGACCACGCAGTTGGTGTCGATGGTGGTCGGGTCCGGCCGCGGTCGGGACCTTCCCGCCATCATCCACAACCTCGTACAGCGAGCTTCCAGTTCCAAGAGCCTGGAGGTCGCCGAGGTCCGCTCGGCTGTTGCGCTGACCAAGGACCAAGAGACGCGACTCGCCGCCGCCCTGGCCAACGCCACGGGTAAGCAGGTGAACCTCAAAGTGATCGTCGATCCCTCCGTACTCGGAGGAATCGTCGCCACCGTGGGCGACACCGTCATCGACGGCAGCGTCCGTACCGCACTCGAACACGTGAAGTCACGGCTGTAGGAGCAACGACACACATGGCTGAGCTCACGCTCTCCGCGGCGGATATCGCCGCCGCGATCAGGAAGAACCTCGAAGGCTTCGAGCCCTCATTGGAGGCCCGCACCGTCGGGCACGTCACCGAGGTCGGCGACGGCATCGCCCGCATCTCCGGCCTGCCGGACTGCGGCGTCAACGAGTTGTTGGAGTTCGAGGACGGCACCGTCGGCCTCGCCCTCAACCTCGACGAGTCGTCGATCGGCGCCGTGGTGCTTGGCGATTCCGCCAACATCGAGGAAGGCCAGACCGTCAAGGCGACCGGCAACATCTTGTCGATCCCCGTCGGCGACGGCGTACTCGGACGCGTCGTGAACGCGCTCGGTGAGCCGGTCGACGGCAAGGGTCCGCTCGCCGGCACCCAGCCCCGCCGGATGGAGATCCAGGCCCCCGGCATCATGGG
>JBKJJS010000225.1:0-12870 GCA_046597895.1 Ilumatobacteraceae bacterium
CCCAAACTGCGGCCGCAGTGCCCGCCTACCGTGCGCTGCGGCCCCATTTCGTCGCTGGGGACGGGTAGGTGCGGCCGGCCGGGGGCTTCGTCCAGGTCGGCATCGCCCCACTGGAGCCCGCATGGCTTCCCAACGGCGGGCTCCGGTGATCGCCAGCGGATGGGCCGACCGGGCGGTGCCGCGCCACCGTTCGCCGTCGAACTGCACGGTCACCCGGTAGGCGCCCGACGTGAGCCGTTCGTGGTTCACGGCCGGCTGCCCGGGTGCGGGTCGTGGCGTACCACGCCGACCCATCCGGCGAGGACTCTGTCGGTGAAGTACGCTGGATCGTTTCGGCGAACCGTCCCACGCTCCCACGGGAGAGAGTTTGGCCGCCCGCCGAAGGCCTATCAAAACGGCCCCTCACCAGGGCCTTCAGGTGGGCACGCCGGTACTCGAAACCGGGACCTCTACCGTGTCAGGGTAGCGCTCTAACCAACTGAGCTACGCGCCCTTTCGGGACGCCGAACGCTACCAGCTACTCCAATCGGAGCAACACCTCGTTGGCGAGCAGCCGACCCCGCCGGGTGAGCACGACTCGCTCCGCACGTACCTCCACCAAGCCTTCGAGATCCTCCTCGACCAGCACACCGCGCGGCACCCCGTCGCGCGTCCGCAGGGCCAACTGAAGGCCCTCCAACCGCCGGGTGGCGTCGTCGAGCGACTCCCCCGCTGATTCGGTCGGCTCGCCGGCGGCCACCAAATCGATGTAGCGCTCAGGGGTGCGGACGTTCCACCAGCGTCGACCCGCCTCGTGTGAGTGAGCGGCGCACCCGAAGCCCCGGTAGTTACCCTGGCTCCAGTACACCTGGTTGTGTCGGCACTCATGGCCGGGCTTGGCCCAGTTGGACACCTCGTAGTTCTCCAGGCCGGCGGCCATCAGGAGGTCATCAGCAACTTCGTACTTGTCAGCCTGGTCGTCGTCGTCCGGCCACCGCTGCGGGTCGAGGGCCAACTGAGTGCCAGCCTCCACCGTCAGTCCGTACGCCGAGACATGTGGCGGGTCCAGCGCAATGATGGCGGTGACGGTCTCGACCCACTCGGCGAGCGTCTCGCCCACCGCTCCGTAGATGATGTCGAGGTTGAACGACTCGAAGCCGCCAGCCCGAGCGAGCGCGACCGCTCTCGCCACGTTCCTGCGGTCGTGCGTGCGACCCAACGTCCGCAGGACCGACGGCACCATCGACTGCACCCCGAAACTCAACCGATTCACCCGATGGCGCCGGTACGCGTCCAGCAGTTCGGCCGTCACATCGTCCGGGTTGCACTCCACCGTGACCTCAGCGCCCGGCTCCATGGGCATGGCGTCGAGTACCGCACCGAGCGCATCACCATCGACCTGCGTCGGCGTACCACCCCCGACGAACACCGTCGCGGCGACCGGCATCCCCGCCACCACGGCCCGCTCGACCTCCAGTCGACAGGCGTCGAGGTAGTCAGCAGCGAGGTGATGACGGTCGGTCCAGGTGGCGAACGCGCAGTAGTCGCATCGCGACGCGCAGAACGGGACGTGTAGGTAGATCCCGAACGGGGTGCGCGTCACGTTCCCAGTCTGGCCGCCGCCGCCCTCCCAGCGGCAGCCAGACAGGTCGCCGCCTCAGTCCGGTTGGTAGATGAGGTCGAGTGCTTCGAGCCGTGGGCTCACCATGTCGAACGGGACATCGAGCATGGCGGCAAGCGCGCGGTGATCGTCCTCGCGGATCGTGATGACCTTGCCGTTGAAGTCCTGGCGTTGAACCTGGATCATGCGCAGGAACCGCTGCAGCGTCTCGAACGGTTGACCGTTCAACTGGCCGAGCTTCACCAGGTCGATGGCGAGTTTCGCTCGGGGCTGATCGGTACCGAGTTCAGCCCCGCCGTGGCTGTCCTCCTGTGGCAGCAGTTGGTCGATCGGCACGGCGTAGTACCGCGCCAGTCGGTCCAGCCTCGGCACCGAGATCGCCCGCTCTCCGCGTTCGTACGCGCCGAGCACGGAGGCCTTGAACTCGAACTCGGATGACGCCTCCACGTCCTGGAGCGAGAGTCGTTTCTGGCGGCGAATGGCCCGAAGGCGGTCCCCGACCTTGCGGCTGTACGGCGAGAGTTCCTCGTCAAACTCATCCATCACATTCATCCATCGAACTCGTGTCCCTCCAGACGCCTCGATGCTTTCACCACGGAAGCGGTCATCAGACTACTCCGCGTGAGCAGAGGTTGTCCATGCCGACTTCTACAAGCGTTCAAACTCCATCACTCGACGTGAAGCCCTCAGTGCTGTCGGGTCGAACTCGTCGTTGATCCATCAACAGGGATCCTGCGACTAGCGCTGCGGTCTCCGTGCGCAGCACATGATCGCTCAGGCAAACGCGCCGTCCCCTGAGGCCACGTTCCGTGGCCGACCATCCACCTTCTGGGCCGACCACCACGAGCGAAACCTCAAGAGAACGAAGTGAGGAGAGCCACGCGCCGCCGAAGTCGGCCATGGCTGCACCGGGCCGGGTGAGCACAGCCGGGAGTGTGGTCACCGCCTCGACGACGGGCAGCCAGACCCTTCGGCTCTGCATCGCCGCTTCTCTGGCGATGCGGCGCAGCCGCTCGACCTGGCTCACGGCGCGCTCTCCTTCCCAGCGCACGACGCAACGCTCCGTGACCAACGGCACCATCTGGTCCACTCCGATCTCGGTGAGTTTCTGCACGATCCAGTCAGCGCGGTCCCCTTTGACGAGACCGAACCCGACGGCAACCGACGGCGTGGGTCGACGCTGGAACTCGAGCGGACCGTTCGCCTCGAGTCCTCGACCGGTCCACTGCGCCATCCGCCACGAGCCCCGGCCGTCCGTTGCCGATACCACCTGACCGATCCGTAACCGCAGAACCCGGGTGAGGTGATGATCGTCCGTTTCGCTCAGGTCCAACGCCGCCAGCGAGTCGACGACGACGTGGGCCGCCGAGCCCGCCAGTTCGATCACGAGAAGGCGGACTTGATCTTCGAGAACAACGAGTGCTCAGCAGGACTCACGGCCTCGCCACGTTCCTCGGCATATTGACGCAGCAGCTCCGCTTCGCGAGCGGAGAGCTTGGACGGTACGTCGACGGCCACCATCACACGAACGTCACCCCGACCGGCCTTGCGCTGCCCAAGGCGCGGGACGCCGCGGCCCTTGAAGGAGAACTGCGTGCCGTGCGCCGTCCCGGCCGGAACGAGGAGTTCCTCGTCGCTGTCGAGGGTGGTGAACTTCAGCGTGGTTCCGAGGGCCGCCTGAGCGATGGAGATCGCCACTTCCGTGAGGAGATCGTCACCATCGCGTTCGAAGCGCTCGTGCGCCGCGACCCGCAGGTGCACATAGAGGTCACCCGCCGGGCCGCGGCGCGGGCCGACCGCTCCACGGCCGGTGAGGCGCAGCGTCGACCCCGTATCGACCCCGGCCGGCACGTCGACCGTGTAGGTCTTGTCGGCCACCACTCGGCCCTCGCCCCGGCAGCTTGTGCACGGTGTCGCGATGATCTGGCCAAGGCCCCGACAGCGTCCGCATGGCCCGGCGGTCACCATCTGCCCAAGCAGACTCTGACGCACGCGTCGCACCTGGCCGGTGCCCTGGCATGTCGTGCACGTGGACACATCCGTACCGGGTGCCGCCCCCCCGCCATCGCACGTCGTACAGCCGATGGCGGTGCGGAGGGTCACGGGCAACGTGCAACCGAAGACGGCCTGCTCGAATGTGAGGTCGGCAACGACTTCGACATCCTGCCCACGAGGAGGCCCAATCGGGCCCTGCGACCGGGAGCCTCCACCGAAGCCGTTGCCGGAGAAGAATGAGTCGAAGAGGTCGCCGAGCCCACCACCTCCGAACGGATCGCCCGCGCCAGCCCCGGCCGCTCCGCTGATCCCGGCTTCACCGAAGCGGTCGTATCGAGCGCGCTGATCGGGGTCCGAGAGCACTTCATAGGCCCTAGCCAGCTCCTTGAAACGGTCCTCCGCCGTCGGGTCGTCGGGGTTGGCGTCCGGATGCAACTCGCGGGCCCGACGCCGATACGCCTTCTTGATGTCGTCGGCCGAGGCGTCCGACGGCACGCCGAACAATCCGTAGAAGTCCGCCACGGTGGTCTCAGCCCTCCTCGAGCCGCCGGCCGAGCCGGTTGCTGACAATGTCGACCGCCGCTAAGGCGTACGGGTAGTTCATACGGGTCGGGCCGACGACACCGACCGTCCCGACCCGTTCACCCTCGGCCATGACTGGGGCCAGGACCACGGCGCACGCGACGAGTGGTTCGATACCGTGCTCGGCCCCGATCGCCACCGAGAGGCCTCGTTCCACGATGTCATGCACGAGCGACACCACGACATACTGCTGCTCCAGGGCGATCAACACGGCGCGCACCGTGTCCACTGCCTCGAACGCTGTCGCCATCGCCGAGGCACCACGCACGAACACCGGCGCCTCGCCGTCGTTCATGTGCCGACCGAGTGCACCGAGCGCGGCGACGCAGACGACCTCGACAGAGGCATCGTTCGTGGGTGGCACTGGGCGGTTCGTCGCCAGGGGGAAGCCGACGAGGTGCTGTTGCAGGTGGGCGCCGGCGGCCGCCAACTTGGCGTCTGGGGTGTCGACCGCCAACTCGATCGGCTCGCTCTCCACGCTGCCGTTCGAGAGTACGACCACGAGGGTGGCGTGATGAGGGCTGAGGCCCACGACCTGGACACTGCGGACGGTGGCCCGGTCCTGGCTCGG
This sequence comes from Ilumatobacteraceae bacterium, assembly GCA_046597895.1. Classification (GTDB taxonomy): domain Bacteria; phylum Actinomycetota; class Acidimicrobiia; order Acidimicrobiales; family Ilumatobacteraceae; genus WLJO01. The sequence goes on from JBKJJS010000225.1 coordinate 4,749, forward strand.
GCCTACGACGACCGACGCGTAGCTCGTGAGGTCGTTCAAAAGCTGACCCGTCCGGCGTAACAAGCCCTCGAGCGCTCCCCGGGAGTGGGCAAAGAAGTCGCCGACCTGCTGGTGGCGCTCGGCGTCCAGTCGACCGGGATGCGTGAGGTGATCCACGAAGAACCGGTACCCCTTGTCGGTTGGGATACGACCGGCCGATGTGTGCGGCTGGGTGAGGTACCCCTCCTGCTCCAACACGGCCATCTCATTGCGGACCGTGGCGGACGAGACCTGCACGCCGGGGGCACTCGCGATGTGACCGGACCCTACGGGCTGGGCCGTTTCGATGTACTCCTGCACCACCGCACGCAGGATCGCGGTCTTCCGTTCGTCGAGCATCACGTCACCCGGCGCCGACCCATCACGTTCAGGCTATCGAGCCCCGGCGTCGCAAGGCCTCCACCCGTTCGATGGCGTGATCCACCATCGGAGGCGGATAGCTCGTGAGGGGGCCGGCGTGGGCGGCGCGTAGCTCCGGGACCCACTGGCGTACGTAGGCCGAATCGGGATCAAACCGCTCGGCTTGGCGATACGGGCTGAGGATGCGGTGATACGGCGCCGCATCCGTTCCACTCCCCGCCACCCATTGCCATCCGTGATTGTTGGAGGCCAGGTCACCGTCGACGAGATGGTCCATGAAGTGCCGGGCACCCCACTGCCACGGGAGATGTAGATCCTTCACCAGGAAGCTGGCGGTGATCATCCGCACCCGGTTGTGCATCCATCCGGTGGCGGCCAACTGGCGCATCCCGGCGGCGACGATGGGGTACCCCGTGGCGCCCCGCTGCCACTCGCTGAATCGGCCGAGGGCCTGGTCGTCGGTATCAACGATCATGGCGTCGTAGCGGCGGTCCAGGTTGGCCCAGGCACTATCGGGCCGCCGGTACAGCACGTCGGCGTAGAATTCGCGCCACGCGAGTTCCCGCCGAAACGCCGCAGCACCGGCCGATGCGTCCAACTCAGCGAGAAGTTGACGGGGGTGTACTACGCCCCACCTCAGGTACGTCGAGAGGCGACTTGTACCGTCGATGCCCGGCACGTCCCTCCCGTCCGCGTAGACCTCGAGGGCTTGCTCGCGGAATTCCAGCCACCGCGCCCACGCCGCGTCCTCCCCGGCTGTTGGCAGATCGATGGACGCCGGGTCGACCAGTTCGTCCGGCCACTCGACCGAATCGCTCGGCCGCCGCTCCCACTTGACGTCGGCCCGATCACCGACCTTGTCGCGTGCCCGTTCGACGGGCACGCGCTGCCACGCATTCCAGAACGCCGTGAACACCGAGTACCCGCTTCCGTCCGGTTTCACGACGGCACCAGGATCGACGGCGTACGGTGACCCGATTCTCCGCCAACCGACGCCGGCGCCAGCAAGGGCTCGGCCCACGGCGATGTCGCGGCGCTGACCGTACGGGCCATAGTCCTTGGCGGCGAACACGTCTGCCGCGCCGACTTCGCTGGCCATGGCGGGTATGACCACTGCCGGGTCCCCGACCCGTATGGCGAGTGCCCCATCCATCGAGGAATTCAGCGAATCCAGACTCTTCCGAAGGAACTGCCGGCGGGGCGCTCCGGAGGATCGCATGAGCACCGGGTCGATCACGAACAGCCCGACGACTGGACCGGCCGTGGCGGCCGCCGTCAGGGCCAGGTTGTCGGCAAGGCGCAGATCCCGCCTGAACCACATGATCGACGTCATGCTCGAAGTGTGGCGCTGGCGACCGCCGCCTCCTCACTGCCGGTGTGTCGGTACGACCACGAACCCCACATCGCGGCAGCGATCGTGAGGAGCGAGCCATAGGCCAGAGCCCACTCAGGCCCCGCCATGTCGCCGACGAGACCGGTGATCGGTGCACCGATGGGTGTCGAACCGAGAAACGCCACCGCCACGAGCGCGAGGATCCGACTGCGCATCTGCCCGGGTGTCCGTAGCTGGCTCAAGCCGTTGCCGACGGCGAGGAAACCAGCGCCGCCGACGCCCATCGGGATGCTGAGCACGAGCGCCCACCACACGTTCGGCGCGAACGCCACGGCGACGCCTGACACCGCGAGGAGGAACGTGAGTTGGTAGTAGAGGCGCTCGGTGATGACGCCGCGCCCGGCCACGAACAGCGAGCCGGCGAACGAGCCGGCACTGAAGACGGCCAGCAGGATGCCGTACCACGACTCCGATTGGTGCCAGCGATCCTCCACGAGCAGCGGGAGCGCGACCTGGTTGTTGAACGCGAACGTCGACACGATCACCATCACGATGAAGACCCGTCGCAGCACGACGTCGTCGCGTACGAACCGCAGTCCGTCGCGCACGGGCGTACCCCCGCGCGGGGCCGTCGGAGTTCGATGGAGTGCGCGGCGATCCATTGCCAGCAGCGCGCCGACGATGGCCACGAACGAGAGTCCGTTCAGCAGGAAGCACCACGCGAAGCCGAGCGTCGGGATGACGAGGGCCGCGAGCGCTGGCCCGATCGCCCGCGAGCCCGTCATCGTCGCCGTATTGAGCGCCATGGCGTTGGGGATTCCTGCCGGCTCGACGAGCTCGGTGACCACCCCTCGACGTGACGGGTTGTCGGCGGCGTTGATCACCCCGAGCACCACCGCCATGGAGATGAGGAGGGGAATCGATGCCAGGCCAGCAAACGTGAGAGTCGCCAACACGAGTGCTTGCACCGCCATCGCGGTTTGCGTCACCACCGTGACCCGCCAGCGGTTGCGACGGTCGGCAAACGCCCCGAACCAGGCCCCGAGGAGCAGCATCGGAACGAACTGGGCCGCGATGGTCACGCCGAGCAGCAGCCCCTCCCACTCGGGGGGCGCCAGGCGTTTGACGAGCAGGACGGTGGCCACGGTCTGCATCCACGACCCGACCTGGGAGACCCAGAGGCCAGCGAAGAATAAACGGGCATTGCGATGACGGAGGGACCGGAACGTGTTGTACCGGGTGCCGGTCATCAGTCGTCCAGGCGTAGCGCCGCGATGAAGACGTCGCCCGGGATCTCGACCCGACCGATGGACTTCATCTTCTTTTTGCCTTCCTTCTGTTTCTCCAGCAGCTTGCGCTTCCGGGTGATGTCGCCGCCGTAGCACTTGGCGAGCACGTCCTTGCGTCTCGCCTTCACGGTTTCCCTGGCGATGATCTTGCCGCCGATGGCAGCCTGGATCGGGACATCGAACATTTGTCGCGGGATGAGCTCGCGCAGCTTCTCGCACATCCGACGCCCGTATTCGAAGGCCCTGTCGCGATGGACGATGGTGGCAAACGCATCGGCCACGACGGCATTGAGCAGCAGGTCCACCTTCACGAGTTGCGACGCTTCATAGCCATCGAGTTCGTAGTCCAAGCTGGCGTAGCCCTGCGTGCGGGACTTCATCTGGTCGAAGAAGTCGATGACCACCTCGGCGAGCGGGATCCGGTAGTGCAACTCGACGCGTTCGGGCGAGAGGTACTCGATCTTGATCAGCTCGCCCCGCCGGGTCTGGCACAGATCCATCAACGTCCCCGTGTAGTCCTTCGGAGTGATGATGCTGACTCGGAAGTACGGCTCCTCGATCGTCAGGATGCTCTGAGGGTTGGGGAGATCGGCCGGGTTGTCGACCACGACGAGCGTGCCGTCGGTCTTCGTCACTCGGTACTCCACTGAGGGCGCGGTCGCGATGAGCGAGAGGTCGAACTCCCGCTCGAGGCGCTCCCGAACGATCTCCATGTGCAGCAGCCCGAGGAACCCGCAGCGGAACCCGAAGCCGAGGGCACCTGATGTCTCCGGCTCGTACGTGATCGAGGCGTCGTTCAACTTCAACTTCTCGATGCTCTCCCGGAGCGTTTCGAAGTCGTCGCCGTCGACCGGGTACAACCCGCAGAACACCATCGGTTTGGGGTCGCGATACCCGGGGAGGACCTCCGTGGCCCCGTGGCGCTCCGTCGTGACGGTCTCGCCAGAACGGGCCTCGCCCACGTCTTTGATCCCCGCGATGATGTAGCCGACTTCGCCGGGGCCAAGCTCGGCGACCGGCGTCGGGACGGGCATGCGAGCCCCGACTTCAATCGCTTCGTGGATGGCCTTCGTCTGCATGAACCGCAGCCGGCTTCCCGCGCTGAGTCGCCCCTGCATCACACGGACGCTGGAGACCACCCCTCGGTATTGGTCGTACTGCGAGTCGAAGATCAGCGCCTGGAGCGGCGCCTCCGGATCGCCCTTCGGGGCGGGGATGCGCTCGCAGATGGCGTCGAGCAGCTCAGCGACACCCTCTCCCGTCTTCGCGGAAATGCGCAGGATGTCCTCCGCCGGGATCCCGAGGACCGTCTCGATCTCCATCGCATAGCGATCGGGGTCGGCGGCCGGCAGGTCGATCTTGTTCAGCGCGGCCACGATCTCGAGATCGTGTTCGAGGGCCAGGTAGCAGTTGGCGAGCGTTTGGGCCTCGATGCCCTGGGCGGCATCTACCACGAGCACCACCCCCTCGCACGCGGCGAGCGACCGCGACACCTCGTACCCGAAGTCGACGTGGCCAGGGGTGTCGATGAGGTGCAGCATGTGGCCGCGCCACGGCACCCGCACGTTCTGGGCCTTGATCGTGATGCCGCGCTCGCGCTCCAGATCCATCGAGTCGAGGTATTGCTCGCGCATCTCGCGGGCATCCACCGCCCCGGTCATCTCCAAGATGCGATCGGACAGCGTCGACTTGCCGTGGTCGATGTGCGCGATGATCGAGAAGTTCCGGATGCGGGAGAGGTCCATGGGAGAGGGCTGGCCCATTCGCCCGGTGCGGACGGCGTGGGCCGAAGATCGATCCTACCGGGGGGTGGTCCCCCGCCCCGGTTCCCCGCTATCCTTGTCAGGCTCCCGACCGGCATCCATCGGGAGACTCGACCAGCGGGTCGGCCGACGTGGCACCACGCCACCGGCCGACAGCCGATTCGAGACGAACCGAAGGGCCGACGAGCGAGGCATTCAGCATGGCGAACATCAAGAGTCAGAAGAAGCGCATCAAGACGAACGAGAAGCGTCGTGAGCGCAACAAGGCTGTCAAGAGCGAGCTGAAGACCCGCGTCAAGACTGCCAACGCCGCCATCGGTACGGAGGGTGGGGACGCGGCCGTGCGCCTAGCCATCAAGCGCCTCGATATGGCTGCCGCCAAGGGCATGCTCCACAAGAACGCCGCCGCCCGGCGTAAGTCCCGCCTCATGAAGAGGGCCAACGCCGCTCACTGAGGCCGCTCGCTGACGCCGGGGTTTGCTCCCAGGTCAGACGATGTTCAGCGCGTCGAGGAAGCGGATCGCCACGCGCTCGTCACCTTCGAGGGTGCAGTCATCCCGCCATGCATGGCGCGTCGTACCCCAGAGGACGAAGTCGTGAGCGGTTGATGTAACCGTGGCGGCCGTTGATCCGGGTTCCGCCGTCACGACGATGCCGGTCTCGGTGGGTATCAGCCGCCATTCCCCACTTCCCGCACCGGTGAGACGTAGGCCGATCGGCTCGAGGAGATCGTCCACGAGGCCTGGCTGCATCTGCGCCAGCCCCGCCAGCATCCACCCGACGGCTGGCCCGACCAGCGCGTCATCCGGCGGCGGCAGATCGCGATGGATCGGGCCGGTGGGAGCCAGCAGGTCGATGCGCAGATGGCAGTAGTGGTCGAACGCAAACGCATCGGCCAGTTGGTGCATCGGGTACGTGCCCAGGTCGGCCAGCGCGCTCGGCGTGGACGCCAGCGGCTCATCCTGCAGCGCTCCGAGAGCAGCCACGGCACCATCGGCGTAGCGGAGGTACTCGTCGCGTACGTCCACCCACGACCAGTCCTTGCGAGGCTCGACGAGCAAATCCATCAACCGCTCGGCTGGCAGGTTCATCGGCTCGGGCGGGGGCGGAGACGGCTCGCAGATTTCCTTGAAGTTGGACGACATATGCGCCACAAGGTCCTTGACGGACCAGCCAGCACAGCCGCTTGGCCGCGCCGCCTCGCTCTCCGACACACTGACGATCACCTGCTTGACTTCGGCGACACTGCGCGCCGCCGACGCCAGACCTTCCTTCGACATCTCGACCCCCTCTGTTCGGTGCCGTTGTAGCAGGTGGTCAGGCGCGACCCCTCCTCGATCCCGTGCCAGCGCCCGCTCCCGCGCCGAGCCGGGAGAGCCGAGCGACGAGTACTTCCATGACGAGCGTGTCGGGCCAATCCCGGGCGCCACGGAGATCGAGGTCCGCCCGAGCGAGCAATTCGATGGCGCGGTGTACTGGACCTGACCCCAGCGTTCGGTACAACTCGACCGCCTTCTTGACCTGAAAGCTGGGCTTCACCCCGAGTACGACGGCAGCCGTTGCCTCGTCGTGGGCCTCGGCTCCATCGAGACGCAGGAGTCGTCCGTAGTGCGTGAACAAGATGGCCATCACCACGAGCGCGTGGCGTTCTCCGGCCCCCACCATGCGGTGGAGAAGCGAGAGGGCCGACTTCGTATCACCTCGGTCGATGGCGTCGGTGAGGTCCCACGGCGGCACGTCTCCGGCATCACCGAGAAAGGGGGTGATGTCGGCGGGCCGCAGCATCTTGTCGAGGCCGAACGTGCTCTCGAGCGTGTCGAGTAGGCCACCGATTCGACCGACATCCTCGCCCAGCCACGCCGTGATGAGACTGATAGCGGCCCCGTCGAGCCGAACGCCAGCCTCCGCCGCCTGCTGTTCCACCCAATGTTGCCGGTCTTGTTTCTTCGAGGGCGGCGAGGTCTCGACGACGGCGCCACCGGCCTTCTTGACGGCATCGGTGACGGCCTTGGCCAGCCGGCCCCCGCCTCCGACGAGCACCAACTCGGTGCTGTCGAGCGGTTCGCCCAGATACCGCACCAGTGCTGCCGAATCGTCAGCGCTGAAGCGTCCGATGTCTCGGGCCACGACGACCCGGCGCTCGGTGAGGAACGGCGCGGTCTGAGCAGCATCGACGACGGAGTGCATCTCGTACTCCTCCCCGTCAAACGAGTCCACCATGAGTGAGCGGTCGCCATCGCCCACCAGCCGATGAACGAGGTCGCTGACGGCAGCCGACACCAACGACGCGTCGTCACCAACGATGAGATGCACCGTCACGATGGCACAGCCCTGCGGTCCGGGTTCTCTCGAGGGAACTCTGATGCCATCGCTTCCGAACCTACCTCTTGGACTCGTCAGCGCGGTCGGCGTTGGGGTGGTGAACCCGCCACAGTGCCCACAACAGGATGGCGACATGGCTGGCGGCCACTGCCGGGCGCAGGAACGGGTAGTCGAGCGCTCCCGCGGCCCTGGCGACGAACCGCAGCCATCGAACGCACAGCACCGTCGGACCATGGATGATGGCGCCCACCCAGGACGGCATCGCGCCGGCAATCAGCCCTGCCGGCAGCCCGTACGTCATCGTGAATGCCGCCGCCGGCTCCGCGAGGGCGTTCGCCGGCAGGGCCGCCACCGGCTCACCACCGAACACCAACCAGGCCACCGGCGCCACCCCCAACTGAGCCGACAACGACACCCCTAACGGGATGGTGAGCCAGCGCGGGCCCGGGAGCACCCCGGAGATCCGCACGGCCAGGAGCACGATGCCAGCAGTGGCGGCGACGGACAACCAGAACCCGACCGACCAGACGAGAAAGGGGTCCACGACAAGGAGTAGCGACACGGCGAGGCACAACAGCCGGACCGGAGAGGCTGAGCGGCCCAACCCGAACGCCGTTGCGGACACACCCGCCATCACCGTGGCCCGCAAGACGGAGGGCTCAAAGCGAGTGAGTGCGGCAAACCATGCCAGGAGTCCAACGGTGAGCCCCCAACGGATGCCAGGCCGGAAGCGCCGGAGACCCGGCGTGGCGACCGCCAAGAGGAACGCCACGTTCTGGCCGGAGACCGCGGTGAGGTGACCAAGGCCCGCCCTACGGAAGTCAGCAACGAGCGCATCGGGCTGATGGCGGTCGTCGCCGAGGACAAGGCCGAGAAAGAGCGAGCGATCGACATCGTCCATGGCCCCCGCCCCCCGTTCCAGCGCGCTTCTGGTCCGTTCCGTACTTCTGGCGAGAGGGCTACCGCTGGACCAGTCGATGACGCGATCGATGTCCATCTCGCCGACAATGTGGCGC
>JBKJJS010000279.1:0-6812 GCA_046597895.1 Ilumatobacteraceae bacterium
GATTTCCGTCGGCGGGCCCGATCCGGTAGGGCCCTCGATGATGGAGATCGTCGCCGCGGTGGCGCCGGCCCCGAGGTTGATCGACCTGGTCCGCCCGCACCTCCTCGAGCTCGTCGAGGCGACAGGGGAGGCGGCCGGGCTCTCGGTCCTCGCTGGCAGCGAGGTCCACTACCTGGATCAGGTCGATTCCCCGAACGCCGTCCAGGTACGCGACTGGACGGGTGAACGCCTGGCCCCCCATGGCGTCTCGTCGGGCCTGGTGCTGATGGCCTTCGGTCCACCGGAGCGGGTCGATGATGTTCTGAGCCGCCCGCTGGCCCACTTCACCCCGAGGACGATGGTCGACCCGGCCGCCATCCGGGCCCGGCTCGAGCAAATCCGGGCCGATGGCTACGCGTGGATTCACGAGGAGTTCGAGGTCGGTGCGAACTCGGTCGCCGCCCCGATCCGGTTGGCCACCGGCGTCGTAGTGGCGGCCATCCATGCGCACGGACCGGCCTACCGATTCCCCGTGGCCGGCGCGGAGGCGCAAGTCGGGGCGTTGGTCGCCACGGTCGCCGCCCGCGCCAGTCGCCAACTCGCCTCGGCCTGAGCTATCGGGGTGGGCCGGCGGCGGTGTGGGTCGTGCCGGGTGGGTCGACGGCCCAGTCGGCGGACGAACCCCATGTCTCGCTGAAGACCAACTCGCCCATCGGACGACGTCGCACCGGCCCGTGGCCGCCCTCAGGCTTGCCGAGGGTGATGGTTGCCGCCACGAAGACGTGCTCGGGGATACCCAGCAGCACGCGCAGTTGGGGCTCGGCCATCCCGTGGAACCCGGTGATCACCCCTCCATACCCGAGCGCCCGGGCGGCCAGCAGGATGTTCTGACATGCCGGATAGATCGACGCCCCCTCGTTGGGGATGGGCTCGCGGTACCGCACGAGGCACGGCAGGATGAGCGCGGGCACCGTGTCGAACTCATCGACGTAGCGCTGCATCGTCGCCGCCATCCTGGCCTTCGGCGACGGAACCGAATTGCCGCCGACGGCGCCCGAGCCGCGGTCGTAGCCGTCCTTCACCCGCTTGGCGTCCCACATACGCCGCGCACCAGCACCGATGAGCGCCTTGGCCTCGGCCGCCTTCGGCCCATCGGTGAGCACGAGGAAACGGAAGGGCTGGCGGTTCGAGCCGCTCGGCGCTCGAGTGGCCGCAAACAGGATGGCCCGCAACACGTGGGGCGGGACGGGTTCGTCGCGGTAACGGCGGATGGCCCGCGTCGTGGCGAGACCATCCAGGAGCCCGATCGTGTCAGGCGGCAACGCGGTGTCGCCGAGTTCCACCGTCACCCAGTGATCAAGTCGAGGGCGTGCAGGTCGACCGGCAACGCGAAGTGGCGCTCGACCATCGAACCGATCAGGGCCACCCCGCGCTCGTTGCCCATGTCGAGTCCGCCGCCGACGAGGACGGCCGACCCCATTCCGACGAGGCTGGCGAGTCGGTAGTCGGCGACCAACTCGTCGAACGAATAGTCATCGACCCCGTGGGCCACGAGCCCGTCGTGGTAGGCGTGGAGGAACACGTCCTCGTGGGTGCGGCGTACTTCCAGTGTCACGCTGCCGCCCAGTAGGTACGCAAGGTCGTACACGCCCGGCCCCCGGCCGAGCGACTGCCAGTCGAGGGTCACGAGTGGCGCATCCGGGGCACCGTCGTCGTACAGGAAGTTGTCGCACCGGTAGTCCATGTGGAGCAACGTCCACGGGCGTTCGCCGAGTCGCTTCATGCACGACAGGTAGTGCACGGCGACCGCATCGCCCACCGCCACGGCGCCGGGGCCGAGGCGATCGGCGAAGCGCTGCTGCGTGGCCGTCCACAGGTCCGGGAACACGGCAGCGAACCCCTCGATGCGGGGGTGGACCACGCTCGGCACCCAGTCGAGGTCGGCGACCTTGCCCCACCATGGACCGTGGAGGTCGGCCAGCATCCGCACGGCGTGCATCATCTCGTCCGGAGTCATCCCCTCGACCTGGTCGAGCATCCGCAGCCCGGACAGGTCCTCCATCAGGATGACGAAGTCTCCGTTGTCGGCCCGGTCGGCGTAGTACGTCGCCGGCACCCGGAGCGCGGTGTGGGCAGCCAGCTCTTGATAGAAGCGGACCTCGGACACGTACAGACCGAGGGTGATCCCCTGCTCTCGGTTGGCCGGGAAGGTCGACGGCTGCTTCACGACGACGGACGTCGGAGCACGGTGGGTGTCACCGACGTACGTCGGCACGAGCCGGTGGATGACACCCATGATGCCCACGCCCAGCCCAACCTGCCAGCGGGCGATGTCGGTGACCTGGCCGGAGGGGCCGAGCGCACCACCGTGCTGAAGGGCCACGGTGAGCCACTCCGGCGTCACGTCATCGATGTCGGCGGGAACAGTGAGTCCGTCCATGGTGGCGCGGTATTAGCACTCGCGGATCAGATACGCCCGATCGCCCGATCCGGCACGAGCCGGATGATCACTCGGCCGGCCACATCGAGACCCTTCACGAAGTCGCGCTCGAGTTGCGCAGCGTGGTCAGGCAACAACGACGCCTGCACTCGGCGGCTCAGCGCTTCGCGCTCGGGATCGTCGGCGATCCGCTCGGCGGTGCCGTACACCGACAGGCAGCGCTGATCGTCGGTCACCGTGATGCCGATCAATGGCTGGTGAGCAGTGTTGACCCACTTGGCCGCCGCCCGCCTCGTGGACACCACGATGTCCTGGCCGTCCCAGTGGTACGCCACCATCGTCACCTGCGGCGCCCCGGACCGCCCGACCGTGGCGATAAGGGCCCACCGGTTGGTCTGGAGGAACGTGTCCTGTTCGGAGGTGAGCATGGTCATGGTGCTGGGTTAGCAGTTGTCATCACCTCCGCCCCAACCGAGCGTGGCGACGCGCAGCGCCGATGCGACCCGGGCCCGCCGGTACCGCTCGGTGCGGTGAGTCACCTTGCGCTCCTGCGCCAACGCTGCCGTGCTGCGGCCGCTCGCCAATGCGCCAGCAAACCGGATGTCGTCGAGGTCGATGCCGGCGTCGCGGCCATCGCACAACACCTCCACGACCTCATCGAAGGCCGACGTGACCGTGGGCGCTGAATGCTCGGCGATGGGACCGGGAATCTCCCGACGCACCATGACCCGCCGTGCCGAACGGGTGAACGCCTGGTACTCGATGTCACGCAACAGGTTGCCCGCCACGAGGTGGGGCCGGCGGTCGATGGGATAGGCCCGGATGACGATCCAACCGGCTCCGAGCAACTCGTCGAAGGCCTCGTAGGCCCGACCGACGTGCCCGTGTGAGCGCCGGCGGGCGATGGCGACCAACCCGGGGAGGATCCGTTGCAACACCACCCGGGCGGCCACCGCATCCACGGCCGCGTCCCGGACGAGCGCGGCGAGTGCACCGTCGCTGCCGTCGGCTGGCACCCACGCCCATCCGGATCGCGTGGGGTGCGGCGCGTATCCCGTGGCCATGAGCAAGGTGGACAGGTCCGTCCGATGGCGTACCAACCGGTCCCAGTCCTCGAGGACCGGCTGACCGATCGGACGGCGGTGATGAGGGGGCCGTACGGCGAGCATGGGAACGATCATCCGCACGGCACTCACCGGGTGACACACCGGATCACTCACCGGATTTCACCCCGGCGGTCAAGAGTTGGGCAATGTTTTTCACTGGTGTCTGGCAGCATGAAGGGGTGAGCCGCATCGTCACCGTCGGGGCCGCCCAACTCGGCCCGATCCAACGTGACCACACCCGCGTCGACGTGGTGGAGCGGTTGGTCGAACTCCTCCACCAGGGAGCGGCCAACGGGTGCGATCTCGTCGTCTACCCCGAGTTGGCCCTCACCACGTTCTTCCCTCGCTGGTTCGTCGAGGACATCCGTGAGTTCGACCACTTCTACGAGCGCGCCATGCCCAACCCGGCCACGCAGCCCCTGTTCGACGAGGCGAAACGGCTCGGCATCGGCTTTTGCCTCGGGTACGCGCTGCTCGACGGCGACGGCCGCCGGTGGAACGTCCAGACGCTCGTCGAACGTGACGGCCGCCAGGTCGCCACGTTCAAGAAGGTCCACATCCCCGGCCACGAGCACCACGAGCCGGACCGGCCCTTCCAGCACGCTGAGCGCTACTACTTCGAGCCGAGTCCAGAGGGCTTCGGGGTGTGGAGGGCGTTCGGCGGCCTCGTCGGCATGATGATCTGCAACGACCGGCGCTGGCCGGAGAGCTACCGGGAGATGGGTCTCCAGGGCGTCGAGATGATCCTCTGCGGCTACAACACGCCGCTGCACTACGTGCCGGACCCGAGCCAGGACGTCCTGCAGGGTTTCCACAACGCGCTCGTCATGCAGTCGGGCGCCTACCAGAACGGCACCTGGGTGGTCGGGGTGGCCAAGGGTGGGGTGGAGGAGGGTGTCGACTCTCTCGGCCAGAGCTGCATCGTCGCCCCGAGCGGTCAGATCGTGGCCCAGGCGTACACCGCGGGCGACGAATTGTTGGTGGCCCGCTGCGACCTGGACTGGTGCGCGAAGTACAAGGGCACGCTGTTCGACTTCGAGCGCTACCGGCGCCCCGAGGTCTACGGCCGCATCACCGGCCAGCGTGGTGTCATCGAACCGCCGTGATGGCCCCCTGATGCCGGTGAGCCGTGACTTTGACAGAATGTGACGCGTGACCGATGTGGTGAGTTTCTCTCTGAACGGCACCCCGGTGCAGGTCAGGGCCGATCACCCCCACCTGCTGGCGGCACTGCGCGAAGAGTTGGACATCACCTCACCCAAGGACGGCTGCTCGCCGAGTGGCCAGTGCGGGTGCTGCACGGTGCACGTCGATGGCAAGCCGCTCGTGGCATGTCAGGTCTCACTGGCCAAAGCCGAGGGCAAGCACGTACTCACCTTGGAGGGCGTCGCCACCGCTGAGCGGGATCGTTACGCCAACGCGTTCGCGGCGTGCGGGGGCCTGCAGTGCGGGTTCTGCATCCCGGGGATCGTGATGCGGGCCAAGGCGCAAGTGGACAGAAAGGCCGCGGGGCTCGAGCGCGCCGACATGGCCCGCCACCTCGGCGCCCATCTCTGCCGCTGCACGGGTTACGTGAAGATTCTCGACGCCATCGAGGCGGTGGCGCTGGGCAAGGACCTCGTGCCGGAGCCCCTCGGTGGTATCGGCAGCAGTGGGGCCCGCTATCAGGCCAAGGAGTTGACACTCGGCGACCGGGGCTACATCGACGACATCCGCATCGACGGCATGCTGCACGCCGCGCTGCGGCTCACCGACCACGCGAGGGCCGACGTGGTGGGCATCGACACCGCGGCGGCGGCCGCCGCGCCCGGTGTGATCGCCGTCTACACCGGGGCGGACGTGCCCGGTGAGCTTCGGGTCGGCATCATCCATCGTGACTGGCCCGTCCTCATCCCCGAGGGCGGGCGTACGAGCTACGCCGGCGATGTCCTCGCCGTCGTGGTGGCGGACACCCGACAGCACGCCCGCGACGCTGCCGAACTGGTCACGGTGCAGTACGACGTCCTGCGTCCCCTCACGGACGCGGCCGCCGCCATCGACGATCCCGAGATCGCGGTGTGGGGCACGGAGGGCAATGTGCTCAGCCTCACGGAGTACCGCCGCGGCGATGTCGAGGCGGCGCTGGCGGGGTCGGCCCACGTCGTGTCCGAGGTGTTCGAGACACAACGCATCGAGCACGCGTTCCTTGAGCCGGAGGCGACGGTGGCCGTGCCTGACCCGGTGGCCGGAACCATCCACGTGTACTCCGGCGGCCAGGGCGTGTGGGACGACCGGAATGACATCGCCTCCGTGCTCGGGCTCACCCGTGATCAGGTCACGGTGGAACTGGTCTCGAACGGTGGCGCGTTCGGCGGCAAGGAGGACATGGCGAACCAGGCCCAGACGGCGCTGGCCGCCTGGCTCCTCCAGCGCCCGGTGAAGTGCACGCTGTCTCGCGAGGAGAGCCTCCTCATCCACGCCAAGCGCCACCCGATCCACATGGAGTACGAGGCAGGCTGTGATGCGGACGGCCGGCTGACCGCGTTGCGGGTGCGGGCCATCGGAGATTCCGGGGCGTACGCCAGCGTCGGCATGAAGGTGCTCGAGCGCATGGCCGGCCACGCCAGCGGCCCGTACCAACTGCCGACGATCGACGTGCGGTCTATCGCCGCCCGTACGAACAACCCGGTGTGCGGGGCGTTCCGCGGTTTCGGCGCCAACCAGGCGCAGTTCGCCATGGAAGGGGTCATGGACCGCCTGGCCGAACAGGTGGGCATCACGGGCTGGGAGATCCGCAAACGCAACGTGATCAAGCCCGGCATGGTGTGGGGACCGGGGCAGATCATGGACGATGGGTGCCTTGGCGCCGAGCGGTGCCTCGACGAGGTGAAGCCCGCCTACGACGCCGCCATCGCCGCCGGCCTGGCGGTCGGCCTCGGGCTTGGCCTGAAGAACTCCGGTCTCGGCAACGGCTTCAAGGAGTGGACGGGCGCCGTCGTGCGGTTCTGTTCGCCTGTCGACCCCGGGAGCGAAGGTGCGAGCGAGAGCGAGCGAGATGGCATTGTTGAGGTCCGCCACGGCTGGACGGAGATGGGCCAGGGGGTGCACACCGTGGCCCTCCAGGTCGCGGCGCAGGAGCTCGGCGTGGACCCGAACCGGATCAAGGTCATCGTCGACACGACGCGCGAGCTCGGTTTTGGACAGACCACCGGTTCGCGCGGCACGCTGATGGCAGCCGGCTCGGTGCAGCAGGCGTGTGCGGCGGCGTTGGCCGGGGATTGTGCGATCGGTGTCGATTACGAGGGGGA